>NZ_JBEPAP010000056.1:0-61862 GCF_040298665.1 Streptomyces sp. NPDC001508
CAAAACCCGCACCCACTACGACGAAGCAACCGCCTGGTCACACCACGCCCACACCCCAGCCGCTTGACACCAAACGACATGGGGTGTCTGACCCGCCGTGAACGAGACGGCGGCCGGCGCGATGCCGGCGACGAGCACGGCGAGCGGCAGCAGGAACCAGGGCGCGGTGCCATGGTGACCGATGAGCTGCAGCAGCCCCGCGCCGACGACCGAGCCCGCGAGGGTGCCGCCGAGGGCGCGTACCGCGTTCTGCCCCGTGCTGAGCGCGTTCGACCGCAGCACCGACAGCGTGCCGAGCAGCACCCAGAAGGAGTGCTGGACAGCGGTCACGTCGGCCAGTGCGACGGCGATGCCCAGTCCCAGCGCGCCGCGCAGGCTGTTGTGCAGCCACACCGAGTGCGGCTGGAGATGGGCCGCGGCCCGCTCGCGGGCCGCGGCCAGCGGCCCTGCGAGCGCCCCGGGGTCGTGGCCCAGCAGCCGCTCCGGCCAAGTGCGCCGCTCCGCTGCCGTGGCCACCCGCACGTTGTCCGCGATCTGCAGGGTCGCGAAGCCCAGTTCCTGGGCGCGGAAGGACACGTCCAGGGTGCCGAGGAAGGCGCGGGCCTCCGCCTCGGTCCCGGGCCGGTGGTGCACCGGCACCCGGACGGTGGCCCCGCGCTCCAGCCCCGCCACTGCCGTGCGCAGATCGGTCGCGGCGGCCGCGATCGTGTCGGGTGCGGTGCGCGGACGGGCGAGCAGGTCGGCGGCCTGGTCGAGGGCCGCGGCGGCGGCCCGCAGCACGGCGTGGGCGTCCGCGTCGCAGGCACGGCAGTCGGCCGTGGACCGTCCGGCGTGGGCCGCGACGGCGGTGAGCCAGGTCAGCTCGTCCACGAGCCGGACGAGGGCACGGGAGCCGGCGGACAGACCCGTGGGCCGGTACGGGGTGGCGTCGAAGGCGGAGCGCAGATCGGCCGCCGCCGACGCCGTTCGCGCGGCGAGTTCGTCGCGGCGCACGGCCGTCGGCGCGTCCGGCGCGCCCGCAGACCGCGACACATGGGCCCGCAGATACGCCGCCACCGCGCGGCACACCCGAGCGGCCGGCGCGCTGAGCGGATCGGCGACCGGCCGGGGCCACAGCAGGGCGGCCGCGAGCAGCGCCGCCAGCGCGGCGAGCCCCGCCCCGGCCAGCCGCGCCGGCAACTGCGTCAGCGGCGCGGGCGAGGTCACGGGCAGGACGAACGCGAGCAGCAGCGCGGTGGTCGCGCCAGCCAGCACGGAGCTGACCACACCCGAGAACAGGATCAGGAAGCCGACCACCACCATGACGGCAACCGCCGCCCAGGTCACCCCGGCGACCAGCGAGCCCAGACAGATCAGCACCGCCCAGGCCGCCGCGAGACCCAGATACGCCCGCAGCCGCTGCACCGTCGGACCGGTGAAATCGACCAGCAGCAGCATCGAGACGGACCCGAACGCGGCGTAGGTCGCCATGACGGGCGAGCCGATCACCTGACCGCACAGGGCGAACAGGGCGGGCATGACCAGCGCGGTGCGCCCCGCCCGACGGGTCGCCGCGAGGTCCGGGTCGTGCGCGCGCAGCCACGCCAGGAGTCTCGTCGGCCGGGTGCCGCCCCGTTCTCGCATGGTCCCGCGCACCTCCCGCGGTCGGCCCGTCCACCTGCCTGGACGACGTCAGTATCGGCCACACCGGACGCACGTACCCGGTGCGCCGGGCCGGGCGGGGCGGGAGCCGGTGCGACGCCCGGAGCACCGTCCTGCGGTCGCTCGGCGATCGATGGTCCCGGACGCCGGGCACGCCGGTCACGGTAGAACCTGACATTGACGTCCGAGGCAAGGTCTGCGGCGTGGTGCACCACCGGGCGGCGGCATGCGCGTCGGGGCGTTGGCCTCGCGGGCCGGGGCCAGCGTCCGGTCCCTGCGGTACTACGAGGAACAGGGGCTCCCGAGCAGCACCCGCAGCACCAGCGGCCGGCGGCACTGCACGGACGACGAGATCGAGCGGGCGCTGTTCATCCAGCGGCCGTGCGCCGCCGGACTCTCCAGCCGCACCATCGCCGAACCGCTGCCCTGCGTCGACGCGCCCAGCGAGGAGGCGTCCGACCGCGCTGGAGCGGATGGCCCAGAAACGCGACCGGCTCTCCGAGCAGCGACGACATGGTCCGTACGCGTGCGGTGCTGGACCGGATGATGGCGGCGGCCCGGCTGCACCGCGAGCGGCAGCGCGAGGCCGCCTCGGCCGGCTCACCCGCGCCTCCCGCAGAACTGCCGGCACCCACGGCGCCGAAGGCGCCGACGCCGGGGCGGACGCCGACGCGGACGCGGACGCCGACGCCGACGGAGACCAGGACGGAGACGGCGACGGGACACCACGACGGAGACCAGGACGGAGGCGACGACGGGGGCGACGACGGCGACGGAGACGGGGCACCACGACGGGGTGACGAAGGAGGCGACGACGGGGGTGATGACTGAGACGACGACGGAGACGGCGACGGGGGCGGGGGCGATGACGGAGGCGCCGACGGAGACGGGACACCACGACGGGGGTGGCAACGGAGGCGACGACGGGGGTGATGACTGAGACGACGACGGAGACCAGGGCGGAGACGGCGACGGGGGCGATGACGGGGGGCGACGAACGGAGACGATGACGTGCGGCCGAGTACCGTCGGTGTGACGCGCACCCAGCCGCCTGCACCTCCAGGCCCGCCGCCACCCACAGGAGCCCTTCGTGACGTACGACATCGGTGCCATCCGCTCCCAGTTCCCCGCCCTGGCCGCCGGCATCGCCCACTTCGACGGCCCCGGCGGCACCCAGACGCCCCGGGCCGTCATCGGGGCCATCGGCGACGCGCTGGCCCAGCCGCTGTCCAACCGGGGCCACGAGGCGCCGGGGGAGCGCAACGCGGACGCCATCGTCACGGAGACCCGCCGGGCCATGGCCGACCTCCTCGGAGCGCGGCCGGCCGGGATCGTCTTCGGCCGCAGCGCCACACAGCTCACCTACGACTTCTCCCGCACCCTCGCCGCGACCTGGTCGCCCGGCGACGAGGTGGTCGTCACCCGCCTCGACCACGACGCCAACATCCGGCCGTGGATCCAGGCCGCCGAGAGGGCCGGTGCCACCGTGCGCTGGGCCGACTTCGACCCCGCCACCGGCGAACTCACCCCGGACGACGTCCGTGCCGTCGTCTGCGAGCGCACCCGGCTGGTCGCCGTCACCGCCGCCTCCAACCTGATCGGGACGCGCCCCGCGATCGCCGAGATCTCTCGTCTGGCGCACGAGGCGGGGGCGCTCACCTATGTCGACGGCGTCCACTACACCGCGCACACCCTGGTCGATGTGGAGCGGCTCGGCGCGGACTTCTTCGTCTGCTCGGCCTACAAGTTCCTCGGCCCCCACCACGGGGTGCTCGCCGCCCGGCCGGAACTGCTGGAGACACTGCGCCCGGACAAGCTGGAGCCCTCCACCGACGCGGTCCCCGAACGGTTCGAACTGGGCACGCTGCCCTATGAGTTCCTGGCCGGCACACGGGCGGCGGTCGACTTCTTCGCCGGCCTCGACGCCCGCGCCACCGGATCGCGGCGCGAGCGCCTTGCCGCCGCGTTCGACGCGCTGGAGGGCCATGAACGCGTCCTGCGCGAGCGCATCGACAAGGGGCTGTCCCAGCTCGACGGCGTCACGGTCCACTCCAGGGCCGCCGACCGCACCCCCACCCTGTTGCTGACCTTCGAAGGGCGTGACGCGGCGGACGCCTACCACGTCCTCGCGCGGCGCGGCGTCCACGCGCCGGCGGGATCGTTCTACGCCGTCGAGGCGTCCCGCCGCCTCGGCCTCGGCGACCGCGGCGGGCTGCGCATCGGGCTCGCGCCCTACAACGACACCGAGGACGTCGACCGGCTGCTGGCCGGGCTGTCCGCGTACCTGGCGGGCTGACCGGCTGGCGTCTCGTCGGTCTCGTCGGTCTCGTCGGGCGGCGGGGAGCGGGACGTCCGTCTCATGGCGAGGACACGGAACCGGGTGCCCCGGCGGCGTGACGTGCGATGCCGTGGCAGGCTCGATGGTGACCCGGACTGTGCGCCGCGCCGGTGCGGGCCGTCGCCCCGTGTGTCCTTGGAGGCGGATATGACCGTGAGCCGCATCGGTCTGGTCGTCCACGCCGGACGCGCGGAGGCCGTGGACGCCGCCCGGGCCGTCCGCGACTGGAGCGCGCAGAACGACGTGCACTGCGCGGACATCGACGTGTGGCAGGAAGGCGTGCGGCACAGCGCGCAGGAGGAGATCGAGGCCGCGGGCGACCCCGATCTCATCGTCACCCTGGGCGGCGACGGCACGTTTCTGCGCGGGGCCCGGCTCGCGGCGGAGCACGACGCCCTGGTCCTGGGAGTCGATCTCGGCCGGGTCGGCTTCCTCACCGAGGTCCCCGCCCCCTCCGTGCGCTGCGCACTGGACGCCGTCCGGGACGGGCGGCTCAACGTCGAGAGCCGCATGCTGCTCACCATGCGCGCCTCCTGCCGCCTACAGGTGCCCGAGGGCATGGAGGCGCTCCTGCGGTACGGCCGCGGACCCCTGCTGCCGCCCCCGCGGGTGCGCGCCGACTGCGCGATCGGGGACGAATGGGGCGTCGCCCTGAACATCACCGCGCTGAACGACGTCGTGCTGGAAAAGCTCGCCCGGGACCGGCAGGTGTCGGTGGGCGTGTATCTGGCCGGCCGGCTGCTGGCGTCCTACTCCGCCGACGCGCTGCTGGTGGCCACCCCGACCGGCTCGACCGCCTACAGTTTCGCCGCGGGCGGCCCGGTCGTCTCGCCGCGCGCGGAAGCGCTGATCTTCACGCCGGTCGCCCCGCACATGACGTTCAACCGGTCCGTCGTCGCCGCTCCCGACGAACCCATCGCGCTCAGGGTGCTCGAACGCTCCGGCCGGGCCGCCGTCAGCATCGACGGCCAGCTCCGCGGCGTCCTGAACCCGGGGGACTGGATCGGGGTGTACCCGTCGCCGCGTCGGCTCCGCGCGGTGCGACTGGGGCCGATGGACTTCTACGGCCGGCTGCGCGAACGCATGAACCTCACCGACGCCCCGGCCGCGGTCGCCGACGGCTCCGCCGCACCGCTGTGGCCGGTCCGCTCACCGCCCCCCGGCGATCTCGCACACCTCGCGCTGCCTCCGCGCCCGAATGCGAGCGGCGCCCTGCCGGACCGACCGACGCGCTGACCACCGCCGCGGACCGGCCGCCCGCGTGGTGGCCCGCCCGGGCTGTGGGTCCGTGTCGGGGCGGTCCGGGGGTGGTGCGGTGTGGTTCCCCGGTGCCCTGCGGTCGGTGGGTCCTGTTTGCCGGGGTACCGGATGTCATGTCCGTCCGGCGTTCCTGCTGGGCTGGTTGGCGCGGTGACCGGCGATGGGGATCGGGCCGTCCGCGTGGTGGCCCGTCCGGGCTGTGGGTCCGTGTCGGGGCGGTCCGGGGGTGGTGCGGTGTGGTTTCTCGGTGCCCTGCGGTCGGTGGGTCCTGTTTGCCGGGGTACCGGATGTCATGTCTGCCCTGTGTCCTGCTGGAGGCGGGGGAACAGCGGCCGTGCCGGGGGCACGCGCCCCCCGACCGGTGTCACCTGTTCCCTGATCCGCGCGGCGGCGTCGGGCACGAAGGGGCGCAGCTCGTCGGCGAGCACCCGGCACGCCCGGACCAGGGTGACGAGGACGGCGTCGAGCCGCCGCGCCGCCGCGGCGTCGCCCTGCCGCTCAGCCCGGGCCAGTTCCCAGGGCCGGGTGGCATCGACCAGGCGGTTGGCCTCCTCCACGATGTCCTGGACCGCGTGGAGGGCACGCCGGAAGTCGAAGCCGGCCAAGGCGGCGTCGACGAGTCGTGGAGCCTTCCGGCAGGCGTCGACCAGGGCGGGCGCCGGACCGGTGGCCGGCGCGGGGCCGACGGCGGGGAGCACTCCGCCGCGAAAGCGGTGGACCATGGTCACGACGCGGTGGACGAGGTTGCCGAGTCCCTTGGCGAAGTCCGCGTCCGCACGGGCGGTCAGGCGGTCGGGAGTGAAGTCGGCGTCCCCCACCCGTGGCACGTCCCGCAGCAGCCACCAGCGCACCGCGTCGGTTCCGTGGGCCGCGACCAGCGCGGCCGGGTCGACGGTGGTGCCCGCGGACTTGCTGATCTTGCGACCGCCGACGGTGAGGTAGTCGTGGACCAGGATGTCGGTGGGCAGCGGGAGACCTGCCGACAGCAGCATGGCCGGCCAGTACACGGCGTGGAAGCGGACAACTCCCTTGCCGACCAAGTGGATACGGCGTTCGCTGGTTTCCCACCACCGGGTGTACGCGGCGTCGCCGGTGCCGTAGCCGAGGCTGGTGATGTAGTTGCCGAGGGCGTCCCACCACACGTAGACGACCTGGCTCGGGTCGTCGGGCACGGGGATGCCCCAGCCGCGGGCGCGGGCGTGGGAGCGGGAGACCGAGAAGTCGTGCAGGCCGCCTTCGATCAGGGCGAGGACCTCGTTACGGCGGGCCGCGGGCTCGATACGCAGGTCGCCGGCGGAGATCAGCCGGTGCAGGCGGTCGGCGTAACGGGACAGCCGGAAGAACCAGTTCTCCTCCGCGACGAGTCGGGGTTCGGTGCCGTGCTCGGTACACCGTCCGTCGACCAGTTCGGCCGGGGTGTAGAACTGCTCGCAGCCGACGCAGTACAGGCCCTCGTACGGGGTGCGGTAGAGGTCGCCGGAGGCCGCGCACCGGCGCCACAGGCGTTCCACTCCGACCCGGTGGCGCGGGTCGCTGCTGGTGCGGATGAAGTCGTCGAGCGAGAGCGAGAGCGGGCCGCGCAGCGCGGCGAAGGCGTCGGCGTTGCGGTCCACGAACGACTGCACGTCGACGCCGGCCGCCTCGGCGGCCAGGACGTTCTTCAGGGAGTTGTCGTCGGTGCCGCCGAGCAGCCGGACCTGCTCGCCCCGGTGACGGTGGTGACGGGCCAGCGTGTCCGCCTGGACGAGTTCCAGGGCGAAGCCGAGGTGCGGGCGGGCGTTGACGTACGGAATGGTCGTGGTGATGTAGTGGCGTCGTGCGGTCATCGGTCCTCCTACCGGGGTGGCGGGGCCCGTTCGCACAACGAATCGAGGCCCCGTTTCGGGGCCTCGCATGCGCTACGCGTGCGTCCTCAGCAGCCCCGTCGGCGGGGCATCATCCGGTGCTGAGGCGAACGCGTGATCATGCGGCCGATCGTAACAGCGGAGCCTGCCGCCGAGCCCGCCTTTTTTCGAAGTCAGGGTCATGACAACCGACCCCGGGGCGGGTGGCCGGTGCCATGGCGCCATGGCACCGGCCACCCGCAATGGGACTCCTCGTCGCCCGCCGGTTACCGGGCGGCCCCGAAGTCCTGGGTCCAGTAGTCGCCGGGCTGCGCGAGTCCGACGCCGATCTCCTTGAAGGAGCAGTTGAGGATGTTGGCCTTGTGGCCGGGGCTGGACATCCAGGCCGCCATGACCTGTTCGGGACCGGAGTAGCCGTAGGCGACGTTCTCGCCGTAGGCGCTCCAGGCGTAGCCGGCCTTCGTGAGGCGGTCGCCCGGCATGGACCCGTCGGACCCCGTGTGCGACATGTTCCGGTGGGCCGCCATGTCCTCGCTGTGCGCCTGCGCGGCCTTGGTGAGCGTGTCGTTCAGGGTCAGCGCCGAGCAACCCGCCTTGCTGCGTTCGTCGTTGACGAGTTCGAGGATGCGGGTGGCGGTTTCGGACGCGGTGCTGGTGGCCGCCGGAGCGCTCGGCGACTCCGGGGCCGCGGAGGTCTCGGGTGCCTCGGCGGGCGCGCTGGGCGCGGCCGTGCTGGGCGAGGGTGCCGGGGTGCTCGGCGCGGGCGTACTGGGCGCGGGTGCCGGGGTGCTGGGCGCCGGGGCGCCGGGCGGCGTGTCCCTCCAGTGCCGGTGCCCCGGGTGCCGGCCCGCCCACGACGGCGGGTCGGCGGCCTCGGGCGCACCGGTCTGCGGCGAGTCCGCCGCGGCGGGCGGGGCGTCCGGCGCCGCCGGGGCGCCGCCCCCGCCAGGGGTCCACTGCCGACCCGCGCCGCGGTTCCCGTCCTGACGCCAGCCCGTGTGGTTCCACCCGTCCGGGCGCCGGCCGGTGCTGCTCCACCCGCCTGCCGTCGTGGTGTCCGCCGCGCCACTGAGCTGCTGCTGTCCGCCGCCGCCCGGTCCCTGCCAGTCGGTGCAGGCCGCCATGGCGGCGGACGGGACGCCCACGACGCCCACGGCGACGGCGGCGACGAGTATGCGCCGGTGATGATTCTTCTTGCGGTGGTTCCCCATGCGTGACCTCACTCGGTAGTCGCCGAGCGCTCCTGGTGCGGTGTGCCGGCTGCGAAGACCCCGCCCGTCGACCGCGGCGAGGCCGTGCGCGTCGATTCTCAGGAAGGCTTCATTTGCAGCGCAAAGGGCTCTCGTACGATCCCGCTTCGTAGATGCATGCGCCCCTTGTCAGCGGAGTACGAGAGTGCAGGCCCGAGTTCACGGTCGGCGCCGTCTTCTGTCGCACCGTCAGAACCCGTTTGCTGCAAAGGATGGAGTGAAGGTGCCGACCGTGCGGCGGGTGCTCGCTTCCGGCGATGCGCACACAGGGGTCAAGACGGACAAATCCAGAATGTCCCCGCAGAAGTGTCTACTACCCGGCCCGGCCAATTCCCGGAGCCGGTGTGAGAGATGTCACGGAACCGTCCGTGCCCGGCTCCTGCTGTCGTCGCCCCGAGCCGGTGCCGCGATCACGCCCGCACGGCCCATCCGCGGCCCCGCGGTCAGTCCTTGCGGCCCGTCGCGGCGACGGTCACACCGAGACCGATCATCGCGAGCCCGCCGACGCCGCCGACCAGCGAAAGCCGTCGCGGAGAACGGGCGAACCAGTCCCGGGCGGTGGCCGCGGCCAGTCCCCACACGCTGTCCGAGACGATGGCGATGACGTTGAAGACCAGCCCGAGAAGCAGCATCTGGGCCGGCACACGTCCCCGGCCGGGATCGACGAACTGCGGCAGCACGGCCGCGAAGAACACGATGGTCTTGGGGTTGGCCACGCCCACCGTGAACCCCTCCCACAGCGTGCGCAGACCTCCCCGGTCCGCCTCGTCCGCGGCGAACGCCGCCTTGAGCGAACCGCGCTGCCGCCATGCCCTGACACCGAGATGCACGAGATACGCGGCGCCCGCGAGCTTCAACGCCGTGAAGACCGGCACGGAGCGCTCCACGACCGTCCCGATCCCCAGCGCCACGGCCACCACGAGCACATAGGCGCCGAGCGTGTTCCCCACGACCGTGGTCAGCGCGGCGCGCCGCCCGTGCGCCAGCGCCCGCCCGACCACGAACAGCACGCTGGGCCCGGGAACGACGATCAGCAGGAACGACATCGCGGCGAAGGCGAGCAGACGATCGGCGGCCACCATGGCCCCCATGCAAGCACGACCGCCCCGGACGTTCAGCCGATTCACCCCACCATCCGAATTGCCCCGAGGCCGGACGCGTCGGGCCTCACGGGTGTGCGTGCGGGCGGTCGCCGTAGCGGTCGAAGAGCGTCTGCACATAGTCCTCCAGCCGTCCGCTCACCACGGCGGGGGTGAGGTCGGTACGGCCCAGTCCGCGCCAGGGTACGGCCACCTTCTCGGCGTCCGGTGCGAAGGCCGGCGCGTCCAGCAGCCGCCAGTACAGGTGGCCGCCTGCATCGGCGGTGAGGGTTCCGCCGGCGGCGACGTACTGGTCGGCGAAGCGCATCCCGGTGGGCACACCGTGCAGCAGGGCCAGGGCGGTCGAGCAGTGCGCCACGTCCAGGTCCGCCGGCCCCCAGGAGGTCTCCACCCAGTCGACGACACCGGTGATCCGCAGGCCGCCGCCACCGTCACCGCCGTCCCTGTCGCGTTCATCGTGTTCATCGCTTTCGTCGCGTTCCTCCGTGAACAGGACGTTGCCGGGGTGGAAGTCCCGGTGCAGGAAGCGGGCCACGTGCTCCGGGGGTTCGCGGCGGATGCCGTCCACGGCCCGTCGCCACAGCTCGGGTCGCGCGGTTGCGTCCGGCGGGCGCACCTGTGCGGGGGAGGTCCACGCCTGGTAGGCACGGGGCCGGTCCGCGGCGGGCACCCGCACCCGGTGGATGCGCAGCAACTGGCGGGCCAGCAGCGTGGTGCGCCGCTCCACCCCGTCGTCACCCAGGCGCACGTTTCCGGGCAGCAGCGACATGAGCAGGGAGGGGTGGTCGCAGTGCCGTGCCGTCGCGTCCACGGCGATCGGTGTGGGCGCGGGTACGTCCGTGCCGCCGAGCAGGCGCAGCACGCTCGCCTCACGGGTCAGCAGACCCTCGGCGTGCCGCAGGAAGAAGGGGGTGACGAAGGACCTCAGGACCAGTGAGCGGCGGCCGCACGGTCCGTGGACATCGAGGCGGCGCATCCGCGACGTCCACCCGCCACGCAGTCGTACCACCTCGTGGACGCGCTCTCCCTGCGACAGCCTCCGCTCCACCCAGGCACGCGTCGCCCGCCACTCCTCCTCGTCGGCGGCCGCACCACCGCGCTCCGGCCCGGCTCCCGCATCCGCGATCATGGGGGCAGGTTAGTCACTTCCCCCGGACATGTGTCACCTTCGCGCCAACGGCCGTACGGGGACGGGGTTTGACCGGCGTCACCGGCGCGGCCGTCGGCGATGGCCGCCCGCGGCAGCCGGGCCGCCTCGGCGTTCGCTCCGCCGCCGGGGACAGCACAACGCCCCGCGGGCTCGCCGGCCGCTCCGCCGGCGTCCTCGGCCTGTGTTTCCCGGACTGCGCGGACCCCGACGCCGCCCCGACGGACGCGGATGACGAGGGATGTCACCCCCGGCCCGTGACCGGGACCTCGTCCGGGCGTCGTCACCTCAGCTGCCGGGCGAAGAAGGCGTCCGTGGCCGCGCGCAGGCGTCGGCGCTCCTCGGCCTCGCCGGGGTGCGCGAAGTGGCCGGCGTCGAGGAGGTGCAAAGTGTGCGGTCCGGCGAGTGCGTTGTGCACGGCGAACTGGCCCGGCGGCGGCACCGCCGGATCGAACAGGGCGCACGCGGCCAGCACCGGAAGGCGCAGCCGGGTCGCCGCCGTGGCCGCGTCGTAGTACGCGAGGACGTCCACGACCTCCGGGTGCTCGCGCGCGTACCCGCGCACCGACTCACCGCTTCCGGTGCTGGGCAGGGTCAGCCGCAGCGGATGGTTGCCGAACGTCGGCACCGTGAGCAGCGCGGCGGCGAACCGTTCGTCCCAGGGCAGTGCCAGGGCGCCGAGGCCGCCCCCGAAGCTCTCGCCGAGATAGCCGAGGCCCCGCCCGTCGAGTTCCGGTACGAGTTCCAGCAGCGCGGTCGCCGCGCACCACAGGTCGGCGACGCAGTCGCCCAGCACATATGTGTCCCGTGAGCCGATGCCGTGCAGTACGTGCTCGGCGGCGTGCGCGGGGACGTCCGCCCGGAGGCCGCGCGTCGGCATCCCGGTCACGCAGGGCAGGAGCGCGGCCGAACCGGGCAGGGGCAACGGCAGGGCGGCGCCGGCCGTTTCGCGTCCGCCGTAGCCGTGCCCGATGACGAAACCGTGGCGGGCGGGCCGGCCGTCTGCGGGCAGGGCCAGCCAGCCGCCGCAGCGGCCACTGGTGGACGCGTAGGTCACCTCGTGGACCCGCACTCCGTCGCGTTCCTCCACGAAGGCGCCCACCCGGGGCCGTGGGTCGATCCGCCGCGCGGCCGCCCGGCGGGAGCGCCAGAAGTCGTCGAAGCCGGCCGGCGCGGGCGGCGCGGGCACCGCCAGCAGGGTGTCCGGCGTGTGTCCGTGAGTGGGGTCGAAGGGCAGGTCGTGGGCGAAGCGCGGCATGCGGTGACTGTAGTCAGGGGGCCGGCCCGCGGCGCGAGGCGGTCCGGGCCGGCTCCGGGTGGCGCGGAACACCTGTCGGTCGCGGGGGGCGAGGACATCCCGCGCGCCGCGGCCTGACCGCACCACCCGGAACCCGGGAGTCGACGGCCACCTGACATCCGTCGGCTCCCGCGCTGTCCCCGCCCATGCCCGCGACCCGGGTCACCGGCACGCGCCGTGGGGCACCGAACGCATCAGTCCTTGTCGGTGCCGGTGTCCTCGGCGGTCTCGGGCACGAGGAGGATCGCCGCGCGGCTGATGTGCGCGACGGCGTCGCTGACCCGGGGGTTGAACAGGGCTTCCAGCGAACCGCGGTGGTGCGGGCTGAGCACCAGGAGGTCCGCATGGAACTCCTCGGCGGTGGCGGCGACGGTGGCGGCGATCTGGGTGGTCAGTCCCACGGCCAGGGCGCCCTCGGCGTCGACGTCCGCGTCGCGCAGGGCGCCCACGGCCTCGTCGAGGACGGCCTTGGCCTCCGTGTCGTCCTCCAGGGGGACGACCGCGGCGAGCGTGGCCGTGGACGGGGCGACGTGCAGGACCTTGACCTTGGCACCGGTCAGCCGGGCCATGTCACCGGCGAGCCGGACGACGGCGTGACGGGCGGGGCTGGAGTCGACGGCGACAAGGATGCGGTGGAACATGACTCTCTCTTTTCCTCTTCCGACCACCTGATGGCGTGATCGATCATGCGCCTCAACAACGGCGCGGCCCAGAAGTGTTCCGCCCGGCCGGGAGGTTTCCCCGGTCTTGGCCTGCGATTCACTTCACCCGGAACGGCCCGCGGGCCCCTCGATCCGCAGGCCGGCCCCTGTGTGCGGTCGGCCGAGGGGCCCCTCTCCAGCAGTACCTCACCCGGCTCCACGACCGGCTCCCGGTCCCGGTCCGGCGAGGCCAGGGTGACTCGAACGGGCGGTGGCCGTACGGGGACCGGTCCCACAGGTCGTCGTAGTCGGTGCTGTTCCAGGCGATCAAGCCGGTGGCGCCGCGCCGTCGGCCGCGGCACCGTGGCCAACAGGGCGTTGCCCGGCGGAAGCCGGCCTCTCCTACGGGCGGCTGGAGACCGTGCCCGGCCGCGGCGTATCACTGAGTCGGGACACGTCTTCATCAGGCTCCCCAACCCGTGCGGCGGCACGGACCTCGGCGTGCGCGTCGACCGGACGGTCACCGAACTGGGCGGGGCCGACTTCGCGCACGGCACCGGCAGCGTGCCCATCGAAAGGACGCTGACGCTCACCACCCGTGAAGGTGCGCTGCGTCGCCGACATCGAGCCGTCGTCGCTCAGCGGTGCCGGACCCCTGGTCGCGCTTGAGACCGGGACCGTCGGACGGCGCCGTGCGCCGCCGAGCGCACACCACAGGGCCTCGCCGGCTCGACGAGGGCCTGCCCCGAGCGTCGAGACGTGCAGGCCCGAGAGCCGTCGTGGGTCAGCGGCCGTGCCGCCGGACCCGCAGGTCGGCGACCACCGGCCGGTGGTCCGATGCCTCGGTCGCGACCTCGTGCGCACCGGTCACGCTGACCTCGGGCGAGACGGTCACCAGGTCGATACGGGAGACCGGGTCGGTCGCCGGGTAGGTCCTGCCGCCGTTCGGGGCCGCGTCCGCCAGCGGTCCCCACAGCTTCGCCAACTCGGGCGCGTCGGCCTCGGCGTTGAAGTCACCGACGAGGACCTTCGGACCCGGGTCCGCGGCGAGGACGCGGAGCATGTCGTCCACCTGGGCCCGCCGGACCGAGGGGTCCGTGCGGTGGTCCAGGTGGGTCGAGTAGACGTGCACGAGGGTGCCGCGGGCCCGGACCGTCACCTCGGCGAAGCCGGGCGCGGGAGCGGGCACGGGATCGGGGACCTGGGTGGACAGCCGGGTGATCTCGTGGTTCTCGGCGGCGGCCACCGGAAGACGGCTGAGCACCGCCACCCCGTACTGCCGCCGCTCGGCGTGCCCCGCGGCGGGCGGCAGGTCGTAGATCGGAGCGAAGAAGACCCGCATGTCCAGCCGTTCGGCGAGTTCCCTCGCCTCGTCGGCGAAGCCGCTGCGGGCACCCCAGTGCACGTCGACCTCCTGGAGGCCGATCACGTCGGCGCGCAGGTCGCGGAGCGCCGCCGCGGTGCGGTCGAGGTCGAAGACCCCGTCCTGCCCGGCTCCGGCGTGGATGTTGTACGTGGCCACGCGCAGCGGCACGGCAGGCGCGGCCGCCCGCTCCGCCGATGCCGCACCGGGCGTTGCCGCGCCGGGCGTTGCCGCGCCGGGCGTTGCCGTGCCGGGCGTTGCCGTGCCGGGCGATGCCGCGCCGAGCGTGGCCGCGGCGCCGAGCAGGGCGGCGAGCAGGGCGCGACGAGTGGACCGTCGGGTGCTGCGATTCACACAAACCTCCGGAGCTGAGTGCGGTGGGCCCGCGGCGAACGAGGCGCGCGGTGTACGGGGCGAGCGGGGGTGAGTATGCCCCGGGACACGCCCTTGCCGTGGCACAGGCCGGCGTTCCCGTCGAGGCCCAGGGCGTGCGCCGTGCGCCGTGCGCCGAGACGGCGCCCTGAAGAACCGAAGGGGCGCGGGGAGCTGCGCGCTCGGCCACGAGGCTGCCGCACCCGACGCACCCGACGCACCCGACGCACACGACGCACACGAAGCGGAACGCGGTGCCGGGCCGAGGCAGTGCTTCGAGGCTCAGCCCCTCGCGGCGTGGGGGTGCTCATTGAGGGCAGGCTCCGGCGCTCTTCTGCTGTTCCTCAGCCCTTCGCGGCGTGGGGGTGCTCATCGTGGGCAGGCTCCGGCGCTCTTCTGCTGTTCCTCAGCCCTTCGCGGCGTAGGGGCGCTCATCCAGGGCAGGCTCCGGCGCTCCTCTGCTGTTCCTCAGCCCCTCGCGGTGCAGGGGCGCGCGGCCGACGAGGTCGTCCCGCGCGGGTTCCGCGTCCTGGGCGGTGCAGCACCCGCGGGCCTGCGGGTGCAGGTCCGTTGACCGGGGTGTGACGCGTCACGGAGTGAGGACGACCTTTCCGGCGACGGTGCCGGACTCGGCCAGCCGCATGGCCTCGGCGACGCGGGCGAGCGGCAGTTCGGCCGCGATCTGCGGGGTGATGTCGCCGCGTCGCAGGGCGGCGAAGACCTCGGTCAGGTCGGCGCGCAGCCGGGCCCGGAACCGGTCCTTGGCCAGCGCCCGCCAGGCCCAGACGTTGTAGAAGCAGGCGCGGCGACGGTTGGGCAGGGCGTTCCACAGCCACACCCGGCCGAGCAGCTTGAGCACCGGCAACTGCTGGGACCCCGTGTCGTCGCGGGTGGCGGCGGTGCCGTAGGCGACGAGCGTGCCGCCGGGCGCGAGCAGTCGCCAGGAGTCGATGATGCCGGGGCCGCCGACGTGGTCGAACACGGCGTCCAGCCCGCCGGGGGCGAGTACGCGGACCTGTGCGGCGACGTTCCCGGAGCGGTAGTCGACGGGGGTGACACCGCGTGCCCGCAGGGCGTCGTGGTGGCGTGCGGACGCCGTGCCGATCACCCGCGCGCCCGCGGCCCGGGCGAGCTGCACCAGGACCGAGCCGACGCCGCCGTTGGCGCCGTGCACCAGCACGGTCTGCCCGGCGCGGACGCGGGCCTTGCGGTGCAGCATCTGCCAGGCGGTGATCCCGTTGACCACCAGCGTCTCGGCCTCCGCCGCGCCGACGCCGGCGGGCACCGGCACCACGTCCGCGGCGTCGACGAGCACATGGCTCGCCCAGCCGCCCACCTTGACCAGCGCGGCCACCCGGGTGCCGGCCAGCCCTCGTCCGACCCCGTCGCCGGTCGCCTCCACGGTGCCGACCAGGTCGTAACCGGGCACGAAGGGGAACGGGGGCTGGTCGAAGTACCGGCCGCGGCGCATCTGCTGCTCGGCGAAGGAGACCCCGGTCGCCTCCATCCGGAGCAGCACCTGACCCGGGCCGGGCGCCGGGACCGCGCCGTGCCGGATCCGCAGTTCCTCGGGCTCCACCTTGCCCGGCAGGACGACCTCGGTGAGCTGTTCGGCGTTCATGGCGGCCTCCACCGCTTGAGTAAGTAAGTTTCGCGTTCGTTAGATGTTGTAACTCGACAAGCCCGGGGAGGTCAACCGGAGCCGTGATAGCTTCTAACTGAATCTTCGGTATGTAGCTCTACGGCGTGGAGGGGTGGCAGACCATGGCGGAAACGGGCACCAAGACCCCGCGCGAGCGCTATCGCGCCCAGGTGCGCGGGGAGATCAAGGAGCGGGCGTGGGAGCAGATCGCCGCCGCGGGCGCGTCCGCCCTCTCGCTCAACGCGATCGCCAAGCGGATGGGGATGAGCGGACCGGCGCTCTACCGCTACTACGCAGGCCGTGACGAGCTGATCACCGAACTGATCAGGGACGCCTACCGCAGCCTGGCCGACACCTTCGGCGAGGTCGCGCGGTCCGAGTCCGGCGCCGACCTGGCGGCGCTGGCACACGCCCTGCGCGGCTGGGCCCTGGCCGACCCCCAGCGCTACTTCCTCGTCTACGGCACCCCCGTGCCGGGTTATCACGCGCCCGACGACATCACCGCGATCGCGTCCGAGATCATGACGTTCCTGCTCGACGCCTGCGCCGAACTGCCCTCCGAGGGCCGGGCGAGCCCCTTCGACCACCACATCGAAGAACACCGCAAGTGGGCGGACGGCCATCCCGCCCCGTCTGCGGCCCTGCACCGGGCCCTGTCCTTCTGGACCCGGCTGCACGGTCTGCTGTCCCTGGAGTTGGCCGGGCACTTCACCGGTATGCGCTTCGACCCCGCGCAGTTGTACGCCGCCGAACTGGACGATCTGCTGGCACGCTGACCCCACGCTGGCACGCTGACCCCACGCTGGCACGCTGACCCGACGGTGGCACGCTGACCCCGCGGGAGCCCCGGCGGCGCCCGTCCGGAACCGCTACGGCTTGCGGGCCACCGCGCCGTACACGGCGATACCGCGGTCAGAGGGTGTTGCGCAGGGCGGTGAGCAGCGCCTCGGTCCGGCGTGCCGAGGTCGCCTGCGCACCGAGGCGGTCAAGGGCCTCACGGTGTGCGACGACGTCCTCGCGCCGGTCGAGGCTGGCGGAGCCGGTCAGACCGAAACGCCAGACGATGTCCGGCAGTTCCCGGGCCCGGAACCGGAAGAGATGAAACGCGCCGGCGTGCATCGCGGGATGCGGTCCGTTCTGGAACGGCATGATCTGCACGGTCACATGCGGCAGCCGGTTCGCCTCGATCAGGCGGTCGATCTGGCCGCGCATGACGGCCGGTCCGCCCACCGGCCAGTGGAAGACCGTCTCGTCCATGATCACCCACAGCCGCGGCGGTGCCTCGCGGGACAGGATCTCCTGGCGGCGCAGACACATGGTGACCTTCCGTTCGGTCGCCTCCTCCGGGGCGTGCGGAGCGTCGGAACGGGCGAGTGCCCGGGCATAGTCGGCGGTCTGGAACAACGGATGGACGAACTGCGCCTCATAGCCGCGGATCTGCTGCGCCGCCTGCTCCAGGCTCAGGTACGAGGGCAGCCACTCCGGAAGGACGTCCCGGAACTCGTGCCACCAGCCGTGCACGTTGGCCCGGCGCACCGAACTCAGGAATTCGTCGATCTCCTGCTGGTCCGTCACACCGTAGGTGCGCAGCAGTTTTTCGGTCTCCGCGAGGCGGAGCCGCGCCACCTTCGCCGCCTCCATGCGACGGATCGTCGAGTGGCTCACCCCGATCGCGGCGCCGGCCTCCTCGAAGCTCAGACCGGCCCGGCAGCGCAACTCCTCCAGCTGTTTTCCGAGGATCATCCGCAGTACGGAGGGCGCTCCGCCCCAGTCGGTTGCCGAGGTCATGCGATTCCCCTCAGGGACATAATCCAAGCAATGCGATCAACCCTTCACTCCAGTAAAGCATGCCTGTCATTTTGAAATGTGCAGATTGCTGGTTGCACAAATGATCCTCCGGTGCGACGCTGGTCGGGTCAGACATGACCGCCGACGGCCGGGTCCGGCGAGAAAGTTCGCCGGCCGCGTGTCGACACCGATGTGACACGGACCTGCCCGACCACGGCGCAGCCAGGCGAAGGGCGTACCGCAATGGCCTTGCTCCCTCTCCCGCATCCGGCCATGGGGTGTGCGGCTCAACGGCCGGCCCCCCGTTCCGAGGAGTTCGGTCTGCCGGCCGGAGCGGCCTGCGTCGCGCAGGCCCGCTGCCTCGTGGGCACCCTGCTGGCAGGCTGGGGCCTCGCTGACGAGCAGGCCGACGACGCGCTCCTGGTCGTGTCGGAACTCGTCACCAACGCGATCGCCCACTCCGGCGGCAGCCGGATCACCTGCCGGGTGCATGTGCGCGGCGAGCGGGTGCGGATCGAGGTGGAGGACGAGCGGCGCGCCGCGAGCGTCCCGGCGGTGCGTGAGCCGGACGCGGACGACCAGGGCGGGCGCGGCCTGCTGCTGGTGAGCAGGCTCAGCGATGCCTGGGGCGTGGGCGAGGCGGCCGACGGCAAGGGCCGCGTCGTCTGGGCGGACCTGGAATGCGGCGCAACCGCGGCGCGGGCCTGAACGAGGCGCCGCAGGCGGGGAACGAGGAAAGAGCCCCACTGCGCGGAGCACCCCCAAGGCACCGCCCGGCACGAGCCGGTGGTACGGCGGCGGTCGGATCAGGGGTTCGCGGCCTTCCTGGAAAAGGGGGGCGTGGCCGCTGTGTGCGGGTTCGGGGTGGGGAGCAACACGTAACGCGGGTGTGCCGCTGAGTTCGTAGTCCGGGGCGGGTGTGTGAGGTCCGGCTGCTCGGCTCGGATCGTGCCTCGGGCCAGGCGTTCGCGGCGGGCTGTTGCGGCGGCGCCGGTCGGATCAGGGGGCCGCGGCCTTCCTGGGAGGGGCGGGTGTTCCGGGGGCGTGGTTGCTGTGTGCGGGTTCGGGGTGTCGTCGCCGGGCCGTTGGTGAGTGTGGGGGGCCGCACGTAACGCGGGCGTGCCGCCCACTTCGCTCCGGTCGTGGCTGGGGCCAGGTGCTTGCGCGTTACGTTCGGTGCTGCCGTACCCGCGCCGCGAACCGTAGTGCCACCTCGCGCCAGGTGCGGGCGGTGGCCGGATCCCGGTCGGCGGCCACCCGGTGCAGCTCCGCCCGGTCCATGCCGTGGCGCCGCAGCCGTTCCTCGGGCCACCGCCGTATCCGCTCCGGTCCGGCCTCCGGGTGGAACTGCACGCCCCATGCCGCCTCGCCCACGCGGAACGCCTGATACGGGCAGCGCTCGCTGCCGGCCAGCCAGTGCGCCCCGGCCGGCAGCGCCACAATCGCGTCCACATGGTTCTCCAGCGCGCTCGGATGCTCGGGCAGCCCCTGGAACAGCGGGTCCCGCGCCGCCTCCGGCCGCATCGTCAGCACCGTGCTGCCGAACTCCGGCGCACCGTGGTCCCCGGCCACCCGCCCGCCCGCCACCTGCGCGAGCATCTGGCCGCCGAGGCAGATCCCGAAGACGGGCCTCCCGTCCGTGAGCGCCTGCCGCATCAGCTCACGGGTCGCCGCCAGCCACGGTGCCCGCTCGTCGTCGTCCGGGAGATACCCGCCGCCCAGCACCAGCAGCGCCGAGTGCGCCAGCCGGCGCGGCACCGCGGCGCCGGCGTCCGCGCGCACCACCTCGACCCCGACCCCGCCCTGGGCCAGCCACCGCCCCCAGCGTCCGGGCCCCGAGCCCGCACTGCTGCGCACCGCCAGCACCGTGGCCGTCCTGCCCATGATCGCCCGCTCCTCTCCGGCCGCCGCCGGTCCGCTCGATCGTCCGGATCCGCCCAGCTCATTGTCACCCCGGACGCGGCCGGACGGGCGGGGCCGCGGGCCGCGGCGCGGAGCCGCCCCCATGCGTTCCCGCGGGTGCGACGGTGTGCCAGACTTCGTTGATCACCAGTGCTCACTGGTCCACCTGAGCGACGGAGTCCGTCATGACGACCGGCACCCCCGGCCCCCGCAAGATCGACACCAGCAAGGCACACCCCGCGAGGGTCTACGACTGGCTTTTGGGAGGCAAGGACAACTACCCCGTGGACGAGGCGGTGGGGGAGAAACTGCCGCCCGAGGCCCATGACGCCGCCCGGCAGAACCGTGAGTTCATGCACCGCGCGGCGGCCTGGCTCGCCGAGCAGGGCATCGACCAGTTCCTCGACATAGGCACCGGCATTCCCACGGAACCGAATCTGCACCAGATCGTCCAGCGGGTCCTGCCGACCGCGAAGGTCGTCTACACCGACAACGACCCGATCGTGCTGGCGCACGCGGAGGCGTTGCTGGTCAGCCGTCCCGAGGGCGTCACCGACTACATCGAGGCGGACGTGCGCAGCCCCGAGCAGATCATCGAACACGCCCGGGGCGTGCTCGACTTCGAGCGCCCCATCGCCCTGTCGCTGATCGCGCTGATGCACTTCGTCCCCGACGACCAGGACCCGTACGGCATCGTGCGCAATCTGCTCGACGCGCTCCCCTCGGGCAGTCACCTGGTCCTCTCGCACGCCGCCTCTGACCTCTTCGAGGAGCAGGCCCGGCAGGTGACGGCCGAGTACGCCAAGGGCGGCATACGGCTCGGTTTCCGCACCCGCGCGGAGGTCGGCCGTTTCTTCGACGGCCTGGACCTCGTGGAGCCGGGGGTGGTGACGGCTCCCGAGTGGTTCCGGTCGGCGCCGCCCGCGCCCGAGGAGAGCGGCATCTACGCCGCCGTGGCCCGTATCCGCTGACCGGGGCCGCCGGTCAGGCGGCTGCGGCCGTCTCGTGCTTCCAGAAGCCCGAGAATGTGATGCGGTCCTTTGGCAGACCCGACCGGTGCAGATGCCTGCGTCCCTCGGTGGCGAGGCTCGACTCGCCGACCACGAAGGCGTAACCGGTCGCGTCGGCGGGGGCGTGCCGCAGGAGTTCGCCGAGCGCGGCGGTGCCGGGTACGGTGCCGCCGTCCTCGCGGACCACCCAGGTGACGCTCATCCCGGCCGGCGCGTCGAGTGCGCGTACGTCCCCGGCGGTGGGCACTTCCTGGATGAGCCGCCCGACCGTGTCCCGTGGCAGGGAACGCAGGATGCCGGTGCTGGCGGGCAGACCGGTCTCGTCGGCCACGACGAGGACCTCGGAGGCGTCCGGCGGGCAGTCGAACAGCAGGCCCTGGTCCAGCAGGGCGAGCGCGTCACCCGGCCGGGCGCGGCACGCCCAGATCGCGGCCCTTCCGTCGAGTTCGCCCGTCGGGCCGAGATGCACGACGAAGTCGATGTCCAACTCCGCGGCGTCGGGGCGGAAGCCGGCCACGGTGTAGTTCGCGCAGTGCGGCCGTTCCTCCTCCGGGATGGCCAGGTACGGCTGCCACCAGCGCGACCCGGTGAACTCCGGCAGCCGCAGCCGGTGTTGATGGGGCAGTTGCAGGAACAGGCGGAACCAGTGGTCGTAACCCAGCCATGGAAACTCGCCGAGGTCCGCGCCGGTGACGGTCACCCGGTGCATGGACGGGGAGACACGCTCGGTGCGTACGACCTCGGCGCGGAACATACGGGGGTGCTGCGGCATCAGTCGGGGGATCTTTGGCATGAAGAAAGGTTAGCCTAACTTTAGTTAGGGCGAGCCTCGTGCGCAGCACCCGGGGCCCGGGCGGTGAGAGGCACGGGCGACAGACCGGCCGCGAGGGCGGCCACGCCGACGAGGCACGGCTGCGGGCCACGTACCGGACCGCCGAGGACGGCAGCCACCGCATCCGCACCATCGCCCCGCGCGGGTACGCCATCCCCGTGGACGGGCCCGCCGGCGATCTCGTCCGCGAGACCGGCGTCAGCCTCCAGGCCGGCTTACGACCCGGGCTCAGTCGAGGACCGCGACGGCCTCCACCTCGACCAGGTGCTCGGGTATGTCGAGCGCCGCCACGCCCAGCAGAGTGGCGGGCGGTACAGGGGTGACGCCGAGACGCGCCGCCGCCCGGTCGATGCCCGCCAGCAGCAGCGGCATCTTGTCGGCGGTCCAGTCCACGACATGCACGGTCAGCTTGGCCACGTCGTGGAAGGAACCGCCGACCGCGGACAGGGCGGTGCCGACGTTGAGATAGCACTGCTCGACCTGGGCGGCGAGGTCGTCCTTGCCGACCGTGACGCCGTCCGCGTCCCAGGCGACCTGGCCGGCGATGAAGACCAGCTTCGAGCCGGACGCCACCGACACCTGCCGATAGACATCGATCTCCGGCAGTCCGCCGGGGTTGACGAGGGTGATGGCCATGTGTGCTGACTCCTTGTGTCCGTCGGGCCCGAGGACCGCCTGCGCAGGGGGCGCAGCGCCTCGTGCTCTCTTGTGGTTACTCGGAAACCGTAGGAGAGTGGTCGCTGACATGGAAGAACGCACTTTTCGGTGACTGGGGAACCTCATGGTGACCAAGCAACTCAAGGGCACGCCCGATGACGCGGACCTCACCCGCGCCGACTCCCTTGCGCGGGAGATCTTCTCGGACGTCGCCAACAAGTGGGCGTTCCTGATCATCGAGTCCCTCGGTGAACGCACCCTGCGCTTCAGCGAGTTGCGAAACGAGATCGAGGGCATCAGCCACAAGATGCTCACCCAGAACCTGCGCATGCTGGAGCGCAACGGCCTGGTCGAGCGGACCGTGCACCCCACCGTGCCCCCGCGGGTCGAGTACACCCTCACTGAGCCTGGCCGGGGCCTCAGGGCGACCGTCGACGGAATGTGCGCCTGGACCCACCGCTACCTCGGCCATATCGAGGCCTCCCGCAGCCGCTTCGACACCTGACGCCCGAAACACGGATCGCCACGGTACGACCCCCACGAGTTCGGACCCCTGCACGACGGCTGAGACGGAGTTGCCATGCCCCTGCGGATGACACTGACCGCGGTGACCCTCGACTGCGCCGACCCACGGGAACTGGCCGCGTTCTATCAGCGCGTCACCGGATACGAGCCGCACCCGAAGTCCCATGCCGACTTCGCCGGCATCACCCGCGAGGACGGGTTCACCATCGGCTTCCAACGGGTCGACGACTACCGGGCCCCGCACTGGCCCGACCAGACGGTGCCCCAGCGACTCCACTTCGACTTCGATGTCGACGACCTCGACGAAGCCGAGGCCCTGCTGCTGAAGTGGGGCGCGGCCAAGCCGGCGCACCAGCCGCACGAGAAGCGGTCGCGGGTCTTCACGGACCCGGCCGGCCACCCCTTCTGCGTGACCGCGCGCTGACGCCGGGAACACCGACCGCGGGCGACGCCGACCGGGGTTCCGGCGCCGCACGGGCGACGTCCCGGCCTTGCCGAGCGCCTGAGCGGCGTCTAGCGTGACGGGCACATCAGACACCCTCAGCCGGAGGACCACCCGTCGTGCGAGTCGTCCCATGACAGCCGTCCCCGCCGGTGCCCCTGACGTGATGCCCTTCCCCGGCCTGTGCGCACGGGCCCGGGCCCTCGCCGGGTCCGGACGGCGCGCGATGCTGGGCATCGTCGGCGCACCGGGTTCCGGAAAGTCCACGCTGGCCTCGCACCTGGCCGCCGTGCTCGGCCCGGACACGGCCGTCGTGGTGCCCATGGACGGCTTCCACCTGGCCAACAGCGAACTGGAACGGCTCGGCCGCCGGCAGCGCAAGGGCGCACCGGACACCTTCGACGCCGCGGGGTACGCGGCACTGCTGCGCCGACTGCGCGAACCGACGGGGGAGTGTGTCTACGCCCCGCGGTTCCACCGCGCGTTCGAGGAGGCCGTCGCCGGCGCCATCCCGGTCCCGGCCGGGACGCCCCTGGTCATCACCGAGGGCAACTATCTGCTGCTGGACGACGGCCCCTGGGCGGGTGTCAAGGCGCTTATCGACGAGACGTGGTACGTCGCCACCGACGAGGAGACACGGCTGGACCGGCTCATCCAGCGGCATGTCGCCTACGGCAAACCGCTCGCCGAGGCCCGCGCGTGGTCGCTGGGCACCGACCAGCGAAACGCCGACCTCATCGCGGCCACGGCGGACCGGGCCGACCTGGTGTTCGCCCCGCCGCACCTCGCACCGGTGCCGTACGGCGCGGACCAGGACGTCCCGGCCGCAGGGTGACCATCGGCTGTCGCTCTGTCGCTCTGTCGAAAGGCCGGTCTGGCGAAAGGCCGGTGGGGCGAGAGGCCGGTCTGGCGAAAGGCCGGTGGGGCGAGAGGCCGGTGGGGCGAGAGGCCGGTCTGTCGAAAGGCCGGTGGGGTGAAAAGCCGATCTGCCGGTTCGTCGGTCTGCCGGGCGGTGGCCGCGTGGCGGGTCCGCCGGGCGGTGGCCGTGGCGATGGTGGCGGGCGTGGTCTTGGCGCCGCACGTGGCACGCGGTACGGTCGCTGCGACATCGACGACGGTACGACGGAAGCCGGTGGGAATCCGGCACGGTCGCGCCACTGTGTGCGAGCGCCCCTGGGCCGCTCGTGAGTCAGACCCGTGGCCGTCGTCCTGTGCACCACCGAGAGGGGACGCGAACTCCCCAAGGAGGTCCGCCATGGCGCAGCATGTCGCCCGGCCGTCAGCCACCACTCCTTCCGTTCCCGCCACGTTGCCGCTGAAGGCGATAGCCCCCTGGGCGGTCTTCTTCGGCATCCTGATGCTGGTCCTGCTCTACTTCGTCGGCGCCGAGCAGGGCGCCACCTCCGTGGTCAGCGGCACAGGCGTCCATGAATGGGTGCACGACGCCCGCCATCTGCTCGGCTTCCCCTGCCACTGACGCGAGGGGACGAAGCCCGCCCATGAACTCCGCAACCGTACGAGGCCTGCTTCTGCGGGGCATGCTCGCCGGCCTCGCGGCCGGCGTACTCGCCCTGATCGTGGCGTACTTCCTCGGCGAGCCGAGCGTCGACAAGGCGATCGGCTTCGAGGACGCCCACGCCCACACCCACGCCCACGAGCATGAGACGGAGGTCGTCTCCCGTTCCCTGCAGTCCACCGCCGGCCTCGCCACCGGTGTCCTCGTGCACGGGGTCGCCTTCGGCGGCATCGCCGCGCTCGCCTTCTGTTTCGCCCTCGGGCGTGTGGGCCGGTTCGGCCCGCGGGCGACGGCGCTGCTGCTGTCCGGCGGCGCGCTGCTCGCCGTGTACGTCGTGCCGTTCCTGAAGTACCCGGCCAACCCGCCGTCGGTGGGCGATTCCGACACCCTCGGCAGGCGGACCGCCCTGTACTTCCTGATGATGCTGCTCAGCGTGCTCCTCGCGATCGCCGCCACCATCCTGGGCCGGCGGCTCGCGTCCCGGCTCGGCCCGTGGCACGCCACCGTCGTTGCGGTGACCGCGTTCGTCGTGGTGATCGGTCTGGCGTATGCGTTCCTGCCGGTCGTCGACGAGGTGCCGGCGGGCTTCCCGGCCTCCCTGTTGTGGCGGTTCCGGCTGTCCACGCTGGCCGTCCAGGCCGTCCTGTGGGGCGGATTCGGACTGCTCTTCGCGGAGTCGGCCGAGCGGCTGCTGCACCCGGAGCCCGCAACGGCGGCTACGTCAAAGGCGGTTCCGGCCGCGCGCTGAGGACCGCGCCCGCGCCGTGTGCTCGGCCCGCCAGGGCCCTCGGAACCGTCCGGGGCCCGCCGGCGGCGGCGCCCGGCACGCAGCGGTGTCAGGCCGAGGCGCGCAGGTGCTGCCGCGCCCACTCCTCGAAGCCGGTGAGCGGGATACCGAGGGCCCGCGCGTATTCTGGGCGAGCCGGCTGGCCGGTCTCGTTCAGCCGGTCGTGCCCGGTGCCCATGGCGGGCATCCCGGCGGCGGTGGCCTCCTCCAGGGTCATGTCGGGGGCGGTCAGCTCCGTTCCCAGGACGCGGGAGAGCGTCCTGGCGATGTCGTTCATCGTCAGATAGTCGCCGGCCAGCTCCAGTTCCACGCCGTGGAACCGCTCGGGTGCGGCGACGGCGGCGGCCGCCGCCTCCCCGATGTCGTCGACCGCCACGAGCGACAGCCAGGTGCCCGGCTTCAGCAGGCTCACCAGACCGCCCTCGACGCCCCGGGGGAACAGGAACGCCTCGCCGGGCAGGAAGTTCTCCATGAAGAAGCCCGGCTTGATGAGCGTCCAGTGCGCGAAGCCCGCCGTACGGACGCGGTCCTGGATCCCGGCCTTCGTGGAGTAGTAGGGCTCCATCGCGGCCCAGCGGCCCTCCGCCCAGCCGGGGCTCTGTGTGTGCTGCCCGGCGCCCGACACGGACGTGTGCACGAACTGCGGTACGCCGGCGGCCAGCGCGCCCTCGATCAGATGGACGGCCTGCGCGAACTCGCCCTCGAAACCACGTCCGTTCAGGTCGGGCATCTGCACCGAGAAGACGGCGCGGGCCCCTTCGGCGGCCCGGACCACGGAGCCGCGGTCGTCGAGGTCACCGGCGACCAGCTCGGCACCGAGCGCTTCGACGGCCTTCGCCCGGTCGGTTGCGGGGTCGCGGACCAGCGCGCGGACGGGAACACCCGCCGCGAGCAGGGCGCGGGCGGTGGCGCCGCCCTGCCGGCCGGTGGCACCGGTGACCAGGACGGGTGCGGGATCTGTCGGCATGATGCTTCTCCCATGCTGCCCATAAGTTAAACGGCGGGGCCCGCCGTTTCTTCTCGGGTAAGATACGGAGGGCCCCGCCGATTAGCAAACTCCGAGGTGACGCCATGCCCGTCCAGCGTGCGGACGCCCGGCGCAACTACGCGCGCATCCTCGCGGTGGCCGAGGAGGAGGTCGCCGCGCACGGCGCCGACGCGTCCCTGGAGCAGATCGCCCGCACGGCCGGAGTCGGCTCGGCCACCGTCCGCCGGCACTTCCCCAGCCGCAGCGCCCTCTTGCAGGCGGTCTTCCGGGAGCGGATCGAGCACCTGTGCGCCCGCGCCCGTGACCTGGCCGGTGCCGCCGACAGCCGGGCCGCGCTGATTGAGTGGCTGGCCGCCCTCACCGCGTACGCCGCGTCCGCCCGCGGGATGGCGGCCGTACTCGCCCAGGATCCGGCGGGCGACTCGGACGCGGGACACGTCGACGCCTGCTCGGCCAGGCTCACCGAGGCCGTCGACCCGCTGCTGCGCCGCGCCGCCCGGGACGGTGCCGTGGCACCGGGCGTGACCGTCGCCGACCTGGTCACACTGGTCACCGGGATCGCCCTGGCCACGGAGCACCATCCGGACCCCGCCGGCGAGGCGGACCGGCTGCTGGCCCTGACCGTGGCGGGAGTCAGCCCGCGGCGGTGACGACGAGGAGAGCGGAAGCCATGGCGGACTGGAACCTGCGGTCGGCGTCGGTGTCGGACGTCGAGGCGGCGGCGCAGTTGCGCGCGGTCGTGCTGCGGGCGGACCTGGAACGCCTCGGACGCTACGACGCGCGGCGGGTACGGCAGCGGCTGCGCGACGCGTTCGACCCGGGGCACACCTGGGCGATCGAGGCGGGCGGCGTGTTCGCCGGCTGTGTGGCGCTGCGCCCGGCCGTGGACGCCCACTGGCTCGAGCACTTCTATCTGGCCCCGCACCTTCAGGGCCACGGCATCGGCTCGGGCGTGCTGGGTGAACTCCTTGAGCGGTGCGACCGCGACGGTCTCCCGGTCCGGCTGAACGTCCTTCAGGGCAGCCCGGCCCGGCGGCTGTACGAGCGGCACGGGTTCACCGTGGAGACCGAGGACCCGGTGGACGTGTACATGGTGCGCAAGCCGCACTGAGCAGGCCTGGGGGAGCGGCCGGCCACGACGGTGACGCAGACGAGCGACGGCACATCGCGGCATTTTTGGCTGAGCGCTCAGTCGGCCTCGGGCGCGGTCGGCGGGCGGCCCAGCCGCAGATTCCAGCGGCCGGCCCGGCCGCTCAGTTCGGTCGCCGTCAGCGGGGGGACGTCGAGGCGCCAGAACGCCGTCACGGGCAGGTCCAGCGCATGGACCACGGCCGCCCGTACGACCTCCGGCTCGACCACGGCGAGGGTGGGGCCGTCCGTGTCCGCGATGCCGGCCAGCCAGCGCGCGATCCGTCCGCACAACTCCCGCACCGACTCGCCGCCGTGCGGCGCGGCGTCCGGATCGCCGAGCCAGCGGGCGACCGCCTCCGGTGCGGCGGCGCCCACCTCGTCCAGGGTGCGGCCCCGCCAGCGCCCCGCGTCGAGACCGGCCAACTCCAAGGCCGCGAGGGCGTTCAGGCCGAGCGCCACGGCCGTCTCCCGGCAGCGCACGCTCGGCGAGGCCAGAACGCGGCCCGCCGGGGGCAGTGAACCGGCCGCCGAGCGGGCCCGGCGCGCGCCGCTCTCCTCGATCGGGGCGCCGTCGTCGAAGCGGGCCTGCCGCAGCGACACGCTCATGGCGGGGGAGACGAGGAACACTCGGCTGGTCATGACATCGCTCCTGCCGCCGGGAAGGGTGTGCCCGCGAGCCTAGGCGCTCCACCGGGAGCACGGCGATGTGCCGTCAGTCGTCCGCGGCGCCGTCCTGGCCGGTCGTTCCCCCAAGCCCTCGGCTCCGCTCGAAGAACCGGGACCCCCATCGCGGCGGAGCCGCATATCGACCCAACCCCGCGCCCCTACGCGGCGCTGTCGGACTACGACGCCGGTCAGTGGGAGGCGAGGAGTTCCAGTGTGTCGATCACCCGGTTCGAGAAGCCCCACTCGTTGTCGTACCAGGCCACCACCTTGACATGCCGGCCGTCGACGCGGGTGAGAGCCGAGTCGAAGATCGAGGAGGCGGGATTGCCCGTGATGTCGGACGAGACTAGCGCGTCGTCCGAGTATTCGAGGATGCCGGCGAGCGGCCCCCGTGCCGCGGCCAGGTACGCCGCGAGCACCTCCTCACGGGTCACCTCGCGGGCGACGGTCGTGTTGAGTTCGACGATCGAGCCCACCGGCACCGGCACCCGGATCGAGTCGCCCGACAGCTTGCCGTCGAGGTTCGGCAGCACGAGACCGATCGCCTTGGCGGCACCCGTCGTGGTCGGCACGATGTTCACGGCCGCGGCGCGGGCACGGCGGGCGTCGCGGTGCGGGCCGTCCTGGAGGTTCTGCTCCTGCGTATAGGCGTGCACGGTCGTCATGAAGCCGTGCTCGATGCCGGCGAGTTCGTCGAGCACCGCGGCCAGCGGAGCGAGCGCGTTGGTCGTGCACGAGGCGTTCGAGACGATGGTGTGCGCGGCCGGATCGTACGCGTCGTTGTTCACACCGAACGCGAGCGTCACGTCGGCCCCGTCGGACGGCGCGCCGACGAGCACCTTCCTCGCGCCCGCGGCGAGGTGGGCGCCGGCGGCCTTGGCCGATGTGAAGCGGCCGGTCGCCTCCAGCACGATGTCCACGCCGAGTTCGGCCCAGGGCAGTCGCTCCGGCTCACGTTCCGCGAGCACCCTGATGCGCCGGCCGTCGACGACGAGGGCGTCCCCGTCGACGGTCACGGGCCGGCCGAGCCGGCCGGCCGTCGTGTCGTAGGCGAGCAGCCGCGCGAGGGCCGCGGGTTCCGTGAGGTCGTTGACGGCGACGACATCGAGGTCGCTGTCGCGCTCCAGCAGTGCGCGCAGCACATTGCGTCCGATGCGGCCGAATCCGTTGACGGCGATGCGAGTCATGAATGGTGTCCCTTCGGTTCGCCCCCAGCCTCGCGTGCGGCGCCCGCCGTCGGCAGCGGCGTGAGTGCCATGGTTCGAAAGGATCACGCCATGCGGCGCCGGGAACCTATTCGCCCTGGGTGAAGGTGCGCCGGTACTCACTCGGGGTGGTGCCGAGGATGCGCTGGAAGTGCAGCCGCAGATTGGTGCCCGTGCCCAGACCGATGTCGGCGGCGATCTGCTCCACGCTCAGCTGCGAACGTTCCAGCAGTTCACGGGCGAGGTCGATACGGGCGCGCAGGACCCACTGCATCGGCGTGTACCCGGTGTCCTCGACGAAGCGCCGCGAGAAGGTGCGCGGCGAGACCGCCGCATGCCGGGCGAGCACATCGAGGGTCAGGGGCTCGCCCAGGCGGTGCAGCGCCCATTCGCGGGTCGCGGCGAACCGCTCGCCGAGCGGTTCGGGAACACTGCGCGGCACGTACTGCGCCTGACCGCCGCTGCGATAGGGCGCCGCGACCAGCCGCCGGGCCGCGTGATGGGACGCGGCCACCCCGAGGTCGCGGCGCAGGATGTGCAGGCACAGGTCGATGCCGGAGGCCGCGCCCGCCGACGTCAGCATGTCGCCCTCGTCGACGAACAGCACGTTCTCGTCGACCCGGACCAGCGGATGCCGCGCCGCCAGCGCCCGCGTGTAGTGCCAGTGCGTGGTGGCGCGTTTGCCGTCGAGCAGCCCGGTGGCGGCGAGCGCGAAGGCGCCGGTGGAGATCGCGGCGAGCCGCGCCCCCCGGTCGTGGGCGGCGATCAGCGCGTCGACCACGGCCCGCGGCGGGTCGTCCCGGTCCGGGAACCGGTAGCCGGGGACGAACGCGATGTCCGCCCAGGCGAGCGCGTCGAGGCCGTGCGCGACGTGGTACGACAGGCCGTCACCGCCGGTCACCAGCCCGGGCTCGGCACCGCACACCCGCACCTCGTACGGCATGCTCGCGCGGGTCGTGAACACCTGCGCGGGAATGCCGACATCGAGCGGTTTCGCGCCGTCGAGCACCAGGACGGCGACGCGCTGCAGACGGGAGGGCGGCACACGCACAGGGTACGCGGGGGCCGGCGGCGGCTTCGGCATGACGGCCGGGCACGGCCGGCGCCCGGACCCGGACCCGGACCCGACCCGGACCCGGACCCGACCCGGACCCGACCCGGACCCGACCCGGACCCGGACCCGACCCGGACCCGGACCGACCCGGCCCGGCGCCGGATATTGGCTGGACACCGCGGCGGCCGATCGCCAAGGGTGGCGCCATGCGGGAAACACAGGAGGACGACAGCGCGACACAGCAGCAGAAGATCTGGGACGCCGACACCGCTCAGCGGTACGACACCCCCGGCACAGGCATGTTCGCGCCCGAGGTGCTGGCGCCGACCGTGGAACGGCTCGCGGAACTCGCGGGCGACGGCGCGGCCCTGGAGTTCGCCATCGGGACCGGCCGGGTGGCGGTCCCGCTCGCGGCGCGCGGAGTCCCCGTCACCGGTATCGAGCTGTCACCGCCGATGGTGGAGCAACTGCGCACCAAGGCGGACGAAGCGGCCATCCCGGTGGTCATCGGTGATATGGCGACCACCGTCGCGCCCGGTGACTACACCCTCGTCTATCTCGTCTTCAACACGATCTCCAATCTGCTCACACAGGCCGAGCAGGTCGAGTGCTTCCGCAACGCGGCCCGCCATCTCGGGCCCGGTGGCCGGTTCGTGATCGAGCTGTGGGTGCCGGAGCTGCGCAAGCTGCCGCCGGGCCGGCGGGCCACCGTGTGGCACGCGGAGGCCGGATACATCGGGCTCGACACCTATGACGTCCTGCACCAGCGCGCCGTGTCGCATCACTTCCACTTCGACGAGAGCGATCAGGCGCGGCTGTTCCGCAGCCCGCACCGCTACATCTGGCCGGCCGAACTCGACCTCATGGCCCAGCTCGCCGGGTTCGAGCTGGAGACCAGGCACGCGGACTGGACCGGCGCCGAGTTCACCGCGGACTCGCGCTCACATGTGTCCGTCTACCGGCTCCCGCCGGCGTAGACCGCGGCGGACGCCAAGGCGGCGCACGAGGTCCGCGCACCTGATCGCCGGGCCGGGTCGGATCCGTGCGCGAACCGCGCCGAACTGCCCTGACGGCGACCCGAGTCGACGGCCGACGCGGCCCGACCGGCTCCCCGCTGGCGGATCTCGTCGGGGGTCCGCGCCGGGAGAGGGCCGGGCATACGGGGTCGTGGCCCGGCGGGTCAGGTGGTGGAGCGCAGGCGGCGGACCCGGTGCTGGGTGTGTCCGGACCGGCGGGGCAGCCGGACCCGGTCGGCCGGGCCGCCGTCGCCGGGCGGGCGCTCGCCGCCGTACGCGACGTACAGGCGCACCGAGTCGTACAACCGGTAGCGGCTGTGTCCGTTCCTGCCGAACTCGCTGACATATGTGATCTGGCGGCTCAGCAACTCGTCGAGCAGGTCCACCGCGAGCTGCCGGGACGGCGCCGCGCGTCCGACCACGTCGTCGACGCCGAAGTCCCCGCGCACCGCGCCGAGCCGGCGCAGCGAAGCCGCGATCGGGGCCGGTAAGACCCGGTGGCGGGCCGCCACGCTCGCCTGCAACGACAGATCCCCGACCCGCAGGAACGGCAGGCGGTCCCGCTCGTCCACCAGACGGTCGGCCAGGTCGCGCAGCGACCGGTGCGGGCGCGCCGACAGCCACAGCCCGGCGATGTGCAGGGCCAGCGGCAGCCGCCCGCAGGAGCGCACGATGCTCAGCGCGGCCGACGGCTCCGCGCGGGTGCGCTCGGCGCCCGCGAGGTCCGCCAGCGTCCGGTGCGCGTCCGGTGGGCCGAGCGCGCCGATCCGGTGTGTCAACTGACCTGGCAGCGCGGGGAGTTCACGTCGGGCGGCGACCAGGACGGCGCTGCGCGTATCGTCCACCAGCAGCGGCCGTATCTGCGCCTCGCTGTCCACGTTGTCGAGGACCACGAGGACGTGCCGGCGGCTGAGCGCGTCCCGCAGCCGGGCACCGGCCTCCTCCGGGTTCCGCACGGCGGGTGCCTCGCCGAGCGAGCGGAGGATACGGCGCACGAGCAGGTCGGGTGTGAACGGGGCGGCGGAGGCCGGATGCAGATCGACGAAGACCTGCCCGTCCGGGAACCGGTCGCGTACGCCGTGGGCGACTTGCAGGACCAGGGACGTCTTGCCCGCGCCCGGCGGTCCTACGACGACCGCGGGCCGTGCGCGGTCGCGGGCCTGCGGCGAGGAGAGATGGGCGCGGAGGGAGGCGACGATCCGCTCCCGCCCGACGAGGCGGTTGCGGGGCGCCGCGGGCAGTTCCGCGGGCAGCGGCTGCGGGGGCCGTTCGGGGCGTGGCACGGTGTGGCGCTCGGCGCGGGAGCCGCGCAGCAACCGCGTCACTTCGGCGGGTGGCAGACCGAGGGCCCCCGCGAGCAGGAGCAGTGACTGCTTCCGGGGCCGTGCGGTGTGACCGGTTTCGAGGTTGCGGATGGCCCGCACGCTGAGCCCCGACTTCTCCGCGAGGTCCTCCTGGGTGAGGCAGGCCGCCTCGCGCGCGTGGACCAGCGCCGCCGCAAGCGCGTCCACCGTGGATGTATCGCTCACTTCACGCCCATTTCGTCGTTCGGTGCTGCCCCGGCGTCCGGGCGCCGGGGCGGTGGTGAGCCCGCGGGGAGCCGACAGCCATGGCGCTCGCCGCGCGGGGAGATGCGTCGGGATCTGGGGTCGGGCCGGACACGGCCATCGCCAGAGCGAGGTCGGTGAAGGGGAAGGGGCATCGGGGGCGTCCGCGCGGATGCGGGGCCGGGGGGAACCGAGGGGGAACCGGGTGCCGCGCGGTGCGGCGGCCGGGGCGGTGAGCGGTAAGGGGCCGTCGCCGGGCGGGGGTTCAGTCCGCCGGGCGGGTCAGCGTCACCGTGAACTTGTAGCGGGAGCCGCGGTACACCGAGCGGACCCATTCGACCGGTGTGCCGTGCGCGTCGCGGGAATGACGGGACAGGAGCAGCATCGGCAGGCCCACCTCGGTGGCGAGCAGCGCGGCCTCACGGGGAGTGGCGAGCGAGGTCTCGATGGCCTCCTCGGCCTCCGCGAGGCACACCCCGTACGCCTCGGCGAGCGCCGTGTACAGCGACCGGTGCGCGGCCAGGGACCGGTGCAGCCCGGGAAAGCGCCGGGCGGACAGGTGTGTCGTCTCGATGGCCATGGGCTCGCCGCTGGCCAGCCGCAGCCGCTCCACGCGCAGCACGCCGTCACCGGCCGCGACGCCGAGCAGCGCCGACAGCTTCCCGTCCGCTGCGACCTGACTGATGTCCAGCACCCGCGAGGCGGGTTCGAGGCCCTGGGCATGCATGTCCTCGGTGTGGGAGGTGAGCAGGAGGGTGCGGTGGAGCTTGGGCCGGGCGACGAAGGTCCCCCTGCCCCGGACACGGTCCAGCCGGCCCTCGCCCACGAGTTCCTGCAACGCCTGCCGGACCGTGGTGCGCGAGGTGGCGAGCCGGACGGCGAGTAATCGCTCGGCCGGCATCCTGGAGCCGGGCGTCATCGCCCGCGTCATCGCGAGGACCTGCTGCTTGACCTCGTAGTACTTCGGGACGCGTGGCGCGCGGCCGGGCGTGGCCCGGTGCTGCGGGGTGCTGCTGACGTGGGTGGTCATGGCCTGCCTTCCCGGCTCGGTCGCCGGACCCCGTTATAACCCTCAACCGTGCTGTGGTCTAGTCCAAGTGGGGAATGCGGTCCGCTGCCGCGCCCGGTGAGACGTTCTTCGCCAAAGGGTCGAGATCGACGCCCTGGCAGCCTTGACGCTGCATAAAAGTCTAGGCCAAGCTCCCTCGTGCAGGTCTACACCATTAGCGCGTCGGGTCCCGTCGGTGCGCGGTGGCGGCGTGCGCAAAAAGCCGCCGGGCGTGGTCGGCGGCGGTCTTCGGGGGAGGGGGAGATGCTGCGCGGTCCGGCCGCCTCGGTGTGCCCTGCGGCCGTTCCGGGCTGCCCCTCATGTCCTTTCCCGTCCCTCCTCTCCCTTTTCTCCTCCTCGCCTCCACGTCTCCTCTCCTCCTCTTTCCACCTCCGCATCACGCGGCGGCGCGCGGCCTGGCCGACGGTGCCGTGAAGGGATGACGCCTTCGATGACCACTACTGCCACCGGCAACGAGACCCTCACCCGCGACGCGCTCGCGGTCCTGCAGCCGGGGTTCGCCGGCACCGCACCACCGGACTGGGTGCGCCGCCGGGTCGGTGAAGGTCTCGCCTCCGTAGCCCTGTTCGGCCGCAATGTGGTCAGCCAGGAGCAGGTCGCCGCCCTCACCGGCCAGTTGCGGGCCGAACGGGACGATCTGCTGGTGGCCATCGACGAGGAGAGCGGCGACGTCACCCGCCTCGATGTGCACACCGGTTCCGCGTTCCCCGGCAATCACGCGCTCGGCGCCGTCGACGACCCCGAGCTGACCCGGCGCGTGGCCCGCGAACTGGGGCGGCGGCTCGCCGACTGCGGCGTCAACCTCAACTGGGCGCCGTCCGCCGACGTCAACGCCGACCCGGACAACCCGGTCATCGGCGTGCGCGCCTTCGGTGCCGACACCGACCTGGTGGCGCGGCACACGGCGGCGTACGTCCGGGGCATGCAGTCCAGCGGCGTCGCCGCGTGCACCAAGCACTTCCCGGGGCACGGCGACACCAACGTGGACTCCCACCACGCCGTGCCGCGCATCGACGTCGACGAGGACACGCTGCGCGGGCGCGAACTCGTCCCGTTCCGCGCCGCCATCGAGGCCGGCACCCAGGCCGTCATGAGCGCACACATCCTCGTCCCGGCGCTGGACCCGGAACGCCCCGGCACCCTGTCCCGCCGCATCCTCACCGAGCTGCTGCGGGGCGAACTCGGCTATGACGGGCTGATCGTCACCGACGGCATGGAGATGCGGGCCATCGCCGGGGTGTACGGCCTGGAGCACGGGGTGGTCAGGGCGATCGCGGCGGGCGCGGACGCGATCTGCGTGGGCGGCGGGCTGTGCGACGAGGACACGGTGCTGAAGCTGCGGGACGCCCTGGTCGCCGCCGTCCACCGCGGTGAACTCCCCGAGGAACGGCTCGCCGACGCCGCGGCCCGGGTACGGCGGCTGGCCCGCTGGACCGCCACGACGCGGCGTACCGCGCGGGCACAGGCGGCACCCGACGAGGAGATCGGACTGGTGGCCGCCCGCAGGGCGCTGCGGGTGCGGCGCGGGGCGCAGGCGACACCGGTCGACGCACCGGTGTACGTGGCGACGTTCAACCCGGTTCCGAACATCGCCGTCGGCGACGTGACCCCGTGGGGGGTCGCCGGCGAACTGGAGCGGCTGCTGCCGGGCACCACGAGCGGCTCCTTCAGCGGGGTGGGCGCGGGCGCCGACGCCCTGGCGGCGGCGGGCGACCGCCGTATCGTCGCCGTGGTCCGCGACGAGCACCGGCACCCGTGGATGCGGTCGGGCCTGGATGTGCTGCTCGCCGCCCGCCCGGACACGGTCGTGGTGGAGATGGGCGTTCCGCAGTCCCCGCCGCGGGGCGCCGTGCACATCGCCACGCACGGAGCCGCCCGGGTCTGCGGCCTGGCCGCGGCGGAGACCATCGTCGCGAGCTGACCTGAGTCCCCCGACGTCCCCGGGCCGAGGGCCCCGCAGCGCGACCGCGCCGCGGGGCCCTCGGCGTGTCCGCGCCGGTCAGGGCGCCACCGGCCGTGGACCTCAACGACCGGCAGTTCACAGGCACTTGGCGGGCAGCTTCGAGCGGAGATCGTTGACACCGCAACTGGTCCAGTCCAAGTTGAACGTACCTCAGTTCGATCGTCGTGGCGATCTGGGATTCAGCCACTCGGCCGCCGAAGAACTCGATCCCTGGAGTGATTGCATGCCGACGCATGCCCCCTATCTGTACCGTGCCGCCTCACGGCGCCCCTACTTCAGCGCGGACGGCGAGAGCTATCTCGCACAGACACCGCTGCGCGACCTCGACAAGTCCCGCCCGCTGCGCGTGCTGTCCGAGGAGGACTTCGCCTTCTGGCAGACGTACGGCTATGTCGTCGTCCGGGACGCCATCTCGCCCGGCGCCGCGAAGAGCCTGCTCGCATTCGCCTGGGAGTTCCAGGGCCTGGACCCCGACCGGCCCGAAACCTGGTACGAGGAGCGCGAGTTCCGCTCGGACCTGGACCGCGACCTGCATGTCTATGGATTCGTCGAGGCGTACCACCACCAGCTCATCTGGGACAGCCGGCAGACCCAGCGCGTCCACGACGCCTTCGTCGACGTATGGGACTGCGAGGAGTTGTGGGTCACGCTCGACCGGCTCAACCTCAACCCGCCCAACCGGGGCAACCGTTCCCGCTCCCTCATCGCACCCACCGACGAGGGTTTCGACATCGAGCTGCACTGGGATGTCGACACCACCCTCGGCGTGCTGCCGCAGCGGGTGCAGGGCATCATCGCCCTCAACGACACCCAGCCCGAACTCGGCGGTTTCCAGTGCGCGCCCGAGCTGTTCCGCCGCTTCGAGCAGTGGCGCATCGAGCAGCCCGCGGGCCGCGACCCGATCAGGCCCGCGATCGACCGCGCCGAGTTCCCGGTGGTGCGGCCCGAGCTCCAGGCCGGCGACCTGCTGATCTTCAACGGCCTGCTGGCGCACGGAGTGGCGCCCAACACCTCTGACAACGGTGTCAGGGCCGTCCAGTATCTGTCGATGATGCCGGCGCTGGAAGAACACGAGACACTGCGGAACTCCCGCGTCGAGTCGTGGCGGACGCTGAGCACCCCGGACTGGAACGCGACACTGCTCGGCGACGCGACCCGGCCCGAGGCGCTGCGCTACGGACCCGCCACCCTGAGCGACCTGGGCCGCAGGCTGCTGGGACAGGAATCCTGGAGCGGACGGGCGTGCGCCGAGTGAACCACGTAGGACGCCCCGACCGGATCTGTCTGGCCCTGCCCACGAACCGGGCGTGCTCCGCCACCATCGCCGCCATCGGCGAGGAGGCGGCGTACGCGGCCCGCCACTTCGACGTCGAGGTGCACCTGCTGATCCTCGACTCCTGCGACGACGCCACCCGGGCCGCGCACGCCCGCGCCGTGGCGGAACTCCCGGCCGTACCCCATGTGATCGTGCACCACCTCGGCGAGGCGGAGCAGCGCGACCTCCTGCGCGACGTGATCCAGCGCTCCGGCATCGCCGACGGGGGCGCGATGCTCCGGCTCCTGCTGCCCGCCGATGTCTCCTACGGCGCCTGCACGAACCGTGCCTTCCTGATCGCCGCCGCGCTCGGCTGCCGCTCCGTGCACCGCAGGGACTCGGACAGCACCTACCAGTGCCCGGACGGCACGCCGCTCTTCCCCATCCACCACGAACTGCGGTCCCTGGGCAGGCCCGCGGCCGAGGCGTCCGCGGGCGTGACCGAAACGCTTCTCGACCCGGCCCACGCCGAGCGGCCCGTGTCCATGGTGGGTTCCTCGTTCATCGGCGAACTCTCCGTGGACATCGGCGAGATCGCCCGCCTCGACCCGGGCGTCCACCACGACGTCGTGAGCCTGTGGGCGCCCGCCGACTGGCCGGAGACAAGCAAACGGCAGCTGGTCGAGGAGTCGTTCACCGGCGCCGGCTCCGCCCGGTTCACCGAAGACCACTCGACGCTCACCGTCGTCGACCCCATGCGGGTGGACATGTGCAACATCAGCTTCGACCACGCGGTGTACGAGCGGGTACCACTGCCCCCGGCGACCAGCACCATCGGCAGCGACTACTTCCTCATCCACCTGGTCCACGACGCCGCGCTCCCCGGCGTGCTGCACAACCGCACCATCGAGAACTTCTACACCCCGCAGCGGCGCACCGACACCGGGTTCGTCGCCTACCAGACGCGGTTCGTGAAGTTCCTGCTGTCCATGCTCTACTTCCACCACGTCTACGCCCGGATGGCCGCGGCGGGCGACGCGCTGCTCGACCACCGCGGGCACGTCCGGGCCGACACCGTCGTTGAGTTCCTGCGCGAGAGCACCGGCCTCGACCGCGCCGAGAACGTGTGGCGGCTGGACCGCGTCGACACCTCGTACCGCAAACTCGGCGGCCGTTACGAGGCGTTCGCCGACCTGCTGGCCCCACGCCGAGAACAACTCCTCGACGAGGCCGAACGGGACATGGCGGACTTCGCCCTGCTGACCGGCGCCTGGGCGCGGCTCGTGCGGGCGGCACGGGACCGGGGGCCCAGGAGCGCGGGCGGGTGAGCGTGGACCTGTCCCCGCGGCTTGCAGCCGCCCTCGCCCGCGCCACGTCGGACCGCATCGTCTACGACCTCGCCGGGATCGAGCACCACTACGAGCAACTGCTGCGTGAACTGCCGCAGATCGCCGTGCGGTTCGCGCTCAAGGCGTGCCCCGTCGACGAGGTGCTGAGCTGCCTCGCGGGGCGGGGCGCCGGCTTCGACGCGGCGAGCCCCGCCGAGATCGCCCAGGCCCTGCGCACCGGTGTGCCCGTCGACCGGATCCACTACGGAAACACCGTGAAGTCCGACGCGGACATCGCCGAGGCACATCGGCTCGGGGTGCGCACCTTCGCCACCGACAGCGTGCAGGACGTCGCGGCGATCGCCGCCCACGCCCCGGGCTCCCGGGTGTTCTGCCGGCTCGCCACCAGCGGCGAAGGCGCGCTGTGGGGCCTGAGCCGTAAGTTCGGCTGCACCCGGGACGACGCGGTGCGGGTGCTGTCCGCGGCGGCGGCGGCCGGCCTGACACCGGCCGGACTGTCGGTGCACGTCGGCTCGCAGCAGATGACCGCCGACGCCTGGCGGCAGGCGTTCGACTTGCTCGGCGACGCGATCGCCGCGCTGGCCGGGCGGGGCATCACGCTCGACCTCGTCAACCTCGGCGGCGGCCTGCCCGCGCTCGGCTACCTCGACCGGCAGGGACGCCCGCTCGAACCACCGCTGGACAAGATGTTCGCCGTCATCCGCGACGGCATGGAGCAGCTGCGGCACCTCAGCCCCGGCCCCCTCGACTTCGTGATGGAGCCGGGCCGCCACCTGGTGGCCGACCACGGCGCCATCCGGGCGCATGTGTACCGGCTGACCAGCCGCGAGCAGCCCGAGCAGCCCGAGCAGCCCGAGCAGCCCGAGCAGCCCGAGGGGAACGACGGGGGCAGGGCGCACTGGTTGTACCTGAGCTGCGGCAAGTTCAACGGACTGTACGAGATGGACCAGCTGCGCCACCGGCTTGTCTTCCCCGGCCACCGGGGCGGGGACCGGGTGCCGGCGGTGATCGCCGGACCGACCTGCGACAGCGACGACGCCTACGGGAGCGGACACCGCGCCACGCGCGTCCCGGCCGCCGCCGCCTCGGGCGACCCCGTCTGGATCCTGTCCGCCGGCGCCTACGCCACCAGCTACACGACCCGGGGGTTCAACGGATTCCGTCCGCTGCCGTACACCTGTGTGCGCGACGGACACACCGGTCCCGTCATGACCGTGGAGAGGACGCACTGATGGGCCACCCGCCGCGCGTCCGTGCCATCGCCGACGCCGACTGGCCGCACGTCGCCGCCCTGGAGGCCGACACCTACGCGGGCAGTTCGCTCACCGAGGGCCGGGCCGCCCTGGAGTCCCGGGGGCGGGCCTCGCCCGGCACCTGCTTCGTCCTCGACCTGGACGGCCGGATCGCGGGCTATGTGCTCGCCCTGCCCTACCCGATGTTCCGCTACCCCGATCTGACCCGGCCGGAGCGGCTGACCCATCACTCGCGCAACCTCCATCTGCACGACCTCGCCGTCGCCGAGCCGCTGCGCGGCAGGGGCCTGGGGCGCCGGCTGCTCGCCCGTCTCACGGCCGTGGCCGCCGCCCGCAGATACGAACGGATCTCGCTCGTCGCGATCGACGGGATGGAGGGCTTCTGGCGGGCCCACGGCTACCGGACCCATCACGGGGTCCACGTCCCGCCCGGCTACGGCGAAGACGCCGTCTACATGTCGACAGGGGTGCCCGCGAGCCGGCCCCTCGAACAGGAGGAAGCGGGTTGACGAACACCGTCCGTGTGCACGACGCGTCGCGCCGCGCCAAGTGGGCCATCGCCGCGCTGTTCTGCTTCCTCGGCTTCCAGTACGCCACCTGGGCCGCGCGGCTGCCCACGCTCAAAAGCGGACTCGGGCTGTCCGAGACGGAACTGGGGCTGCTGCTGATGGCCTGCGGCGCCGGGGCCGCCGCCTCCTTCCCGCTGGTCGCCCTCCTCATGCGGCGGCTCGGCTCCCGGCGTCTCGCCCTCGCCTCGGCACTCCTCCTCACGGCGCTGCTGGCGCTTTTGTCCGTGGCGCCGAACTATCCGGTCGCCCTCCTGATCATCTGCTGTGACGGCGTCGGCGTCGGCGCGCTGAACGTCGCCATGAACGCGCAGGGCGCCGAGCTGGAGACGAGGTTCCGGCGCACCGCCATGTCCCAGCTGCACGCCACCTTCAGCGCCGGGCTGCTCGGCGCCGCGCTGCTGGCCTCCGGGGTGAACCTGGTGACCTCGGCCGTCACGGCGCACTTCGCCGTGGCCGTCGTCCTGCTGATGCTGCTGCTCGGCTACGCCCGGCCGGGGCTGCTCACCGAGGCGGCGCGGCAGCCGGCCGAGACCGCCGGGCCGGACGCCGGCGCACAGCCACCCGAGGGGGCGAAGAAGCGCCGTCCGGCGCTGACCGTGCCGTCGCGCATGACGCTGTGGATGGGCTGCGCCATGGCGTTCGGCACCGTGACCGAGGGCGCCATGAACGACTGGTCCGCGCTCTACATGAAGGACGTCGCCAAAGCGTCCGAGACGGTGGCGCCGATGGGCATCGCCGTCGTCTCGATGATGATGCTGGTGGCCCGGGTCCTCGCCGACCGCTGGCGCACCCGCTGGGGCGACGGACGCGTGGTGCGCGTCGGCAGCGCGGTGGCCGGCGTCGGTCTGGCGCTCGCCCTCCTGGCCGGCGGGGTGGTGCCCACGCTGGCCGGCTTCGCCTGCGTGGGTCTCGGTGCGGCGGCCGTGACACCGTGCGTGTACGTGGCCGCGGCGGCGAAGGGGTCCGACGCCCTGGCGCTGGTGGCCGCGATGGGCACCACCGGGCTGCTGGTGGGTCCTGCCCTGATCGGCTTCATCGCGGGCGCGGCCGGCCTGGTCCCGGGCATGGCCGCGGTGGCGGTCTCGGCACTGATCGTCTGCCTGTCCGCGACCCGGATCCGCTGGGCCTCCCTGGTCCCGGCGGTCGCCGAGTGAGTGCCGGGCGGGGCACGCCGGGACCCGGCGGCCCGGCGCTGTCCGATCCGTTAGCGGTGTCCGATCCGTTCAAGACGGTGGCCGGGCGGTCTCCGCAGTGCTGCCGTCCTGGACACCACCGGCGCATCCGGTCACCTCGGCATCCACATCGACCGCTGCGTGGCGCACGTCTACCGGGTTACGGCGGCCGGGGAAGCCGTCCTCGGCTACGGCGATGTCGAAGCCGACGACATCCGCGTCGCGGTGGGAAATGGCCAGGCGGCGATCTCCCGGGTGCGGGCGAGCATCCGCATGCCGCACGGCAGGGCGCCGACCGGTTACGGCGGCCGCAGGGCGCCGGATCATCGGCTGGGGGGACGGGGCCGGGTCCGCGGCGCGGCGCGGCACACGCCGGGCGGGCGGTGCGGGGCGTCGGGCTATGAGGGGAGCAGGCGGCCGACGGTCTTCTCCAGGCGGGGCAGGGCCCGCTGCCCCATCAGGGCCAGCGCGATCGACGCCGCGACGCCGAGCCAGGCGACGGGTCCGAGCGGGGTGCAGCCGAAGAAGCGGCTGACGCCCGGGGTCTGCACCAGCGCCGCGAGCACCATCGCCGAGCCCAGTGAGGTGAACCGGACCAGGCGGCTGTCGCGGCGGTCCAGCAGGGTCTGGGCGAGCTGCGCGCCGACGACGCCGCACAGGGCCATCGTGCTGGAGCGGCGGGCCGTGCCGGGCGTCCAGCGGCCGATCAGCCAGGCCGTGACGGCACCCAGGCACGTGGTGAGCGCCCGGTGCCGGATCTGTGTGAGCAGCGGGGCGCCGAGCACGGCCGACGCCGCTTCGGGGGAGTTCGCGAACCTCGCCTCCGACGGCTCTTCGGTCTCCTTCCGTGTGACCGCGACCGCCATCGCCGGGAACAGGTCCGTGAACAGGTTGACCAGCAGCATCTGCCGGGTGGACAGCGGCGCCCTCCCCGACAGCAGCGTGCCGACCAGCCCGAACCCGATCTCCCCCGCGTTGCCGCCGATCAGGATGGCGATCGCGTCGGCGACGCTGCGCCACAGGGCGCGGCCCTCCCGCACCGCGTCGATCAGGACCGTCAGATCGTCGTCGGTGAGGACCAGGTCGGCGGCGTTGCGCGCGGCCGACGAACCCCGGGCGTTGATGCCGACGCCGACGTCGGCCGCGCGGATCGCCGCCGCGTCGTTCGCGCCGTCCCCGACCATGCCCACCACGCGGCCGGCGTCCCGCAGCGCCTCGACGACCTTGAGTTTCTGCTCGGGCGCGACCCGCGCCACCACGGTGGTGTCGCGCAGCATACGGGCCCTGGCCGAACGGTCGGCTGCCGCCAGCTCGCTCCCGGTGATGACGGCGGTGTCCTCGGGCCAGCCGAGCGCCAGCGCGATCGAATGCGCGGTCTGCGGGTGGTCGCCGGTGAGCATCACCGGTCGTACGCCGGCCTCGCGCAGGCCGCGCACCAGCGTCTGGGACGTGTCGCGCGGCGTGTCCGCCAGCCCGAGCAGCCCGGTGAACTCCAGGTCGCCCAGGTCCTGTTCGAGCACGTCCTCGGGGTCCTCGGCCGCGCTCAGCCGACGCCGGGCCACCGCCAGGATCCGCAGGCCGTCCCCGGCGAGGGTCCGCGCCGCCTCGGAAATCCGCTCGGGCAGCCCGGCGCAGGCGGGCAGCACGGTCTCCGGGGCGCCCTTGACGACCAGCATGCGCGGGCCCTGACCGGCCCGGCCGACCGCGGCGGCGTATCCGCGGGCGGCCTCGAACTGCCGTCCCTCCGACTGTGCCCAGTCCGGGTCGGGTCCGGTGGCGTCGAGCACCGCCTCGTCCGTGGCGTGCACCGGCCGGTCCGAGCCGCCGTTGAGGCGGGGACAGGCCCGCGCGGCGACGCGCAGCGTGTCGGCCGCGCCCGGGGCGCCCACCGGGTGGACCGTGCCGTCGTGGTCGGTGGCCTTCGCCAGCCGCAGCCGGTTCTCGGTGAGGGTGCCGGTCTTGTCGAAACAGATGGTGTCCATGCGGCCGAGCGCCTCCAGCGCCCGTGTCGTACGCACCAGCACCCCGTCGCGGCTCAGCCGCCGGGCCGCCGCCAACTGCGCCACGGTGGCCACCAGCGGCAGACCCTCGGGCACGGCCGCCACCGCGACGGCGACCCCGCCGCTGACCGCCTCCCGGACGGGCGTGCCCCTCAGCAGCGCGAGAGAGGTGATCGCGGCTCCGCCCGCGAACGTCAACGGCAGCGCCCCGGCGGTGAGTTCGCGCAGCCTGCCCTGCACGCCCGCGGCCGGCGGGGTGCGGGCGGCGAGCCGCACCGCCCGGGATGCCTCGGTGCGCTCGCCGGTGTCCACCACCACGGCCCGCGCGTGCCCGACCGTCACGGTCGTGCCCTCGAACACCATGGAGCGCCGGTCGGCGACCGCGGCGTGCGGGGTCGGCTCGGTCTGCTTCTCCACCGGCAGTGACTCCCCGGTCAGCGCCGACTCGTCGACCTCCAGTCCGTCCTCCCACAGCAGCCGGGCGTCGGCGGGCACGACGTCGTCGGTCTGCAACTCGATGACGTCTCCCGGTTCCAGTTCGGCGGCGTCCACGGTGTGCGGCTCGGCCCGGACGCTCGGGGCGAGCCGTGCGGTCCGCTTCTGCTGGGCGAGCAGCCCGGACACGGCGCGTTCGGCGCGCAGCCGCTCGATGCCGCCGACGAGCGCGTTCAGATCCAGGGCGCCGAGGACGAGCAGGGCGTCCACGACCGAGCCGAGGATCGCGGAGGCGGCCGAACCGACGGCCAGTACGGGGGTGAGGGGATCGTGCAGTTCGTCGCGTACGGCCTTGGCGAGTCGCACCGTCCACCACGCGGGGGCGAGGACGGCGGTGTGCGACGCGGCCTGTGCCGCTCTGCGGGCCTGGGCCGACGCCTGTTCCAACCGGCCGTGCCCCGCGGCCGGTTGGTGCTCCAGCCGGTCCAGGGCCTCGTTCGCCTCCATCTCGTGCCAGTGCACCCGGGGCCGCGGCACGGGCGGGCGGGCCGCGGCGACGCCGAGCGCCGCGCGGGCGGCGGTCAGCAGGGCGGCGGCCGCCGCGAGGTCGACGGGGGCGTGCCGCAGTCCCGGCAGCGCGGATCGCCGGCCCCGGCCGCCCTTCGACCCGCCGACGGCCACCAGCAGTCCCGACAGCGCGGCGCCCGAGCGGGCCAGGGTCTGCGCCCGGCCGCCGACGCGACGGGCCGCCGGTATCGCCGTCAACACCCGCCACACGTCGGGCAGTCCGTGCGGGGCGAGCACGTCCGCACCCCAGACGACGGCGCCGCCCGCGTCGGTGAGGGCGCAGGCGATGTCGCTGGCGAGCAGCCCGTCCAGCACGACATGGCTGTCGCGGGAGCGGATCCGGGCGACGGTGATGACGGCGCCCGCGTCGTCGCCGAGCCCCTGGACCACGTCGTCCAGCGGTCGCCGTGCGTCCACGACCTGGTCGGCGAGGCCGGTGAAGTCCTCAAGCGCGGGGTCGTCCACGAGGACGACATGCAGTCCGGCCCGGCGTGCCGCGTCCAGCACGGGTTCCGCCCAGGGGTCGGCCTCTCCCCGTTCGGTGCGCAGCGCGCTCGGATGCAGCACGAGCGTGCCCGCCATCTCCAGTTCCCGCAGCCGCTCCGGTTCACGGGCGAGGACGCCCGATCGGGCGAGCGCGGCGCCGAGCAGGGCGTGGAAGGCGGCCGGCCCGTAGCGCGCGGCCTTCGGCGATCCCGCGAGGACCGCCTCGGCCGCCTCGGTGACATCACGCTTGACCAGCAGGGTCGCCGCCGCTCCGAGCACACTGCCGAGCGTGGCGTGGCCGGCGTAGTGCTGGGCCGGGGAGACACGCAGGGCGGGGCGCGGGGCGCGAGGGTCCGCGATGCTGATGCGGTCGGGTCCGCTGAGCTTGTCGTGGTGGGTGTCGAAGAAGGCGGCCCGGGACACGGTGTCCGCGAGTTGGCAGGCGCGCAGCGCTCCGTCGAGCAGCAGCGAGGCGGGCGTCTGCCCGCCCCCGTGCGCGATGGCGTTCGCGCACGTCAACGTCATGTCCATGCCGAAGTGGCCGATCCGGTCCCTCAGCAGTGCGCGAAACCGCGGATTCTCCCGCAGCAGCGTCACGACGGCGGTGACCACGCGGGGCGACGGCGGCAGCCGCAGGAAGTACGCCGTGATCGCCACGCCCGTTCCCACCACGTCGGCCGCGAGCAGGGCCGCCGCCGCCCGCACCCCGGCCGGGTCGGCCGGATGCGCGCTCTCCTCGGGGCCGCCGTCCGCCGGGGCCAGCCCGTGGCGGTCCGCCAGCCGCAGCGCGTGCTCCACGACGTCGTCGCCGACCGCGTCCTCGGTCCCGGTCACCACCAGATGGCCCAGACCGTCGTCCCAGTAGGCGAGGAGCACATCCGGGTGCCGGCCCACCTCCTCGGCCAGCCGACGGGCGGCCCGGCGCGTCCGCTCGGCCGACTGCTCCGGGTCCGCGGGCCGCAGCGCGAGATGGGCTCGCGCGCCGGCCCGCCACTGTGCCGCGGACCCGGGCAGGGCGGTGCGCGCGACCCGGGCCACCCGGACCGCGCCGTCCACGCCCCGCACTCCGGCCCGGGCCGTGCCGGCGATCGCCCCGGCGGCGATCCCGGCCGCGGGTGCGGCCACTTGCGCCAGCAACCACGGCGCCGTGGGCAGTGCCCGGACGGCGGCCGACGGGGCGGTCAGCAAGCCCAGAACCATGACGCATCACTTCCCCTGGGTCGCGGCTCAGCGAGTGGTGCGCCCTCGCTTCGCCGTCGTCGTACGGGCGCTCGTACCGCTCCTCGTCGTACGGGTGCTCGTACCGCTCTTGGAGGTCGTGCCCCGCGGGGCCGCCGACGCGGTCTTCTTCTGCGCCACCGTCGACTTCTGCGCCGGTGTCGGCTTCTGTGCCGCTGTCGACTTCTTCGGAGCCGGCGTCGATGTCCGGCGGCCGGTGCTCGCGCGCTGTGGAGCCGCTGCGGCCGTCGTCGGCGCCGCCGGGCCCGCGACGGCGCCCGCCGCCTCGGCCTCGGCTTCCTTGGAGCGCGCCTGGGTGAGCCAGACGACCGCCGCGCCGGTGAGGGCGACGGGCCATTCGACCGCGCCGACCGCCCCGAGCACCCCGGCGCCGGTGTAGACGGCCAGCCGCCGTCCGCGGGGCGACACCGATTCGACCTTGTCCAGTATGCCTTCGCCGGCCCTGGTCAGCGCCTCGGCGCCGGGCACCTTGCGCACCGCCGAGGCCGCGGCGCGCAGGGGCGCGACGGGGCGCGAAGGCGACTTCTGCTCGGCCATGACCGCTCCTTGCCTGCGCTGGTATCGCTTGCGTCCTGCCGAGTGCCCCGAAACACGCGCCCGTCCCACCTCCCACGAAGGTCGTTTTCACCGGGTGCCGCCGTGGATACTGGCCGGGTGATCCCCCTGAGCGGACAGTCGCGGGCCGTCCCCGCCGCGGTGCGCGACTATCTGGAGGAACTGGTCCGGCGCACGAGCGCGGTGTGCGGACCCCGGTTGGTGAGCGTCGTCGGCGTCGGCTCCCTCGCGCTCGGCGACTACCGGCACGGGCGCAGCGACATCGACGTCACCGTCGTGGTCGAACCGGCGCTGCCGCGGCCCGTGCTGCGCGACCTGGCCAGGGCCCTGGCCCACCCGGGACTGCCCTGCCCCGCGACCGGGCTCGAACTGGTGGTCTACGCGGCGGACTTCGCCGCCCGGCCGTCCGGCGCGGCCGGGTATCTGCTGAACCTCGACACCGGCGCACTACTGCCGAACCGGGCCGACTACGACGCCACCCGCTCCCCCTCGTTCTGGTACGTCATCGACCGTTCCGTCGCCCACCAGTGCGGTGTCCCGCTGTACGGCCGGCCCGCGCGGGAGGCGATCGCCGCGCCGCGGCCCCCCGAGCTGCTCTCCGCGATCCGCGCCTCCCTGCGCGAGCACAGCGACGGCGAGGGGCACCTCGCGGACAACCGCGTCCTCAACGGCTGTCGCTCGGTGGTGTTCTGCCGTACCGGCCGCTGGCAGGCCAAGCGCGCCGCGGCACGCGAGATCGCCACGGCCGAGGCGGACTTCCGGCCGCTCGTCGAGGCCGCGGTACGCAGTTTCGAGCGCCCGCGCGCAGCCGCCGAGCCCCTTCCCGGCGCCGCGGTGCGGGCCTTTTCGGCCTGGGCGCGCGAACGCGTCGACGAGAGTGCGCGGGCGGCCGGGATCTGAGGACCCGCGTCGGCGGGCCCGCGGGCGTCCGCGGTCGCCCGCGGGCCGCGGGGTGCGGCGCCGGGCCCAGCGCGGCGTCCAGACGTCGCCTCCCGTGTGCTCCGGGCGCAGCGCCGCGAAGTGGTCGCGCAGGGCGCCGAGGGCGGGGTGCCGGTTGCGGGTGTGCCACAGCAGGGAGTGCGGGTAGACCGGTGTGGGCCGGTGCAGCGGGATGCGCCGCAGGTCGTGGCCGACGGGCCGGACCAGCGGTGTCCGCTCGCTGAGGAAGGTCGCCGGCGTCGAGGACGCGGCGATCGTGTCGATCAGGGCCTCGACGCCGAAGTCGGGTCCGACCGTGTCGATGGTGCAGCCGAATTCGGCGGCCAGTTCGTCGTAGTACGCGGTCCACTCGGTTCCCGGTGCGTTGCCGGGCATCCGGACGCGCTGCCCCGCCAGTTGTGCGGGGGTCAGGGCGCCGGCGGTCGCGAACTCGTGGCCGGGGCCGGTGAACAGCTGGAGCGGTTCGTCGTAGACGGGTGCGGCCTCGATGTCGTCGGGCAGCTCATGCCCCGGCATGGCGACGGCGCGGAAGGCGGCGTCGATGGCGCCTGACCGCAGGGCCGCGACGGCGGCGTCCGCGTCGAAGAGGGTGACCACGTCGAGGGCGATCTCCGGGTGCGCCCGGTGGAAGTCGCGCAGCTCGCCCGCCGGCGAGAGCCTGCGGCCGATGACGTCGACGCGCAGCGCACGCCGGCCGGGGCACACGGCGGCGACGGCCCGGTCCCGGACCTGAAGGGGATCGCGGGCGTGCGGCAGGAAGACCTGCCCGTCGATGGTCAGCCGGGCCCCCTGCGCCGTGCGGGTGAACAGCCGCACACCGAGGTCCTTCTCCAGCGCGGCGACCCGCTTGGAGACGGCCTGTGGAGTGAGGGACAGGTCGACGGCCGCCCGCGGGAACTGCCCTGATTCCGCGACCGCGACAAAGGTGCGCACAGCGTTGAGATCCACCCGGCCACCCTAGCCGCACAACATCCGGTTGTGCCGTGCCGGTCCAAAGACGCTCGACTCTTGACGAGGCTGACGTATCACCGCACGCTTGCACAACTCATCGTTGTGTCACTTCACCATCTGCTGCGTGGTGGCGATCACTTACGTCACCACCGGACTCGACCTGCCGAAGAGCCCCGTGCTGCTCGCCGTGCTGATCGCCTGCGCCGTCGAATGCCGCATCCTGCCGTACGTCGAGGCCCGCTCGGACCGTATTTCGAGGCCCTCTCGGACCGTATCGGGCGGCGCAAGGTGTACATCGCCGGTGCCCTCTTCCAGGCGATCCTCGCCGTGCCGTCCTTCCTGCTGCTGCAGACCGGCCAGTTCTGGGCCTACGTGTTGGGTATGACCCTCGGACTCGGCATCGGGCACGGCGCCATGTACGGCGCTCAAGGTGCCCTCTTCTCCCCCCTCTATCCGGTCAACGTCCGCTACACGGGGCTGTCGGTCACCCAGCAGACCGGCGCCGCCCTCGGCGGCGGTCTCTCCCCGCTCCTCGGCACCGCCCCGCTGTCCGCGGCCGGCGGACAGCGGGCCCGGCTGATCGTCCACTGCGTGGGCGTCGCCGTCGTCTCCGCCCCGGCCGGCACCCGGCCGGCCGCCGGCGAGGCGCCCGCCCCCACGACCGGCGCACCGGCCCCGCACCTCCCCGAAAGGACCCAGGTCTCGTGAACAGCCTGTTCCTGCCCGAGCAGCACCCCGTGGAGCAGGCCCTGCGCGGCCTGGCCCTGGCCCACCCCGACCTGCTGTACCTCACCGAGGACCCGCTGTACGTCACCACCCGCGACCGGCACCCCGGCCGGCGCGTGGGCATCGTTTCCGGCGGCGGCTCCGGCCACGAGCCCCTGCACACCGGATTCGTCGGCCGCGGCATGCTGGACGCCGCCGCCCCCGGCCGGATCTTCGCCTCGCCGCACAACCGGCAGGTGTACGAGGCGTCCCGGGCCGTCGCCGGCCCGGACGGCGTGCTGCACATCGTGAAGAACTACACCGGAGACCGCATCAACTTCGGCATCGCCGCCGAACGCCTGCGCGCCGACGGCATCCCCGTGCGCCGCGTCCTCGTAGACGACGACCTCGCCACCGACAGCGCCGAGACCGCCACCGGCCGCCGCGGCACCGGCGCCACCGTCATCGTGGAAAAGCTCCTCGGCGGCGCTGCCGACCACGGCCTCGGCCTCGACGAACTCGCCGGCCTCGGCGCCGAGTTCGCCGCGGCCTCGCGCAGCCTCGCGGTCGCCGCGCGCGCCCAGACCTCCCCGTCCCGCGGCGGCGAGGCGTTCGCCCTGCCCGACGGCACGCTCGAATACGGCGTCGGCATCCACGGCGAGCGCGCCGCCGCCACCCTGGAACACCCCGGCTTCGAAGAACTTGTCGACCGCATGACCCAGCGGGTCCTCGACGCGCTGCCGACGCCCACCGGCCGTGTCCTGCTGCTGGTCAACGGCCTCGGCGCGACCACGCTGCTGGAGTTGCACGCCGTCCACGCACGGGTGTCCGAACTGCTGGACAAACGCGGCCTGAGCGTGGCCGGCCGGCTCGTCGGGACCTTTGTCCCGGCCCTGGACATGAGCGGCTTCTCCCTCACCGTGACCGCCCTGCGCGAGGACTGGACCGCCTTCTGGCACGCACCGGCCCGCACCCCCGCCTTCCCCGCACTGGAGACGATCCGTTGACCATCGACCGGCATCTCGTCCTGCGCACCTACGCGCAGGCGGCCCACACCGCGCACGAGACCCTCACCGCCCTCGACCAGCTCTCCGGCGACGGCGACTTCGGCGACAACCTCCGCGAAGGACTCGACCGGGTCGTCTCGGCCCTGGCGGCCCGGCCCGCCGCACCGCCGTTCGCGGTGGCCGCGGAGGTCTTCCTGAACGAGGTCGGCGGCACCAGCGGCCCCCTGCTCGGACTGCTGTTCCAGGAGATCGCGGGCGCCCTCGCCGCCGGGGACGACCGCACGGCCTGGGCCCGCGGGGTACGCGAGGGACTCGCCGCGATCCAGCGGGTCGGGGAGGCGGAGCCCGGGGACCGCACCATGGTGGACGCCCTGGTCCCGGCCCGGGACGCCCTGGAGGCGGGGGAGGACCTGCGGGACGTCGCCCTCGCCGCCCTCGCCGGCGCCCGGGCCACGGCCTCGCTGCGGGCCCGGCGCGGACGCGCCTCCTACGTCGGCGAACGCGCCGTCGGCTGGGCCGACCCCGGCGCCATGGGGGTCGCCCTGCTGTTCTGGTCCCTGGCCCGGGCACAGGACCGGTCACCGGGTGAACTGACGGAGTTCCTCGGGACCCCGCACGAGCCGGGCCAGAAGCCGGCACCGGGCCGGAAGACCCCCGCACATCAGGGCTGACCCCGAGTGCCGGTGCCGTACCGCGCAGTGTGCGGTGCGGCACCGGCGCCCACGACACGAGTGACCCCGCCCCACCCCGGACACGCCGCCGCACCTTGAGCGGACCGGCTCCCCGCAGAGAGGGCGTACCGACGGGCTCAGCGGGAGCGCCCCGGCCCGCAGCCGCGGCGGCTGCCCGGCACGCGGGCGTCGATGACGAACTGCCCGCCCCCGCCGCCCCGTTGCCCTCCGGGCTGTTCGCCACGGAACCGACGGCCGCCCCACCGGCCCGCGTGACCGGCCGCGTCGGCCACCCGTGCCCGACTGTGCCCCGTGACCGACCGCACCCGCGGCACCCGTGCCCGGCCGTGCCCCCTGACCGACCGCACCCGCTCCATCCGCGCCCCGCGCCTTCGGGATGTCGTGACGGGGGCCCGGCGAGTACACTATTCACTGGGTGATGAATTACTGGTGACGAACCGCTGCTCTCCGGAAAGGCAGGGCCGTGATGGAACGGACCACATGTTGTGTCGTGGGCGGTGGCCCCGCGGGTATGGTGCTCGCCCTGCTGCTGGCCCGGGCCGGCGTCGAGGTGACCGTCCTGGAGAAACACGAGGACTTCCTGCGCGACTTCCGCGGCGACACCGTGCACCCCTCGACGCTCGCCCTGCTGGACGAGCTGGGCCTGGCCGACAGGTTCGCCCGGCTCCCGCAGCGCCGGGTGCACACCGTCCAGATGCCCGTCGGGGCCGGCCGGTCGCAGGTCACGGTCGCCGACCTCGCGGTGCTGCGCGGCCCGTACAACTACGTGGCGATGGTGCCCCAGTGGGACCTCCTGGACCTGCTCGCGGACGAGGCCCGGCGGGAACCCTCCTTCCACCTGCGGATGGGCACCGAGGCCCACTCCTTCCTGGTCGAGCACGGCCGGGTGACCGGCGTCCGCTACCGCACCCGGGACGGCCGCCACAAAGAGCTGCGCGCCCTGCTCACCGTCGCCTGCGACGGCCGCGGCTCCCTGGCCCGCTCCCGGCCGGAACTGGGACTGCGCCGCTACCGCTGCCCGATGGACGCCTGGTGGTTCCGGCTGCCCCGGCACGCGGGGGATCCGCGCGGACTCGTCGGCGCCGCGGGCGACCGCTTCCTGACCGCGATGATCGACCGCGGGGACTACTGGCAGTGCGCCGCCCTCATCCCCAAGGGCTCCGACGCCCGCCGCCGCGCCGCCGGGCTCGACCGCTTCCGCACCGAGTACGCCACCGCCGTCCCGTGGATCGCGGACCGCGTCGACCGGCTGCGCTCCTGGGACGAGGTCAAGCTCCTCGACGTCCGCCTTGACCGGCTGCGCCGCTGGCACCGGCCCGGGCTGCTGTGCATCGGCGATGCCGCCCACGCGATGTCCCCGGTCTTCGGCATCGGCATCAACCTCGCCGTCGAGGACGCCGTGGCCGCCGCGCGCCATCTGGTCGGACCGCTGCGCCGCGGCACCGTGGGCCTGCACGACGTGCGCGGCATCCAGCGCCGCCGCCGGCCCACCACCGTCGCCACCCAGGGACTGCAACGCGTGGCCCATGCGCGCCTCATCGCTCCCGTCCTTCAGGGCCGCCCGCCCCTCGGCGATGTGCGCAGGGCCCGGCGTGCGGCCGGTCTGCTCGCCTCCTCCCGGCTGCTGCGCCGGCTGCCCGCGTACTTCATCGGATACGGGGCCCTGCGCGAGCGCCCCCCGAAAAGCGCCGTCCGATAGCCCCGCGCGGGCCCGGACATAGCCCCGCGCGGGCCCGGACATAGCCCCGCGCGGGCCCGGACATAGCCCCGCGCGGGCCCGGACATAGCCCCGCGCGGACCCGGACATGGCCCCGCGCGGACCCGGACACGGGCGAGCGGCCCTCGACGCCGACCGGCCGACTCCCCAGCCGCGATAACCCCGGGGCCGCGCGAACGAGGGCGCCCGGACGGGCCCGCTCTCGCGGTGCGCAGTTCGTCGTCGGTCGCGGCCGGCGCCGCGGCCTCGTCCACGGCGGGCACGGGCGAGGCGATGTCCCGGGGCGGCCGGACCGCGGCTCGTCCCTGTCCCAGCACCGCGCCAGGTCGCCCCCGGGGGCGACCGTATCTCCCCCAGACGGTCCGTCCGCCGCACGGACGGCGCAGGCCCCCCAACGGAGCGAGCGACGTGCCCGCCGCGCCCGCCTCCGGGACCGTCCCGACCGGCCGGGTATTTCCGCAGGTCAACGGGCTATTAACGGACATGACAACGGTCACCGGTGCAGTCTTTGGCGTTTCCCCCGCGCATGCGTTTCACTGCGAGTCGGGCATCCGTCACGAGCGGGGAGGCACGAGATGAGCGAGCACGACCACGGCGTGGGGCACGACCACGGCGCGGGCGGCCACGCGGGGCACTCGCACGGCCTGGCCGCGGACGCCGACCGCCGCTGGCTGGCCATCGCGCTCACGCTGATCACGGTGTTCATGGCCGCCGAGGTCGCCGTCGGTATCGTCGCGAGTTCCCTGGCGCTGATCTCGGACGCGGCGCACATGCTCACCGACGCCGTCTCCATCGTGCTCGCACTTGTCGCGATGCGGCTCGCCGCCCGGCCGGCGCGCGGCGGCTACACATACGGCCTGAAGCGGGCCGAGATCCTTTCCGCCCAGGCCAACGGGCTGACCCTGCTGCTGCTCGGTGCCTGGCTCGCCTACGAGGCGGTGCGCCGGCTGATCGCGCCACCGCAGGTCGAGGGCGGTGCGATGCTGGCCACCGCGCTCGCCGGGATCGCCGTGAACATCGCCGCGACCTGGTGCATCTCCAAGGCCAACCGGGCCTCGCTCAACGTCGAGGGCGCCTACCAGCACATCCTCAACGACCTGTTCGCCTTCATCGGTACGGCGATCGCCGCCCTGATCGTGGTGCTCACCGGCTTCGCACGGGCCGACGCCTTCGCCACACTCGTCGTCGTCGCCCTGATGGCGAGGGCCGGATACGGGCTGCTGCGCGACTCCGGTCGGATCTTCCTGGAGGCCGCCCCCGCCGATGTCGACCCGGACCTGCTGGGCGACACCCTCGTCGGCCGGCCGGCCGTCATCGAGGTCCACGACCTGCACGTCTGGCAGATCACCTCCGGCCAGCCGGCCCTGTCCGCGCATGTCCTGGTCGACCCGGACGGCGACTGCCACGCCGTCCGCCGGGACCTGGAGGCACTGCTGCGGCGCGACTACGGCATCACCCACACCACCCTCCAGGTCGACCACGCCGCCGCATCCGTCCTCCGTGTCACCCGTCCCGGCGAGCGGACCGACGGCCCCGACCACTGCGAGGCACCCCACGGCCCCGCCCACCGCGACGAACCCCACCCGCACTGAGGCCGCACCACCCGGCCGGGCCACGGCCGGGCGGCGCGGAGCGGGGGGTCAGGCCCGATGTGCCTCCCGTGCAGTCGGCACCCGGTTCCAGGGTCTGCTCGCCCAGCCGTGCCGTGGCCGGGCAGGGAGGACGGCGGTGTGCCGGTGCGGACCCGCCTCCGCTGGTGTGGGTGAGGACGGCGGTGTGTCCGGGCGGGCCCGCTCCCGGTGGTGCGGGCATGGCCGTCGGGGGACGGCGGTGTCAGGGGTTCGTCAGCGTTGGACCGCCGACCGTCAGGGTCGCGTCATGAGGCGTCGGAGGCCGGGGCGGCAGGGCCTAACGTCGACGCAGCGCCCCGGTCTGCCTCCCCGCGGCCGGGGCGATCCAGCAGACCCGCCCGAACACAACGGATCCCGTCGGAGGCATCCCGTGACAGAACTCCTGGACGACGACCCCGAGCCTGCCGATCGGCACCCGGCCGGACGCCTGTTCGTCCCGGTCCGGCCGGGACCATGGGAACACGCGCTCTGTGTTCTCCGGGTTTTCCGCACCCCTTTGGGCAGCCGCACGGCCGTCGGCTTCACCTCGCCGCGGCGCCTGACCGCGACCCTCGGCCGTGAGCAGCCGTGGCTCGAACTGGCCGAGCCCGCGCTGCGTTCGCTGCTCGTCCCGCTCGGCGTCGCCCTCGTCACGGTGGACCCGCAGCTCTCCGCACCGGCCCCCGCGCCCGCTTCGTGGTGGACCCGGCGGGCGTCGCCGTGTACCGGGTGCTGTCCGTCGAAGAACGCACGGCCGGGCACAGCTTCGTCGCCGTCGACGGCGGCATGGGCGACAGCCCACGACCCGCTCGGTACGGTGCCCGGTACGCGCCCCGGCTGATCGGCCGGCGTACGACGTCGGCGACGGCCCGGGTGACGATGGTGGGCCGACACCGCGAGGCCGGCGGCATCCCCGCCGCCGATGCCCCGCTGCCCGACGACCTGCGGGCGGGGACCTGCTCGCCGTTCCCTTCCACCACGGCGACCGGCTGGTGCTGTACACGGACGGAGTCAGCGAGGCCCGTGACGAGCGCGGGGTCTTCTACCCGCTCCGCGCGCGCCTCGCCGCCTGGGTGGACGAGGCGCCCGTGCCGCTGGTCCGGCGCATCACCGCCGATCTCAGGGAACACGCGGGAGGCCGGCTCGACGACGGCATGGCCCTGATCGTCGCGCGCCGGGACACCATCCGTTCCTGAACGTCCGCAAGGGGCCCGGTCACCGGCCGCACCCCGGCACCCGGGCGCCCTCCGGGGCGAACAGGCGCGCCACGGCGGCGCCGATGCCCGGCCGTCCCCCCGGCCCGGGGGAGAGGGACCCCAGAGCGGGGGACAGCGGGACGGCCCGTCGGGCGGCGGGGTGTCGCGGGCGGCGGTGTTGGGAACAACGGGAGCTGCGCGCTGACTTGGTGCTTTACAGTGAACTTCACCAGATCCGGCGACAGTGGGACCTGTGAGGTAAACACCGACCATGCCGACCGAAACGTTTGAGTACCAGGTAGAGGCCCGTCAGCTGCTCCAGCTGATGATCCACTCGGTCTACTCGCACAAGGACGTCTTCCTGCGCGAACTCGTCTCCAACGCGTCCGACGCGCTGGACAAGCTGCGCCTCGCGGCCCTGCGCGACGACGCGCCCGACGCCGACACCTCCGACCTGCACATCGAGATCGAGGTCGACAAGGAGGCCCGTACGCTCACCGTGCGGGACAACGGCATCGGGATGTCGTACGACGAGGTGGGGCGGCTCATCGGCACCATCGCCAACTCGGGGACCGCCGAGTTCCTCCGGGAACTGCGGGAGGCCAAGGAGGCGGGCGGCGCCGAGGGGCTCATCGGCCAGTTCGGCGTCGGTTTCTACTCCGGCTTCATGGCGGCCGACGAGATGACCCTGGTGACCCGCAAGGCGGGCGAGACCCAGGGCACCCGATGGAGCTCCCGCGGCGCGGGCACGTACACCCTGGAGACCGTGGACCAGGCCCCGCAGGGCACCGCCGTCACGCTGCACCTCAAGCCGGCCGACCCCGAGAACCAGCTGCACGACTACACCGCTCCCTGGAAGATCAGGGAGATCGTGAAGCGCTACTCCGACTTCATCACCTGGCCCATCCGGATGGTCCCGGAGAAGGGCGAGGGCGACGACACCACGCCCGAGCCCGAGACGCTCAACTCGATGAAGGCCCTGTGGGCGCGCTCGCGCGACGAGGTCTCGGACGACGAGTACCACGAGCTGTACAAGCACATCAGCCACGACTGGCGGGCCCCGCTGGAGACCGTCAGGCTCCAGGCCGAGGGCACCTTCGAGTACCAGGCGCTGCTCTTCCTGCCGGAGCACGCCCCGCACGACCTGTTCACCCAGGGCCACCAGCGCGGTCTGCAGCTCTATGTCAAACGCGTCCTGATCATGGACGACTGCGAGGCGCTGCTGCCGCCCTACCTGCGGTTCGTCAAGGGCGTGGTCGACGCCCAGGACCTCTCCCTGAACGTCTCCCGCGAGATCCTCCAGCAGGACCGGCACATCCGGCTGATCCAGCGGCGGCTGACGAAGAAGGTCCTGTCCTCGGTCAAGGACCTGAAGGCGAACGACACGGAGCGGTACGCCACCTTCTGGCGGGAGTTCGGGGCGGTCCTCAAGGAGGGGCTGATCACCGACACCGAGAACCGCGAGGCCATCTGCGCCGTCGCGTCCTTCGCCAGCACCGACGGCGACGACCGGCCCACCACGCTCCAGGAGTACGTGGAGCGGATGAAGGACGGCCAGGACGACATCTACTTCATCACCGGCGAGTCCCGGCAGAGCATCGAGAACTCTCCCCACATGGAGGCGTTCCGCGCCAAGGGCATCGAGGTCCTGCTGCTCACCGACCCCGTCGACGAGGTGTGGGTCGACGCCGTCGGCGAGTTCCAGGGCAAGCGGCTGCGTTCCGTCGCCAAGGGCGAGATCGACCTGGGGAGCGACGGCGACGAGCAGACCGAAGGGGAGAAGGAGAAGCAGAGCGAGGAGTACGCCGGTCTGCTCGGCTGGATGAAGGAGCAACTGGGCGAGGACGTCAAGGACGTACGGCTGTCGTCGCGGCTCACGGTCTCCCCGGCCTGTGTCGTCTCCGACGCCGACGACCTCACGCCGGCGCTGGAGAACATGTACCGCGCGATGGGGCAGGAGGTGCCCGCGACCAAGCGGATCCTCGAACTCAACCCCGACCACCTGTTGGTGCAGGGCCTCAACCAGGCGTTCAAGGCGCGCGAGGACCACTCTGGTCTGGTGGAGAGCGCGGAACTCCTGCACGGGCTCGCGGTGCTCGCCGAGGGCGGCCGGCCCAAGGAGCCGGGCCGCTTCGTGAAGCTGGTCGCGGACGCGCTGGAGCGCACGCTGTAGCACGCACGCCTGCACGGCGGTCGTGGAGCACGCGCTCCGCGACCGCCCCTTGTGGAGGCGCTCCCAGACGACCATGATGCCGAGATGGCCTCGTCTCCCGCCGTACGCCCCTACCGTCCAGCCGACCGCGACGCCGTCGAGGACATCTGCGTCCGCACCGCGCACGTGGGCCAGGACAGCCGCCCGCACTACGCGGACCCGGCGATCCTCCCCGCGACCTTCGCGGCTCCCTACCTCCATCTGGAACCGGAGTCGGCCTTCGTGCTCGACGACGGCGCGGGGCGCACGGTGGGCTACATCCTCGGCACCGCCGACACGCCCCGCTTCGTCAAGGAGTTCCGCGCCCGGTGGCTGCCCGGGGTCGCCGACCGCCACCCCGAGCCCGCCGGAGCAGCGAGCACCCCGGACGAGGAGATGGCCCGGCTGCTGCACCACCCGGAACGGATGATCGTCCCTCAGGTCGCCGCCTATCCCGCCCATCTGCACATCGACCTGCTGCCGGCCTGGCAGGGCCGCGGCCACGGACGCGCGCTGATGACGGCCTTCCTGAGGGCCCTGGCGCACCGCGGCGTCCCGGCCGTCCATCTGTGCATGGGCACGGCCAACACCGCGGCCCGGGCCTTCTACGACCGGCTGGGCTTCCACGAGATCCACGTGCCCGACCCGGGGCCGGTCACCTATCTGGGCCGGACGACTGAAGTGCCGGTGCCGTAGGCCCCGTTCGGCCCGGCAGGGCGGTGCGGGCCGCCGTCAGGGCCTGGCCGGCGATGACGTCGGCCTGCCGGAACAGCGCGGCGTCGGACCGGGCGCGGGCGCCGATCGCGTTGTTCCACTCGACGCCCTCCAGCGGGATGCCGCACGCGAACAGCCGGCCGGAGGCGACCCCGTCGGCGTCCCGCACCCGCAGCCGGGCCGGCTCCACGTCGGGGGAGGCGATCGCCGACGCGGCACTGCCGCTCTTCCTGGAGCACGGCTTCGACCAGGTCACAGTCGCCGAGGTGGCACGGCACGCCGGAGTTTCCACCAACACCGTGTTCAACTACTTCCCCACCAAAGAAGACCTCTTCTTCGACCGCCAGGCAGAAGTGGAGGGCCACCTGGCCACGCTGGTACGCAACCGGGCAGCCGGCGCCTGCCCGGTGGAGGCCGTCCGCGACGACCTCAGGACCGCCCTGCGGCACGACGATCCCGCACTCGGGTTCCACCCCGACGCGCCCCGGTTCTGGCGGACCATCCGGGACAGCGCCGCACTGCGCGCGCGCGAACGCGAGATCAGTGAACGCGCCGAGGCCGCCCTCACGGCCGCCCTGGCCGAACACCCGCCGAACACCACCGACGAACCGAACATGGCCGAACCCTCGGTGCTCGCGCTTCTCGCAGGAGCGATCGCCGGCACACACCGGGCAGCCCTGCGTGAACTGCAACGGCGGATCCTGGCCGGCGAATCACCCGCGGATGTCCGCGACAGCGTCGGCGCGGCGGCGGCCCGGGGATTCGGCCTGCTCTGCTGCGGACTTCATTGACGATGCCGGTGCCCGCCCCCGGGGACAGCGCTGATTGCGGTCTTCGTCGCCGCAGGGCTCCGAGGCTCGCCGCAGAAGGCGGTTTCGAGGAGGGTGTGGGACGTCGTGGTCTGGGGGGCGGTGGGGAAGATGCCCGACGGGTTGAAGGAGACGGCGAGTTGACGTCGGCCGTCCGGGGTGCCGAAGCTGAGGGCGGTGGAGCCGTACATGCCGCCGCCGTGTCCCCAGACGGTGGTGCAGGACAGGCGGGCGCGTTCCAGGCCCAGGCCGTAGCCGCCGTCCGGACCGAGGTCGACCGCGGTGGTCAACTCCCGCTGCTGGGCGGGCCCGAGGAGCCTGCCGCCGAGGAGGGCGGCGGTGAAGCGGGTCAGGTCGTCGGCCGTGGAGATCATTTCTCCGGCCGGCCCGGCGGCGGACATGTTCTGCTCGGTGATGTCCACGGGCTTGTGCCCGGGCCGTAGCAGATAGGCGTGGGCGTGCGGCTCGGGCAGCCGTACGGAGGTGCCCGGCACCCGGGTGTGGGTGAGGTGGAGGGGCCGCAGGATGCGACGGGTCACTTCCTGCGCGTAGGTGTGGCCGGTCACCTTCTCGATGAGCAGGCCCGCCAGGAGGTAGTCGGTGTTGGAGTAGCGCCATCCGGTCCCGGGAGGGAAGTAGGCCGCGTGAGCCGGGTCGTCGGCCAGGGCGACGAGCGCGGCGGGCGTCCAGGTGCGCCAGCGGCCCGTCGACAGCCAGCGCTCCAGGGCGGCGGGGTCGGCGGGATCCTCCAGGACGCGCGGGTCTTCGGTGTAGTCGTAGATGCCCGAGGTGTGATTGAGGATCTGCCGCACCGAGACGGCGTCGGCGTCGCGGACCACGCCGGGCAGGTGACGACCGATCGGGTCGTCGAGCCGGAGCCGTCCCTCTCCCGCGAGTTGCAGGACGACGGCGGCGACGAAGCTCTTCGTCACGCTGCCGATCCGGAAGGAGCCGTCCGGTCGGACGGGCGGCCGGCGGGCGAGGTCCGAGGTGCCCGCGCTGCCCCGCCAGACGGCGACGCCGCGCTCGCGTACCTGTCCGAGGGCGGCCGTCGCGCCGTCGGAGACGAGCGCGCCGAGGTGCCGCTGGAGTGATCCGGTGGCGGCCTGAGCCGGCGTCCGCTGCGCGGGCAGTGCCGCGGCGGGGCCTGCCGAGCAGGCCAGTGCCACGGCCACGGCCGCGGCCGCGGCAAGGTTCCGCAGCCGTCCGTGGCCACGCTGAATGGGCATGAATGCGCCGTCCTTTCCTGCACCAGGTCTGCCGCCTGGAGCGGCCGTCGGGGATCGCCCCGGTCATCGGCGTCCTCGGCCGGGGCACGGTCACGGTTCGTCTTTGCCCAGCGGTATCGCCCGTACCGTCCGCATGAGCCGCGCAGGCATCTCGCCGTGGCTCAGCCGTGCGGACCGGCACACGGCACGCCGGCCCGGCACGTACTCCTATCGCCGCAGCGCGGCCATCGCGATGCGCTCGGCGACCGGGTTCATCGACGTGCCCTTGGCGTCGGTGGAGTTGACCGAGTAGACCAGGGTGCGGCCGAGGTCCCGGGTGGCCGCGACCGCCGTGCTGTACCCGTAGCGCGCACCGGACTTGAGCCAGTAGACGGTGTGGTCGTACGTGAACCGCTGGAGCCCGGCGCTGTAGGTGGCGTCGTCGATGCCCGGCGGGAGGGTGAACATCTCCCGCAGTTGCGGCTCCGGTACGATCCGTCCCCGGAAGAGGGCCGTGATCAGCCGCTCCAGATCGGCGGTGGTGGAGATCATGTCGCCTGCCGCCCAGCGGTCCGACTGGTTCCAGTCCGTGACGTCCACGAATCGTGTGGTCCCGTCGGGTCGCTTCACCAGCTGGTAGCCGTGGTTGTGCGAGCCGTGGATGCGTGGGTCGGTGCCCGGGAAGTATGTGTGGCGCATTCCGGCGGGGCGCAGCACCAGGCGGGTGGCCTCGCGGGCGTACGAACGTTCCGTCACCTTCTCGATCAGCATGCCCAGGATCGTGTAGTTGATGTTCAGATACTCCTGCCGTCGGCCCGGGCAGAACTCCGGGCCCTTCGCCACCGCCGACGCCACCACCCGGGCCGGGGTCAGGGTGTCGAAGCGGTGCGCGTACTGGTCCTCGAAGCCGTCGCCCCAGCCGTCCCCCGGCCGGATACCGCTGGTGTGGTTCAGCAACTGACGTACGGAGACCGGCTCGAACTCCGGGGTGAGCAGGTGCGGCAGGTAGCGCTGGATCGGCGCGTCCGGATCGACCCTGCCCTCAGCCGCCAGCCGCAGTACGGTCGCCGCCGTCACGACCTTCGTCGTCGAGCCCGCCCGGAAGAGGGCGTCGGGGTCCGCCGCCCGTCCATGCACCAGATCGTGCACGCCCGCGCTGCCCCGCCAGGGGCCGTCGAAGCCGCCGACCCGGACCAGCGCGGCGGTCGCGTCGGTACCGGGCAGACCGGCGAGCGCGGCCCGCAGCGCCG
>NZ_JBEPAP010000057.1:0-61793 GCF_040298665.1 Streptomyces sp. NPDC001508
GGCGGCGACCAGCACATCACGCTCCCGCCCGGAGGCAAGGTATACAGCGCGGTGAACCTCTTCGACTACGGCTCGAAGAACCACACGGCGCGCTCCTTCGCCATCGCGCTGCGCGGCGCGGACGGTCACCACGGCCCCTTCTACTCCGTCGCCATCAAGGGCGAGAAGCCGCAGTTCAGCTGGAACGAGGCCGACGTGCTGAACTGGAGCACCAAGAAGCCGTACGACTTCTGACGGCCCGTCGGCCGGCGACTCGGCGAGACCGCGACCACGCCCCGAACAGCCCACGAGTCCGGACCGATCACAATCGGTCCGGACTCGCTCGCGTCCGCGGCGGATCCGGATGTTCATACACGCGATGACGTGTCAACGGCGGCGAGGCGCCTGGGTCACCCGCTCAGCGCGCCGGGAGGGGCAGGACCCCCAGGTGACCGGCTGCCGCCCGCAGGGGCGGGCATGGGCAGCTTATTTCGGCCTGCCTGACACAGATTCGTCTGACCCACTCGCAGGTCGCGAGCGCATGGGCTGCACCGCGCCGACGCAGATCGCCGCCGAAGCGCTCAAGGAGGTGTACTTCCAGGGCGGCGGCCGCCGCGCCGGGTGCACGCCGCGTGGCGGATGTCGAGGGTTGTCCGCAGGTGGATACGGGGGCCTGCCGGATGGCCTGCGCCCTGCGTGCGCGGTCAGGCTGTCGGGCATGACAAAGAGCCCCCGGACCCTGCTCAAGATCTTTGTGCTGGCGGGAGTGACCGCGGTACTGGCGACCCGTGCCTTCCTCGCCCTGACGGGTTACCCCAAGCTGGGCGGGGGCACGGGGCCGGGCAGCCACCTGCACATCGCACACATGCTGTGGGGCGGTCTACTCATGCTCGTGGCACTGGTCTCGCTGCTGCTCGTGCCGACGGCCCGCGTGCGGCTGTGGGGCGGCGCGGTGGCCGGGGGCGCCGGCTTCGGGTTGTTCATCGACGAGGTCGGCAAGCTCGTCACCGACATCGGTTACTTCTACCGCCCGGCGGCCGGGATCATCTACCTCTCATTCGCCGCGCTGGCCGCCCTCGCCTGGCATACGGACGGCCCGACCGGCACGCCAACGAGGCACACGCTGCGCGCTGCCGCAGACCGCGTCGCGAGGAGCCGGCCGCTGATCGCCGCCGTCATCGCCTATACCGCTGCGCACGGCTGCCTGCTGCTCGGTGGGATCGCCGCCGAAGCCGCCGCGGGTGACCTGGCCGGCGAGCGCGAGTGGGGCGCAGTCAGTGCGGCGGCTGGATGCGCGGCCGCCACGGTGGCGCTGAGCACACGGGGCCTGCTCCTGTGGCGCCGGGATCGCCCCGCCGCACTGCGGGTGCTGCGCGCATCGCTACTCGTGGACCTGCTGCTCGGGCAGGCCTTCCTGTTCGTCATCAACCAGTTCTCGGCCGTGACCGGATGGGCCATCGGCCTGGTGCAGCTCTGGGTGCTCTCGGCCGAGCTGAGGCTGCTCGACGCCACCACAGAAAGAAGAGGCCACCGAGATCCCCGCCCGCAGAACCGTCTCGCCTGCGCTGAGACCACGCCCGCCGACTCGCCTGCTCAACTCCGCCAACCAGAACGCCCCGTCGCCAACTGAAGCCCCGGCGAAAGCGGTCTTGATGACCGTGGCCTCGGCTTCGGCCTCCACTGTGGTGATCGACCCGTCGGTGAAATGAAAGCCGAGTTCGGCATCTGGCACTGCCCGGCAGGCGACCTGCCCGGCTGTGGGTGTCTTTCGGGGCGAATACACGGCTCCTGTCTGCGGTTTCCCCGTGATCTGCCAGCGGCGGGCAAGTTCGTCGTCGTGGCGTCAAGACGGTCAGCCGTAACACCCTGCTGAGACTGATTGCCTCGCTACCTGATCCGCCCACCGCCATGCCCCGCGTGGTCGGTGTGGACGAATACGCCCAGCGCAAGGGCAGATGTACGGAACTGCGCTCGTCGACATCGAAACACATCGTCCGATCGACCTCCTTCCCGACCGGGAGGCGGACACGCTCGCGGCCTCGCTCGCTGAGCCGCCCGGCATTGAGACCGTCTGCCGTGACTGCGCCCCCTTCTTAGCCGACGGCGCCACCCGCGGTGCGCGGCGCAGGGCCAGCTCAGCAAGCGGTGGTCGCGATGCGCATCTCGTCCCGGCGAGCGGACTGGGGGTCTTCCAAGCCCGCCGTACCAGGTGGTGGAAGGGAGGTGCCGCTCGTCCTGCACGCCGTGTGAGTGTCAGGCCTCAGTCCGAGTTCTGCTTCCTCTGGAGCGCGGCCAGCTCGTCGAACGTACGGATCAGGACTGCGCGTCGCTTGTCCTTGTAACCCGATGAGACCTCCAACTCGTCGATGTAGCCCTCCCACACCGCCATGTAGGTCTTCTTCCACCCCTCGACCACATCAGCCTCAGGCAGTGATGCCCCTGCGTAACCCTGCCGCGCCAGGAGGCTCAGCAACTCCAAGTTGGCCGGCACCGCGACTCCCCAGTACTCGTCGGGTTCGATCTCGACCGGGTCGCCGGCCATCGCGTCCGCGACCTCGGTGATGAGCCGGTCCGTGAGGATCGACAGGTGGTCTGCGGCCGTGTCGTTCTCGAAGTTGCCAGTTCCCCAGTCGCCCACGGGGTCTCCTCTGCTCGCCGGGTGGTCGTTCGCAAGAGTTGTATCAGCGTGTACTGACAACCAGGCCGCACGGAGGTGCGGCAGGCCGGAAATCCTGGGCCGCATCATGTGGCGGGGTCGCCGATTCTTCGAGCCAAGTGGCCGTCCAGTGCCGGAAGTTGGAGGTCCCGGTGCGCGGGCCGGACAGTGCAGGTGCGGGCGGAGGATCCGAAACCCTCGGCGGACTCGGGCCGGGGTGAGCCGGTCGGGCGCCTTCGGTTTCTCCTCTGCCAATTCACTCACCCGGTCCGCAGCCTGGACCGCCCGGTGCGGCCGCGACAGATCAACAAGTACTGCTATGTGCCGGCCGTCCAGTCCGGCAGCCACGTCCACACCTCCGGCCGGCTGCCGCTCGTCGACGGCAAGCTTCCTTTGGCCGGCAAGGTCGGAGCCGACGTGGCACCCGACGACGCCCAGGACCTGGCCCGCATATGCGTGCTCACCGCTTTGGCCGCCGTGAAGGCCCTGGTCGGGGACCTGGGCCGCGTCCACCGGGTGGTGAAGGTGATCGGATACGGCGCCTCCGCGCCCGAGTTCACCGGCCGGCCCGGCGTCGTCAACGGAGCCAGCGAACTGCTCGCGGCGGTTCTCGGTGACCAGGGTCCGCACGCCCGCAGCGCGGTCGGTGTGGCCGCCCTGCCTCTCGACGCCCCCGTCGAGGTCGGGATCCACTGTGAACTCAGCCACTGACCACCGCCCAGTGCAAAGTGCCCCGTGATACCCGAGGCGAAGGTGGTGCCCCTCCCCGCCGTGACAGCGAGCAAGAAGCCGAGCGGTCTCCGGGTCTGATCGGGGCACGGGAACCGGTGCCAGGCTGTGAAGCACGGCGGGGGATCCCGCTACGGCCGGACCGTCGTTCAGGGTTCTGTGGTGAGGGGCTTCAGGCGTCGGATGCCGGCGTCGACGTCTGCGGCGGAGGGCGCGGCCACGTAGCTGAGGCGGATGTGCGGGGCGCTGTTGTCGGTGGAGTAGTAGTTCTCTCCCGGTGTGATCGCGACGCCGTGCGCCATGGCGGCGGACGCGAGCTGCCGGCCGTCGAGGTGGCCCGGCAGTGAGACCCAGAGGTGATAGCCGCCGCGCGGCCGGAGGGCCAAAGCGTGCGGGCCGAACGTCGCTGCGACGGCGTCAGCGGCGACGTACCGGCGCTGCTCCAGGGCCGTGGCGAGCGTGGCCAGGGTGCGCTTCCAGCCCGGGGCGGTCACGACGTCGAGAGCGGTGTACTGGAGCGGAGCGGGCACGAACATCGTGTCGATGACGTGTGCGGCGCGCAGTTTCGCCACCACGGGCCCGCGGGCGGCGAGTGCGCCCACCCGCAGGTTCGGCGAGGTCACTTTGGTCAGCGACCGGATGTGGATGACGGTTCCGTCGGGGTCGTCGGCGATCATCGGTGGCGGTGGCGGGCCGGCGTCCGCGTGCGTCATGTGCCGGGCGAAGTCGTCCTCGATGACGAACGCCCCGTGCCGGCGCGCGATGCCCAGGATGTCGTTCTGCCGGCTCACCGAAAGGCTTGCACCGGTGGGGTTCTGGAAGAGCGGCTGCAGGACGACGGCTTGTGCCCTGGTGCGGGTGAGCGCGTCGTCGAGGTAGTCGGCCCGGATCCCTTCCTGATCGAGAGGGACGGGGATGGGACGCAGTCCGGCGGCGCGGATCGCCGCAATTGTTCCCGGATAGGCCGGAGACTCGATGACGACGGGGGCGCCGGGCGGGCACAGGGCACGCAGGGTGGTCGCCAGGGCGCTCTGGCCCGCACTGCAGATGAGGACGTCGTGGCGGCTGAGGCCGCCGCCGATGTCGGAGGCGAACCAGTCACGCAGTTCGGGGATCCCGCCGACCGGCGGCCGGTCCCATGCCTCCGCGCGCCGTGCGGTGCGGGAGAAGGCGGCGCTGAGCTTGCTGAGCGGCTGGAGTTCGGGGTGGAGGTAGCCGCCGTTGAGATCGATGATGTCCGGCCCGCTGGTGGTCAGCGTGCTCAGCATCGCAGCGGTCTTGAAACTGCGCGCGGGACCTGTACCGCCGGTCAGTTCGAGGGCCGCCTCCTGCCAGGAGGTGTCCCCGGCACGCTGCCTGGGCTGTGTCTCGGTGCGATAGGTGCCGGCACCGGGGCGAGTAGTGATCAGCCCACGCTGCGTCAGGATGGCCAGGGAACGGGAAACAGTAGTAGCACTCACTCCGAAGCGGCTGATGAGGTCCCGATGGGTCGGGATGCGCGTCCCAGCAGGGGTGTTCTCAATCTCCCGGGCGAGCGTCTCAGCCAGCTCTTGCGCACTGCTACCGTTGGACATGAGTAACGAGCGTAGCGCTATCGCACCAACTCCAGTATCGCTACTGTCGAACGGGACGGTTCTGGCCGCCCTCGGCGTACTGAGCTTCTCCCTGAGCTTCCCGGGGACCGTGTTCGCCCTCGACGGCTTCGGCTCGTGGAGTGCGGCCGGTGTACGCGGCGTCATCGCGGCCCTGATCGCAGGTGTGGCGCTCCTCGCCACGCGCGCCCCACGGCCCGTCCGCGCCGACTGGCCCGCGCTCACGGTGGTCGCCGTCGGATGCGCGCTCGGTTTTCCGCTGCTGACGACGTTCGCCCTCCAGACCTCGTCCTCGGCGCACTCCGCGGTCGTCATCGGCGCGCTCCCCATGGCCACCGCGATGATCTCCGCCGCCCGCACGCGCCGCCGGGAACCGAAGGCGTTCTGGGCGGCGGCCGGGCTCGGCGGGGCGACCATCATCACGTTCACGCTGCTGCAGAACAACGGGGCGCCGACCATTGCCGATCTCTGTCTCTTCGGCGCGCTGCTGCTGTGCGCGGCCGGCTATGCCGAAGGCGGGCGGCTGTCCGCACACCTGCCGGGCTGGCAGGTCATCGCCTGGGGTGTCGTGATCGCCGCCCCTGTGAACCTGGCTGTGACCGCGTGGGCCCTGTCGCACGAACCCGTGCACCTGACGGCGAAGGCTGTGGCCGGCATGGCCTACATCGCGGCCGTCTCGCAGTTCGGCGGGTTCGTCCTCTGGTACCGCGGCATGGGCCTGATCGGTGTCGCCAAGGCGAGCCAGATCCAGCTCGCCCAGCCGCTGCTGACCCTCTTGTGGTCCGTGCTCCTGCTCGGTGAGCACGTCGGCCCGGTCGTCCCGATGACCGCCGTCATAGTGCTCGCCTGCATCGTCGTCACCCAGCGGGCGAAGAGGTGAGGTGAGGTCCCCGGTACCAGCCTCCGGCGTAGAGGTTCCCGCTGGACCTGACCACGGCCACCTCGTTCATCAACTTCGGAGCCTTCCCCGGCTTCGCCCTGGTGAACCTCTGCGTGATCGCGCATCTGGTCCGCGAGCGCGGGCAGGGCCGCAGCCCGAACCTCTTCTCGTATGGGGCGATGCCGCTGATCGGAGCCGGCATATCCGTCTACCTGCTCACCAAGCTCGGGGACGTCGCGCTGAGGATCGGCGGCGTGTGGCTGGCGATCGGCGTCGGCTACCTGGCCTGCCTCACGAAGGGCTTCCGGCGGCCCGCGCCGGAGATGACCTTCGACGACGGTACCGAGGAACCGGCACCGGATGCCGTCACCGTGTAACGCCGGCCCCGCTCCTGGAGTTGGACCATGACCGGCACCTGCGCCCCCGCCCGCCTGCGCACCCTCGTGGTCAGGCCCCGCGCCCTCGGCACCCCCTTCGACGGGCCATCGGCCCCGGCCAACGCGATCACCGACGTGCCGGGTATGCAGGTCACCGTCACCCTCATCGAGGGCGACGATGTGTGCACCAGCGTCACCGCGACCCTGTCGCGCGGCCGGGACGGCGTGGGGGCGCCGGTGGCGGCCGGTGTAGGCAATCCGGTCGACCGGGGCAGGAAGGGCAGCAAACTGCATGTGCTGGCCGATGCCCAGGGCTCACCCCTGGCGCTCGGTGTGTCCGGGGCGAACGTCCACGAAGTCACGTCTGCCCGGCGCTGTGTGGTGCGCGCGCTCCCTAGAGACGAGTAGGTCCCAAGTGGGGTGTGGTTGCGGCCCGGCAGGCAACCGGGCAGCCCAAGGGTCAGGCGCGGTGGGCGGCCCAGACGGTGCGCTCGGTGCGTACGGCGAGGTCGTCGCGGTGCAGGATGCTGTGCGGGCTGTTGACGTCCAGGAGTTCGTCGAGGGCGGCGAGGTCCTCAGGGCTGAGTGCGGGTGCGGCGGCGCCGCGGATGCGTTGCAGGCTGCCGTGCGCGTAGCGGCCGACGGCCTCGCTGCGGTTGCCCGCGATGTTGACGGTGATGGTGCGCTCGTCCTCGACGTTGAATCCGGCGGCGGCCAGCATCGGCCCCCAGTCGGCGCCGCGGTGCGGGACGTGTTCAGCGTGGAAGCTGTCGGTCGCTTTGTGGGCGCGCTCTTCGAGTCCCGGTCGGCCTTCAGGGGCGTCGGCGGGCAGGAAGCGGGGGAAGCCGTCCAGCTCGACGACGGCGAACAGCCCGTCCGGCGCGAGAAGTTCGTGGACGCTACGCAGTGCGCGGTCGGGGTGGGCCATGTGGTGCATCGACGCGGAGGCCCACACCAGGTCCGGTGTGCCGAGGTCGGGCCAATGACTGGTGTCGAGGTCGGCCTGCACGGTGCGCACCCGGTCCGAGACGCCGCGGGCGCATGCCTTCTCGCGCAGGAGCTTCAGGTGGCCGGCGGAGGCGTCGACCGCGGTGACGTGCGCCTCGGGGAAGCGTTCGAGGAGCGCGAAGGTGCCCGCGCCAGTGCCGCAGCCCAGGTCCACGATCTGGCGCGGCTCGACCTTCAGTGGCAGCCAGGCGGTGATGGATGCGATGTGCTCGGCGAGGACCTCGGCGTCCAGGTCGAGGATCTCCGCCTGCCCGCTGTCGCCGTCCTGCTGAGTGCCACCATGACCACCACCGTGGCCGTGCCCGTGGTGGCCGATGTCGCCGTGGGGAGTGTGCTGGTGCGCTTGGGTCATGGCACCACCGTAAGACCGTCATGCGCATGAAGCACGACCGCTTGCGGTATGCGCAAGAAGATGGCTTGGTGCGCTGCCCGCCACGCAAGACGGCCCCCTCGCGCGGACGCTCGACACTGCCGGGAGCTGCTACTCGCAGCGCCCCTGCGCGCCGTCGCACTCGCTGCTGTCGCCGGTGTCGCGTTGGTGGCCGCGGCGGGCGTCGCGGTCGAAGATGCCCACGATCTCGCACGGGCCGCCCTCGGCTCCGATCGCGTGCGGCATCATGGTGGGGAACTCGGCGGCCTGGTTGGTCTCGACGCGGAACCGGCGGTGGCCGAGCATGAGGATCGCGGTACCGGAGAGCACGACGAGCCATTCGTGGCCGGGATGGGCGCGCATGCGGGCGGGATTGTCGGGCGGAGGTTCGGTCATGCGCTGACGCATGACGCTCATGCCGGGGTCGCCCTTTATGGGCCAGCGCATCAGGCCGTGGGTGCCGTCGATCATCGGGCTGATGACGACGTCGTCGGCGGCGTTCTCCACGAGCTGGTCCAGGGTGGTGTCCAGGGCGCGGGCGAGGGTGACGAGCTGGTCCAGGGCGAGGCGGCGCTGTCCGTTCTCGATTCGGCTCAGCGAGGACTGGCTGAGGTTGGCACGGGTGGCCAGTTCTTCCAGGGACCAGCCCTGTGCGACGCGCAGTGCGCGGATCCGTTTGCGTACGAGGCTGTCCAGCGCCCCATCTTCTTGCGTCATAGGCAACATGGTATGCCTTTACTGCAATACGGGCTTAACGTCGAACACAGATGGTCCAGCACGGGGGCCAGGTACGACGAAAGGGCGCGACATGTGTGCGCAGACTTCCCGCTGCGAGAGCGACACCCTGCCCGCCGAGACGGTGGACGTGGTGGTGATCGGCGGCGGCGCCGCGGGCCTGAACGGCGCGCTGATGCTCGGACGCTCGCGCCGCTCGGTCGTCGTGATCGACAGCGGCACCCCGCGCAACGCACCTGCCGCAGCGATGCACGGCTTCATCGTCCTGGACGGCACCCCGCCGCCCGAGATCCTCAAGCGCGGACGCCAGCAGGTCCGCGAACACGGCGGGCAGATCGTCTTCGGTGAAGTCGCCTCCGCCGAGCCCGCTGAAGCGGTCGAGGGCGATCTGCGGTTCACCGTCACCCTCGCCGACGGCCGCAGCGTGACCGCGCGCCGCGTCCTGGTGGCCACCGGTCTGCGCGACGTACTGCCCGAGGTGCCGGGCCCGGCCGAGCACTGGGGCCACAGCGTCGTGCACTGCCCCTACTGCCACGGCTGGGAAGTGCGCGACGAGTCCATCGGCATCCTCGCCACCAGCCCCGCCTCCCTCCACCACACACTGCTGTTCCGTCAGCTGACCGACGACCTCGTGTACTTCACCCATGGCACCGACCTGGACGAGGGCACGCGCGCCCGGTTCGCCGCCCGCAACATCCGCATCGTCGAGACCGAGGTACGGGAGGTCGTCGAGGAGGATGGCGCCCGGGCCGGTCTGCGCCTGGTGGACGGCACCTCCGTCGCCCGGCGCGTGATCGCGGTGGCCACCCGGTTACAGGCCCGCACCGAGGGCCTGGACGGGCTGAAGCTGCCGATGGAGGACCTGCCCGACAACATGGGCCGCCGCTTCGCCTCCGCCATGGCCGGCACCACCGACGTCACCGGCGTGTGGGTGGCCGGCAATGCCACCGATCTGACCGCGCAGGTCGGTGCGTCCGCCGCGGCCGGCGCCCTGGCCGGATCCCACATCAACGCTCTGCCGGCCACCGCCGATACCGCCGCGGCCCTCGCCGCCGCCCAGGCCGCGATCACCCCCGACCGCCCCTCGGCCTGATCCGCGCGGACCGCAGCCGGCGGTCCGCGCGACGAGCCTCCTGCTCCACCCTTCATTGGCGACCGGCCCTGTCCCGGCGCTGATTCTTCATGCCCTTTTTGAGAGGAAATCATGAGTAGCAACCAGACTCCCCAGGCGGCGGCCGTACCAGTCGGCGGCGGGGGTGCGCCGGATGCGCGTCAGCTGCGCGCGATCCTGATCAGCGTCTCGATCGCGCTGATGGCCGTCATCGCGTCGGTGTCCGGTCTGAACGTCGCCCAGACCCACATGGCCGTCGAATGGGGTGCCTCGCAGACCACTGTCCTGTGGATCATCAATATCTACACCCTTGCCCTGGCCGCCCTGCTGCTGCCGCTCGGTGCGATCGGTGACCGATGGGGCCGCAAGCCCATGCTGATCACCGGGCTGATCATCTTCGGAGCGGCCGGCGTCGTCGCCGGGCTCGCCCCGTCGGCCGCAGTGATGATCGGCGCCCGCGTGGCCGCGGGCATCAGCGCCGCGATGATCATGCCGATCACACTTGCCGTCATCACCTCCACGTTCCCCGAGGAGGAACGAGGCAAGGCGATCGGCGTGTGGACCGGTGTCGCCGGCGGCGGCGGCATCCTGGGCATGTTCCTCTCCGCGGTCCTCGTGGACGTCGCGGACTGGCGGTGGCTGTTCGTGCTGCCCGTGGTACTGGTCGTCGTCGCGCTGGCGATGACCCTGAAGTCGGTGCCCAACTCCCGCGAGCGCTCCACCCATTCCTTCGACACCATCGGTGCATTGGTGTCCACCATCGCCGTGATCGGACTCATCTTTGTCCTGCAAGAAGGCCCCGAGCGCGGCTGGACCGACCCCGTCTCCCTGATCAGCCTGGCCGTCGGCGTCGTCGCCGCCATCGCCTTCGTGGCCTGGGAGCTGCACCGCCGCGACGCATCACTGCTGGACGTACGCCTCTTCCGTGAGCGTGGCCTGGCCGGCGGCTCCATCACACTGCTCGTCGTCTTCGGCGTCCAGGCCGGCATCGCCGTCGTCATCTTCCCGTTTTTCCAGGCCGTGCTGGGCTGGTCGGGCCTGCTGTCCACCGTGGCGATGATGCCCATGGCCATCATGATGATGATGACGTCCGGCCTGGCCCCCAAGATGGCCGCCAAGATCGGCGCCCGCTCCACCATGACCGTGGGCGTCGCCATGTCCACCCTCGGCCTCGCACTGATGGCGCTGTTCGCCTCCGTCGACGGCGGCTACCTGTCCATCCTCGTCGGCATGCTCACCATGGGCATCGGCATGGGCCTGTCCATGACGCCCTCCACCGAGGCCATCACCAGCTCCCTGCCCCGCGCCAAGCAAGGTGTGGCCTCCGCCCTCAACGACGTCACCCGCGAATTCGGCACCGCCCTGGGCGTCGCGATGCTCGGCGCGCTGTTGGCCAACGGCTACCACAGCGCCATGGACGACAAGCTCGGAGGCATCCCCCAAAAGGCCGCGGACACCGCACGCGAAGGCATCGCCAACGCCGTCGAGGTAGCCCCGAGCACTGGCAGCCAGGCCCAGGGCCTGATCCACACTGCGCAGCAGTCCTTCGTCGACGGCTGGCAGCAGGCCATGTGGGCAGGCGTCGCCGTCATGGGCGTGCTGCTCGTCTACATCGCTCTTCGCGGGCCGAAGGGCTCAGACCCCGCCATCACGGACGAGGCGGAGACCACGGAGATCGTCGCCGTCCGATGACCGCGTAACAACTGGGCGGATCGTCCGTCAGGCGTTAGGCACCGCGATACCGCGGTGCCTAACGCTCCAGCTCAGCAGTGCACGTCGCAACGGGGACACCCATGCCGAACGAGCTCCTGGACACCTTCATCACCGGACCGTACGTGAAGATCGACGCCGAGCTCACGGAGACCCGATGGCTGGGCAGACCACCGCAGTTGAGCGACTCCGAGCTGGTGTGTCTCGCGGTGGCACAGGCTCTGCCGGGCTTCGCCTCGGAGGCCCGCTGGCTGCGGTTCGCCCGCACCAACCTCACGCCGATGTTTCCGTGTCTGCCCCAGCGGCCCGGATACACCAAGCGGCGGGAGTGTCATGCATCAGGTGTGAGCCTCCGTGAAGGAGTCGCCTGATGAGTACGACGACGGATCACCGGATCGAGGCCTGCGGCAGCGTGTCGCTTGCCGTGGACGGCGGCAGTGTTCAGGGTGCCGACGTGAGGTCGATGCCCGTGTCGCCGAACAGTCTGTCCAGCCGGCCGCCGTCGCCGCGGAACTCAACGGCCGCCCACGCAAAACCCTCGGCTGGGAAACCCCAGCCGAGCGCCTGCATCCACTGCTCGCGGCCTGATCAACACAACCATGTGTTGTGACGACCCCTGGAAACCGCCTACTGGGCCGCGCCCTTGGTGCCGAGACGGTCGGCAGCGGCTGCGAGGACGCTGTGCCGGCTGTCCGCACCGGGACCGGGCGGACCGGGACCCGGTCTGGCCTTCCCCCGGACGGCGGCAAGGAATCTCCCGCTTCCGGGGACCGCGAGTAGCCACGACGACTGGCCGCGGCCGCCACCGCCCGAGGCTCCGCGGACGTCGTGGACGCGGACCGGGATGACCTCTGGGGGGTCGTGGCCGACGCCGGGCCCGAGCGCATGACGGTCTTGCTCGCTGAGCCGCAGGAGTCTGCTCCGGTAGTTGCCGCGGGTGCTCTCTCGCACGTGGGGGCAGCCGATCGCGAGGAACCGTTCGATCACCTCGTGGGAGAGCCAGACTTCTGCTTGTCAGGTCCACTTGTCCCCGCTGGACTACCTGTCCTGCCCCGTGTCCTTATGCGCAGCAACTGCCCTCGCACGGACTGGCCGCGCATACCCGCCCTGGGCCACGCGCCGCTGCGCGGCCTCGGAGTCCCTGCGGCGATCGCCGCCGACCTGGGGGTGAACCCGGAGACGCTGCGCAACTGGATCCGTGACGCGGGCGCCAGCCGTCCGCGTGACCGTCGGGCGGTCGCCTCGATGCGACCGCCCACGCGTTCGATTCTCGGCATGCAACCGGTGAGAAAACTGCGCGCACCCGTCTTGACGCACCCCGAAGGGGGAGCCTAGCGTTCGTGATAACGCATTATTAGATCGTGATAACGCGATCGGGAGGCGTTCCCACCACACTTCCGTTGGAGGAGAGGGGGGTTTATGGAATCCATGGGGATTTCCGCCCACGACATCATTATGAGGTTTGCAGGGCACAGTAGAAAGCAGACAGTTCTCGAAGACCTCGAGGTCGACATCGCGCCCGGCAGTTTCGTCACTCTGCTGGGCCCTTCCGGGTGCGGAAAGAGCACCCTGCTCAAAATCATCGGCGGAATTCTCGCGCCGACAGCCGGGGACGTCTCCATCGGCGGCATGCCCGCCGCGGAGGCCGTGAAGGGCAGGCGTATCGGTCTCGTACCGCAGCGCCCAGCCCTGCTGCCGTGGAAGTCTGCGCTGCAGAACGCAAGCATGCTCCGCCAGATCGCCACCCGTGAGAGCCGGCAGGAGACGAAGGACGCAGCACAGCGCGCGCTCCAGCTCGTCGGTCTCGCCGGCTCCGGCGACAAGCTGCCGCACGAACTCTCCGGCGGCATGGCGCAGCGCGTCTCCATCGCCCGCGCCCTGGCCATGGACCCGGCAATTCTGCTGATGGACGAGCCGTTCGGAGCCCTGGACGCCATTACGCGGGACGAGATGAACGAAAAGCTCGCGGAGATCTGGGCGACCACCGGAAAAACGGTCGTCTTCGTCACCCACTCCCTCTCGGAAGCGGTATTCCTCTCCGACACCGTGCACGTGATGGGCCGCACCCCGGGTCCGTTTCTCGAGACGCTCGAGATCAATCTTCCGCGGCCCCGCACACGGGGCGTCCTCGACGAGCCCGCATTCGGCGAATACGCCTCCCGGCTGCGCGCGCACCTCGAGCCGAAAGTGGCGGCCTGATATGACGCTCACTCAGCAGAATGTGAAGACGACGACCGACGCCGAGGCCGGCCGAGAAGGCGGCGCGTGGCGGTCGTGGCTCTCCAGGGCATGGCCCAGCATGGCGGTGTTCGCAGGCACCTTCGTCCTGTGGGAACTCGCCGTCGACATCTTCGGGATCTCTAGCTTCGAACTGGCGAAGCCCAGCGAGTTCCTCGGCGAGATGGGACGCTCGAGCGACCTGCTGCTGGAGGCGAGCTGGGTGACGACCCAGGAGATCCTCTACGGCTTCCTGCTCAGCCTCGCCGTCGGCGTGCTGATCGCTGTGCTGATCGTCCGCTTCGCCTGGCTGGAGCGCGCCCTCTACCCGCTGATCGTCCTCTTCCAGGTCGTGCCCAAGGTGGCACTCGCCCCCATCTTCATCCTGTGGTTCGGCTACGGCCTCGCGCCCAAGCTCCTGCTCATCGTGGTCATCGCCTTCTTCCCGGTCACACTCAACATGATCGTCGGGCTGAAGGCAGTCGACCAGGATCTGATCCTGCTCATGCGGTCCGTGGGCTCCAACCGGAACCAGATCCTCGCCCGTATCCAGATCCCGACCTCGCTGCCGTACCTCTTCGCCGGCATGCGCATCGCGATCACACTCGCCGTCATCGGCGCCGTGGTCGCTGAGTTCGCGGGAGCCGAGAACGGCCTCGGCTATCTCATCCAGTTCGCCTCCACGCAGCTGGACACACCACTCATGTTCGCTGCCCTGACCCTCGTGTCCCTGCTCGGCCTGATCCTCTACTACGGGCTGTCACTCATCGAGTTCGCCCTGCGGAAGTGGTTCCCGCACATCGCGGCCTGATGCGCACCGACCACGGCTCTCGCACCTCCTCATCCGCCAGGAGCCACTATGTTCACCTCCACCAAACCCCCGGCCACTGCCCCGGGGAAGCCCGCCAGGACATATGCGAAGAAGGCGGCCATCGCCGCCGCGGCCGCCGCAGCGCTCCTTCTCTCCGCGTGCGGCGGCAAGGCGGGCGGCGACGCCGGCTCCGCCGACGGCCTCGACACCGTCACGGTGCAGCTCGACTACCAGCTGCGCGGCGACCACGGCATATTCCACGTCGCCGACAAGCTCGGCTACTTCAAGCAGCAGGGTATCGATGTCGAGGCCATCAAGACCGGCACAGGCTCGTCGAACGCCCTGCGACTCGTCGGCACCGGACGCGCGGACTTCGGCTTCGCCGACCTGCCCTCGCTCGTCACCGCCCGCTCCCAGAACATCCCGGTGAAGGCGCTGGCGGTCGTCAACCAGCACTCGCCGCTGGCCATGTGTTCCGTGAAGAAGGACGTGGAGCTGAAGTCGATCGATGACCTGAAGGGCCTGACGGCGGGCATTCACCCCGCCGGCTCGACCTTCATCTTCTACCAGGCGCTCCTCTCCGCCAACGGCATGGAGCGCAAGGACCTCCGAGAGGTCACCGTCACCCCGCCGTACGAGAACTACCTCATCAAGGGCAAGGTCGACACCGTTCCCTGCTACATCGACGCCGAGGTGCCGCAGCTGGAGGACGCCGCGGGCGGCGAGGGCTCGCTCGACGTGATGCTCGGCTCGGATCACGGCTACAAGGTCTACGGATCCGGCCTGTTCACCAGTGACGAGATGGTCAAGGACGATCCCGACCTCGTCCAGCGCTTCACCAACGCTTACCTCAGGGCGTTCAGGTACGTCATCGACAATCCCGAGAAGACCGCGAAGATCCTCGCCGACTCCTCCCCGGAGTACCGCGACCAGGCCGGCCTCTTCCAGCGGCAGCTGCAGGCAGACATCGACCACACCTTCACCAGCGACGCCACCGAGAAGAACGGGCTCGGCGCCATGGACGCACAGGTGTGGCAGGCCACCATCGACACCCTCGCCGACCAGCAGGTGCTCAAGGGCAGTCCGCCCGCCGTCGAGGACATCTACACCCCGGTCTTCGTCGAGAAGTCCTCGAAGTGACCCAGGGCCGTCCGGCCTGACCAACGAGGGGAAGCGGAGCAATGGAAACCACGAGCAACAGGCGAGGACGCCACGCGGAGGTGTCAGGCGCGGGCTTCGCCGGCCTCACGGCCGCGACCGCGCTCGCACAGCGCGGATGGACGGTGCGGATACACGAGATGGGGGCCGAACTGCGCGAGCAGGGTGCGGGCATCGTCCTGTGGCACAACAGCCTCAAGGTCCTCAAGGCCATCGGCGCCTACGACGAGGTGATGGCCGACTCGATGACACCGCCCTGGTACGAGACGCGGTTCCAGCACGACAGTCTGTCGCACGAGGACTTCGGCGGACTGCCCTGGCGCACGCTGACCAGGCCACACCTGCACAAGTCCCTGCTCAATGCCGCCCTGCGGGCCGGAGTGGAGATCTGCACCGGCTCCGAGGTGGTCTCCGCCGACCCGCGCGGCCGGATCACCCTCGCCTCCGGCGAGACCCTGGACGCCGACCTCGTGGTGGGTGCCGACGGGGTGAAGTCGAAGGTGCGCGACTCGATCGGGTTCGCACAGGAGCGGTGGAAGTCGGGCGATGGCATCATCCGGCTCCTGGTACCCCGCCATCGGGCCGAACTCGGCCCCGGTGAATGGGACAACGTCATCGACTTCTGGAACCTCGACCCGCGCTATCTGCGCGTGCTCTACGTGCCCTGCAACGAGCGCGAGCTTTACATCGCCCTCGGCGCCCCCCGGGACGATGAGCAAGGCAGCCGGACACCGATCGACCTTGACCTGTGGACATCGGCCTACCCCGAGCTGACCCCCGTGCTGCGGTCCGCGGCACAGGCCCGGGACCCCCGCTACTACGGATACGAGACCACCTACGTCGCAGAGTGGCGCCGCGGGGTGGTCGCCCTGGTGGGCGATGCCGCGCACGCCATGCCGCCCGCGCTCGCCCAGGGCGCCGGCTGCGCGATGGCGAACGCCTACACCCTGGCCGTGGCCGCCACCGAGGCCGCGGACGGTGAACTCGAGGAGGCGATGGAGCGCTGGGAGCAGCTGGAGCGGCCCTTCACCGATCGCTGCCAGCAGCGCTCGGCCGACTTCGCCGCGACCCGGCGCATGGCCGAGGGCAGCCAGTTCACGCTGGAGAACCTCGAGACCGCGATCTACGACCCGACCAACCCCAACCGCCACGCACTGTCGGTGTCCGTGGCGCGGCCCTGAGGAGATGAACGCGATGACGGCAGAGAAAGCGGTGACCAGCAACTACCAGGTGCGGCGCTGGGTCGGCCTGGTCGAGCAGACCCTGCACGAGAACGGCCCCGTCGCCGGGAAGCCGCTGGTCAAGGCGGTCTGCGGCGTCGTGATCAAGAATCCGTTCGCCGGGCGCTACGTCGACGACCTGACCGCGCTCACCGAGCCGAGCGCCGCGCTGGGGACGGCACTTGGCCGACGGGCCGTCGCCCTGCTCGGCGGGGCCGAGGTGGAGAGCTACGGCAAGGGCGGGCTGGCCGGCCTGGACGGCGAGCAGGAGCATGTCGTCGCCTGCGTCACCACCGTCTTCGGCGACGCACTGCGCGAAGCCGTGGGCGGCGGAGCGGCATGGATCTCCTCGGCGACCAAGACGGCCGCCGCGGGCGCGAGCATCGACATACCCCTCGCTTACAAGGACGAACTCTATGTCCGCTCGCACTACGACGCGGCGACGGTGTCGATACCCGATGTACCGCGCCCGGACGAGCTGTTCATCTGCGTGGCCGTCGCCAGCGGTGGTCGCGTACACGAGCGGGTCGGCGGGCTGACCGCGGCCGGGGCCCTCGCCGCGGCACACCGCTGACCACGCCCGCAGACTTCCGTACCGAACGAAAGGTCAGGCATGTCTTCCAGCGATGCCCTCCACTCCCAGGACGACTCGATCGCCAACGTCCTGGACAACCTCGCCCGGGCCCACCGGATCCTGGAGATGGAGGGACACGGCGATATGTCCATGGGCCATTTCTCCTACCGGGACCCGCACGGCCGCGGCCTGTGGCTGAAGCGGGGCAACCTCGGTCTGGAGGAGGTCCGCGCCGAGGACTACATCCTCATCGACTTCGACGGCAACGTCCTCGAAGGACAGGGGCTGCGCCATCTCGAATGGCCGCTGCACGCGGAGATCATGCGCGCCCGCCCCGACGTCCAGGTGGTCGGCCACTCCCACCCGTTCCACGCCACGGTCTTCGGTGCCTCCACCGCCAAGCTGCAGCCGGTCAACAACCACGGAGTGTGGTTCGCCGAGCACGGCGTCCCGCGCTTCGACGCGACAAGCCACATCATCACCACCCCGGACCTTGGCAAGGCGATCGCCCAGGTCCTCGGCGACGCCGAGGCCGTTCTGATGGCCAACCACGGAGCCTCGTTCGTCGGCCGCAACGTCAAGGACGCCACCCTGGCGGGGATCTTCCTGGAGTGGGCCGCCAAGTTCCAGCTCTCCCTGGCCGCCTCCGGGCTGCCGTACGAGGCACCGGACGCAGAGGAGACCAGCGAGAAGCACCGCCGCATCTACCCCGAGCGGGCCAGGGACAACTACTGGATGTACTTCAACCGCAAGCTCGACCGCCTCGAGACGGGAGTCGCCGGCTGACCGTCCGCCCACCCGCCATCCGCAAGGAGGATTCACCACCATGAGCATTCCCAAGACCAGCACCGTCATCGGCGCAGGCAGCATGGGGCCCGGCATCGCAGCGCTGCTCGCCCGTTACGGATCGTATGTGCGCCTCAACGACGTCAGCGAAGAGGCCCTGGCGCGGGCGGAGGGGATGTGTGCCGCCGCCGTCACCCACCTCGACCAGCTCGACGTGCCCGTCACACCGGGCGGATCGGTCACCGTCGAAGTGGATCAGGCGAAGGCGCTCGACGGTGCCGACCTCGTCATCGAGGCGGTCCCGGAGCAGCTCGCGCTGAAGAAGACGGTGCTCGGCCGGATCGAGGCCGCAGTCGGCCATGAAGTGATCATCGCGACCAACACCTCCGGTATCCCGATCTCGGACATGGCCGTGGACATGGCCCACCCCGAGCGCCTGATCGGTATGCACTGGTCCAACCCGCCGCACCTCATCCCCATGATCGAGGTGGTGAAGGGTGAGCGCACCGACCCGGCGGTCCAGGAGCGGCTCGTAGGCATCGTCAAGGCCTTCGGCTACGAGGCGGTCGTCGAGAAGGAGGTGCCGGGCTTCATCGAGAACCGCGTGCTGTATGCCGTCCTGCGCGAATGCATGGCCCTCGTCGAGGAAGGCGTTGTCTCCCAGCAGGACATGGACACCTGTGTGAAGTGGGGCATCGGCTACAAGCTCGCGGTCATCGGCCCGATGCGTCTGGTCGACATGGCCGGGCTCGACATCTACCAGGCCGTGGCCACCTACCTCAACCAGGACCTGTCGAACGAGACCGGCGTCTCCTCCCTCGTCACCGGCCTGACCGGCCAGGGCAAGCTCGGCATGAAGACCGGCGGCGGACTGTACGAGTACGCCGAGGGCGAGGTCGCCGCCAAGCGCGCCGAGATCGTCGCCGGACTGGTCGGCGTACGCAAGGCGCTCTCGGCCATCAAGCCGGTGTGAGCGGCCGGGTGAGTCCGATGACATTCGACCCGCAGCAGTCCGGGCCGGGGGTGGGGGATGTCCACCGCGTGTCCGCCGGGGAGATCGAGCTGTGCATCCGCGACCTGGGGCCGCGCGACGGGCCCACGGTCGTCCTGCTGCACGGCACCACCGCCAGCCTCGGCGTCTGGGACGGCGTCGTGGCACGACTGGGCGGATCGATCCGTACGATCGCCGTCGATCAGCGCGGACACGGCCGCAGCGACAAGCCCGCCACCGGGTACGGTGCAGCCGAGTACTGCGGCGACGTCCTCGCGCTGCTGCAGCGGCACGCGCGCGGCCCGGTGGTGGCGGCCGGCCACTCACTCGGCGCCCGCAACGCCGTGGTACTCGGCGCGGCACACCCCCACGCCGTGGCGGGCGTCGTGGCCGTCGACTACACGCCGTTCGTGGAACCCGGGGTGCTCGACGACCTCGACACCCGGGTCCGCGGCGGCGACCGCACCTTCACCTCGCCGGCCGAGATCGAGGCGTACCTCCGCGAGCGCTACCCACTGCTGCCGGCCGACGCCGTAGGCCGCCGCAGGCAATACGGCTACGCCGCTGCCGGCGCCGGCCTCCGGCCGCTCGCCGACCCTGGTGCGATGGTCCGTACCGTCGCCGGCCTGCGGCAGGCTTTCACCGCCGAGACCCGGAACATCCCGGTGCCCGTGACCTTGATACGCGGCGAGCACAGCAGGATCGTCTCGCCCCGCGCTTTCGCCGCCACCAGGGAGCTGCGCCCGGACTTCCGCGCCGTGCAGCTCCCCGGGCTCGACCACTACGTGCCGGAGGAGGACCCCCGGTCCGTCGCAGACGAGATCGTTCGCATGCTCGACCGGACGGGCTGAGCCGCCCGCTCCACCGCCGAAGGAAAGCACCGACATGCCCCTGAACATCAAGGACCTCGCCGTCACCGCCCTGGACTTCGGACCTGGCGAGCGCATCCCCGACAAGTTCGCCGCCGACCACGGCAACGCCGCCCCCCGGCTGGAGATCACCGGCGTCCCGGCCAAAACGGTCGAACTCGCCCTGATCGTCCACGACCCCGACGCGCCACTGCCGCAAGGCTTCACGCACTGGGTTGTCTACGGAATCGACCCGGCGGCCCCCGTCGTCCCCGCACAGGGCGGCACGGCCGTCTACCGCGAAGGCCCCACATCCCTTGGCACACGTGCCTATACGGGCCCTCAGCCACCTCCGGAGCACGGCAGGCACCACTACTATTTCTGGGTGTACGCCCTCGATACCGCCGTCAACGGTGAACCGACAAGGGAGGAGTTTCTCAGCGCGTATGGCAACCACGTTATCGAGCAGAACCGGCTCGTCGGCACATACTCGGCTTGAGGCATCCACGGTGACCACGAACACGAAGGGGCAGGCGCACAGTGTCTGAAGGGCGGGAGAGGACCCCCGGCGTGGACAGCGCCCGGCGGGTGCTGAAGGTCCTTCTCCTCTTCACCGAGAAGGGGCCGGAGCTGAGCGTGGAGGAGATCGCCCACTCCGTGGGCATCTCCGTCCCCTCGGCCTACCGGTTCGTCTCACTGCTGCGGGAGATGGATCTGGCGGAGGACAACGGCAGGGGGACCTATGTACTCTCCCCGCGCGTCTTCCTTCTGTCCCGCAGCGCCGAACAGGCATTCCCCTTGTCGAAGGTCCTGCACCCGTTCGTCGAGCGGCTGTCGAAGGTCACTGGTGAGGCCGCACTGGTCATCCGGCGCGTGGGAGACTTCGCGACCTGTGTGGAGATGAGCCATCCGGAGCACACGATCCGGCTGTCGTTCGAGCCCGGGCAGATCATGAGCCTGCACCGCGGCGCCGGCCCCAAGGTTCTGCTCGCCTCCATGGGAGAAGCGTGGGCACAGCGCTATTTCGACCGGCTCCGGCCGCCGCCGCCGGCCGCGGAGCGCGACCAGGCCTTGGCCAGTCTGCCCGGCATCGTGGAGCGAGGCTGGTCGAAGAGCGAGGCGGAGGTGGACGAGGGCGTCTGGGCCGTGGCCGCGCCGATCAAGGCAGCCGACAAGGTGGTGGCCGCGGTGACCGTCGCCGGCCCGCAGTTCCGTATCGACGAGGACCAGGCCGAACACATCACGGAACAGGTGATGTCAAGCGCGGCCGAGCTCTCGCAGTCCCTCAGCACCTGGCGGCGGTGAAACGCCTCCTGGGCATGGCCAAGTCGCTGGTGTGACCGGCGGGTTGGGGCGTGCGGAGGTGCGGCTGGCCCGAGAGGGGTGCCGGTCCGCCGGTCGTGGCCATGCCGGTGACGGTCCTTCAGAGAGGAATCGTTCGGTCATCTCGGCGCGATGGTCACTGAACTGTTTTCATCCTGTCCCGTAGGGGTGAAAGGGCAGGTCAGCGGGGTGGTGTGACGAGGCGAGGCTCCTGGTCGTCGCGGTGGTGTTCTCTACGCACCACACATCGTCCGAGGAGCCTCGCTTTCCACTTCTACACCTGCGGTAGTGAGGCGATGATGCTGGCGTCCTCCCACCGGCCGCCGCCCTCCTCGGTGGCGCGACGACGGCACCAGACCATCCACGACCTGCTGCGCCGGCAGGTGCGGGAGAAGACGCCGCCGCACCTGCACCTTCGTACGAGCCGGCCACCCCCCGCCGTTCGTCGTGGATGTCGGCGGCACGGCGAAGCAGGTCAAGGTGCCGGTCGGGCCCCCGCTCGTCCTCGGCAGCCTGCCATTCGAGTCCGCCGAGGTCCCACTCGACGCCGGCAGCCTGATCGCCCTCTGCACCGACGGACTGCTTGACGCCCACAAGCGGGACCTCGACGAAGGGCTGGACCGATTGCGCACCGCCCTGGCCCGACCCTGTCCATCGCTGGAGGACCTTGCCACAGCGTGATCGCCGATATGCCGGCCGAGCACCCCGATGACATCGCGCTGGTCATCGCCCGCACCCGGCCCCTGGACACCGACGATGTCGCCACGAGGGAGGTCCCCGCCGACACGGCGGCCGTCGCCGACACTCGATCCTGGGCGGCGGACCGGGCCACATGCGCCCGGCCCGCGTCTCCGACGTAGGCGGACGCGGGCTGCTCCTGGTTGCCCAGCTGACCCACCGCCGGGGCACCCGCCACAACCGACAGGGTTGGTTCCGGCGAACTTGCCATGGCACCGTGGGGGGTCGGGTCAGGCCGAGCGAGCGGTGAAGATCGCGGCGGCGCCGGCGGGCAGTCGGTAGCTGTACGTCGTGTCGCCCCACGGGACGTCGAACGTGGCGGTGCTGTTGCCGGAGTTGTAGACGGCTGTCAGCCGGGTGCCGTCGGGCAGTGCCGCAGTCTTGCGCTGAACAGCCATGGTCTCGCCTGCACTTGAGGCAGCCTTGCCGCCCGGAGCGAGGACGGACAATTCGTGGATGGACCACCAGCTGCCGGAGCCGGCCTTGTTGGTCACCCGGATGTAGCGGGCGGTGGTCTCGGGCAGCAGGATCCGGGCCACGGTGCTGCCCGGCCCGGTCGCGATCGGCTTGCTCCACGTGGTGCCGTCGTCGGAGGTGGACACCTCGAACTGGCGGACGTAGTCGCCGGACGAGGCGGTGGTGTCCAGGACGACCTGGTTGAAGGTCTGGGTGGAGCCGAGGTCGACCTGGAACCAGTCCTCCGACTGCATGCCGTGGCCCACGCTCCAGCGCGTGGCCGGGTCGCCGTCGATGGCCTGGGACGGCGGGTCGTCCGAGCTGCTAGCGGAGGCTGTCGCCTGCCAGCCGTCGCGGGACAGGGCCGTCTCGCCGGTGGGCGGGGTGAGGGAGGCGCCGGCGGGCAGGGTGTAGCCGACCCAGTCGCCGCCGAGGCGGACCTGGTGCTGCCGGGCCACAAGGCTGCTGTCGTAGCTGATCAGGGCCTTGCTGCCGTCAGGGTTGTGGAAGGGGATGTCGACGGAGCCGATGGCGGCGGGGGCGGTGCTTCCGCTCTGGTTGCCCGTCCAGGTGAACGTCGCGGCGGCTCCCGCGGCCAGCGTGTAGCTGAAGTGGCGATCTCCCCAGCCGACGGTGAAGGTGCGGTCGGTGGAACCCGAGTTGTAGGTGACCAGTGCGGTGGAGCCGTCGGGGTTGGTGAAGGCGACGTCCTCGATGCTGCCCTTGCCGAGGGTGTTGGAGGCGACCCGGCGCGCGCCCGGCTGGACGAACTTGCTGGCCTGCGCCAGCCCCCAGTAGTCGGCCGTCGGCGTGTACGTCCACTTGCCGTCGGTGTTCCGTGCGACCGTCACCACCGGGCGGCAGTCGCTGCATCCGTTGTTCGTGGGGCCGCTGTCGGCGTCCAGGGCCATGTTCCAGCGGACGCTGCTCCGCGCCCAGTTCCGGGGGGCGTTGATGACGTTGTCCATGGTGCCGGCGAAGCCGTCCTGTTCGTCGCCCTCCCAGGCGCCGCCGGAGCACTCGGTCTGGAAGGCGGGCTTGTTGGGGTAGTCGTTGTGGGCGACGGTCTGCGCCGTCACCTCACCGGCATAACAGTGCCAGGCCGTACCGGCGACGCTTTGGGCTGCGGCCGGGTCGGCGTACAGGGACTCGGGGTAGCTGGTGACGTCCCAGTTGTGGTCGTAGCCCAGGATGCGGGTGGACAGGCCCTGAGCCTTGAGCGTCGGGGCGAGGTAGTCGGTGGCGAAGGTCTTTTCCTGGTCGGCGGGCATGGCCATGCCTGGGTAGGTGGAGGGCTCGTACAGCGGCTCGTTCTGCGGGGTGACGTAGCGCACCGGCACCCCGGCCGCCGCGTACGCCTTGAGGAATTTCGCGAAGTAGTCGGCATACGCCTGATAGGCGTCCGGCTTGAGCTGCCCCGTGACCATCGAGCCGCTGGTCTTCATCCAGCCCGGTGCGCTCCACGGGCTGGCCATGACGGTCAGCTGCGGGTTGATCCGGCCGGCCTGCTTCAGCAGGGGGATCGTGTACGCCCGGTCGTGGTCGACGCTGAAGTGGGCGAGCGTGGGGTCGCTCTGGCCGGCGGGCATGTCGTCGTAGGAGTAGTTGCCGCTCACGGTGAAGTCGCTGGCGCCCATGGGCTGACGCAGGAAGCTCAGGCCGATGCCGTCGCGGCGGCTGAACAGGTCGCGCATCAGGGCGTTGCGCTGCGTGGTGTCGAGTTTGGTGCCGACCAGCCAGGCGGAGGAGTCGGTGAACGAGGCCCCGAAGCCGGCCATGGACTGGTACGCGCGGTTGGTGTCCACGGTGATCGCCGAGCCGGAAGAACCGGCCGGTGCGGGGCCGGCCTTCCAGGTCACCGGTGACTGCTTGGCCAGGTGGGTGCCGGTGGACAGGTCGGTGAGCCAGACCTGTGCCTTGCCGGGTGCTGGAGCGGCTAATGCGGGTGTGGCTGCCGACAGGACGGAGAACGTGGTGAGCAGGGTCGTGGCGGCTGCGAGAGCGGCCCGGCGCCGTTGCCGGAGGACGGGTTTCACGGTGCGGCTCCTTACGTGGGTTGCAGAGCTGGACTGCGGTGTGCGAAACCGGCGGGTGGGGGCGGTCAGGGCGCCGGAGCAGGGGTCACCTCATGCCGGTGGTGGCGATGCCGGCGACGAAGTGGCGCTGGAAGAGCAGGAAGACGATCATCACCGGGAGCAGGACGGCGACGCTGCCGCCGAGCAGGACGCCGAAGCGGGTGAAGTCCTGTCCGCTACTGGCCAGGGCCAGGCCGACGGGGAGGGTGTACTGGTCCTCGTTCTGGGCCACGACCAGTGGCCACAGGAAGTTGTTCCAGGAGCCGAGGAAGGTGATGATGCCCAGGGTGGCGAGGGCCGGCCTGGTCAGCGGCAGAATGATCTTCCAGAAGATGGCCAGTTCACGGCAGCCGTCCACGCGGGCGGCGTCGATGAGTTCATCGGGCAGGGTGGAGATGAACTGCCGCATCAGGAACACCCCGAACGGGGCGGCCAGGAACGGCAGGATCAAGCCGAGCAGCGAGCCGGTCAGTTTCATGTTGGCCACCAGCACATACAGCGGCACGAAGGTAACCAGACCCGGCACCATCAGCGTGGCGATGACCAGCGTGAACACCGTGCGCCGGCCACGGAATTCGAGCTTCGCCAGGGCGTAGCCCAGCATCGAGCAGAAGAGCAGGTTGCCGGCGGTGACGGCCAGGGCCACGATCACCGAGTTGGCGAACATGGTCGTGAAGTCCAGGCTGCTGAACAACTGCCGGTAGTTCGTGAACGTGGGTTGCGTGGGGATCAGGTCGGGCGGGACCTTGCGGATGTCGGCCTCGGGCTTGAAGGAGCCGGACAGCATCCACAGGAACGGTGTGATCATCAGCAGCAGGCAGCCGAAGAGCGGCACATACAGCCAGGGCCGGCCCCAGGCCTGTCGGATGCGGCGACGGCGCAGGGCCCGGTCGGTGTCTGCGGGTGCGGTGCGAGGGCGGGCGAGGGTACTCATGGCGGTCAGTCCTTGTCTCGCAGCACGCGGAACTGCAGGACGGTCAGAGCGACGATGAGGACGAAGACGACGTAGCCGGCCGCGGTGGCCATCTCGTAGTTGCCGTTGCCGAACTGTTTGTAGGCGTACAACGTGGCCGACAAGGTCGAGTCCAGGGGTCCGCCGTCGGTCATCACGAACGGCTCGTCGAAGAACTGCAGATAGCCGATGCCGGTGGTCACAGCGGTCAGCAGCAGAGCGGGGCGCAGAAGCGGGAAGGTGACCCCCCAGAACCGCTGCCAGGGCCCGGCGCCGTCGAGTTCGGCCGCCTCCATCAGGGACCGGGGCACGGACTGCAGACCCGCCAACATGATGATCATCACCGTGCCGAGGTTGCGCCACACCGCCATCACGATCATGACGGGCAGCGCGAATCGGGTGTCCGCCAGCCAGGCCGGCCCGTCGATCCCGAACCAGGCAAGCACGGTGTTCACCAGCCCCGCCCGCGGTTCCAGAAGCGTCTTCCACACCACGGCCACGGCCACGACGCTGGTGATCACCGGCAGGTAGAAGCCGACCCGGAAGAGGGCCCGGAAACGGCGGATGCCGCTGTTCAGAACGACCGCCGCGGCCAGCCCGGCGGCCAGCGTCAGCGGCAGACCCACCAGGACGAACACGGCCGTGTTGCGCAGCGCATGAACGAACTGCTCGTCCTCGAACAGCCGGACGTAGTTGTCGAAGCCGATGAATGACACGTTCAGCGGGGTCCGCAGGTCGGCGCTCTGCGTGTCGGTCAGGCTCATCAGCATCGACCAGACGACCGGCAGCAGCATGAAGGCGAGGAACAGGACGAGGAACGGGGCCGCGAGGGTCCACGCGGCCCGGCTCTGGCGACCCTGTGCGGCGCGCCGCAACCGCGGTGAGACGGTTCGGCGGCGGGCCGCCGACCGCTCGCCGCCGGGGTCGCTCTTCTTGGTGCCCTGCCCGGCAACGGTGCTCGTGGGCATGGTTGTCATCCGTCCGTACGAGGGATAGGCGCGCGTCGCCGGTTCAGCGGCCGGTGCCGATACCGGCGGCCTTGGACTGCAGGGTCTTCTGCGTCTCGGCGAGGGTGGACTTGCCGTAGGCGAGCTTCTCCAGCTCGCTGTCGATCGTGTCGGCGATCTGCTGCCAGGTGGTGATGGACGGCGGGGCCTTGGTGACCTTCAACTGAGTTTCGAAGGCGGCCATCTTGGGGTTCCCGCTCAGCTTGCCCTCCGACCAGGACCGGGCGACGGCGGGCAGGTTGCCGGTGGCGTCCGCGTACGTGGCGAGGTTCTCGGGGGCGGTGAGGAACTGGACGAACTTCCATGCCGCGTCCGGGTTCTTGGCGTCCTTGAACACCGCCAGGTCGCTGCCACCGGCCAGCCCGGCGGCCTGCTCGCCCCTGGGCAGGGGCATGGTCTGCCACGTGCTGTCCAGCGCGGGCGCGTTGAGGTGGAGGTTGCCGCTGGTGCTGGCGCCCTGCTGGACGGTGCCGATCAGTCCGTTCTGGAAATTCTGCCCGGAGTCGGTCTTGTCGTTCGGTGACAGACCGTCCTTGAAGATGCCGCTGTAGTACTCCAGCGCCTTGGCGACCGCGGGCGAGTCGAACGTGAACTTCTTGGTGCCCGAATCGTAGATGTCCCCGCCCTGCTGCCACACCAACGGCAGCCAGAACAGCCAGGAGTTGAAGCCGGTCTGTAACTGCGTGGCGTGGCGCAGCTTGGGGTTCTGCTTGCCCACGGTGGCCTGGACGGCCTTCAGGTCCTTCAGATAGCCGGCCCAGTCATCGGCCGGGGCACCCTTGATCCCGGCCTTCGCGGTGATGTCGGTGCGGTAGTAGATGACGGAGGTGTCGGCGATGAAAGGTACGCCATAGGAGGCGTTCTTGTACTTCGTGGTGTCCCACTGGCCCGGGAAGAACGCGGATGCCTTGAACGAGGCGGGGGTGGCCTGGAAGCCCTTCATGGCCGCCATCTCGGCCATCCAGGTGGAGCCGATCAGCGACAGGTCGGGGGTGTTGCCGCCGGCGATCGCGGTGGTCAGCTTCTCGTGCGCGGCGTCCCACGGCACCGCGGTGATCTGCACCGTGACGCCCGGGTTCTGCTGCTCGAACTTCTTCGCCAGGCTCTGCAGGTCCTTGTCGGCCTTGTCGCCCATGGACCACATGACGAGCTTGCCCTTGGCCTTGCCGCCGCTGATCTTCGCCGGCGCGTCGGCGGCCGCGGAGTCGTCGCTGCGGCCGCAGCCGGTGGCCAGCAGGGCGGCGGCGACGGTGACGCAGGCTGTCCGGAGGGTTCTGGTGGTGGGACGGGTCGTACGCATGGGTGCGGCTCCTTGCTGTCGAGCTGGTGAAGAAGCAGGGGGTGGTGCAGGGTTGAGCAGACGACGGGTGGGTCAGCGGGTGGCGTGGAACTCGCCGTCGCGGACGGTCACTTCGGCCGTGAGGCGCAGATCGCGGCTGGAGCGTCCGACGTGCAGCCGGTAACGGCCCGGCGGGGTACGCCAGCGGCCCCTGCCGGTGTCCCAGACCTGAAAGGCGCGCGCGGGCACGCGCAGGTCGGCAGCGGTGCGCTCGCCTGCCGCTGCCTGGACGAGCGTGAAGCCGGCGAGCAGGTGCACCGGCCGGTCGGGCCCGTCCTGGGGCGGCTCCAGATAGACCTGGACGACCTCACGACCAGCCCGTGGCCCGGTGTTGGTCAGATGCACGGTGAGTTCGAGCCCGTCTCCGCCCGCGGGGTCGGGCAGATCGGCGGAGACGGACGACTGTGAGAGGTCCACGGACTCGTACGACCATCGGGTCCAGCCGAGTCCGTGGCCGAACGGGAAGGCCGGGACGAGACCGCCCTTGTCCCAGGCCCGATGGCCGATGTGGACGCCCTCGCCGTAGTGCACGATGCCGTCACGGGGGCGAGCGTCGGGGACGGGGACGTCCTCGGCGCGGGCGGGCAGCGTCCAGGGCAGTCGGCCGGACGGCTCGATGCGGCCCAGCAGGACGTCGGCGAGGGCGTGCCCGGCCTCCTGGCCCGGCAGCCATGTCCAGAGCAGCGCGGGTGCCTCGTCGGCCCAGGGCAGCAGCACGGGGGCGCCGGCGTTGACGACCACGATGGTGCGCGGGTTGGCGGCGAGCACGTTGCGGACCAGTTCGTTCTGGTGGGCGGGCAGGTCGAGAGTGGTGCGGTCCCAGCCCTCGGACTCGACCTCCTCGTTGGTGCCCACGACGACCACGGTCACATCGGCGGCCTGGGCCGCGGCGGCGGCTTCAGTGATCTCCTCGTACGGCGTCGGCCCCGGCGGGGCGTGGCGCAACTGAGCAGTGACGAAACGGTCGTAGCCGCCCGGTTCCACCACCGTGAGGTCGATGGCAAGGGCGATCCGACGCGGCTGGGGTCCCACCACGAGGTCAATGCCGCGCAGCGGCGGGTTGCTGTGGGTGGAGTCGAGGATCAGCTCCACGCCCCGGTCGTCGTCGCCCGAGAGGACCTCCTCGCCGTCGACGCTCACCTGGTAGCGGCCGACGCACCCGATCTCCAGGCGGTGCGTCCCCGGCTCGGTGAGGGTCAGCAGCGTGCGCAGCACCACGCGGTGCGTCTTCGGCCCGAAGCCGCGGTATCCGCTCCAGTCGCCTAAGGGGCGGATCTCGCCGCCGACACGGTTGCCGCAGGCGGTGAGGTGGTCGGCGCGCACGCCGGCTGCGCCGGTCTCGGGATCGGTGATCAGCGCGGCGGACAGGTACGGCGGGCGCTGACGGGAGTCACCGCCCCGGTGCACACACAGACGGACGTGCTCGGGGAGCGCGGCGCGCAGCCCGTCCTCGAACGACACCGTGCGCACCGCCGGAACGAAGGCGCTCCCGCCACCCTGGAGGTACGGCGCCACGGCGTTCGGGCCGATCAGCGCGACACTGCGGATTCCTTCCGGTGCCAGCGGCAGCAGGCCGGCATCGTTGCGCAGCAGCACCATGCCGCGGGCGGCGACCTCGCGCAGGAGACGGAAATCGGCCTCTCCCGGTGCCTTGGGGACGGCAGGCCGTGGCGAGTCGGTCCCGGGTGCGCCGAGCCGGCCGGTGTGCCGGGCCAGGCGCAGCAGCCGTAACACCTTGTCGTCGATGAGCCGCTCGTCCACCTCGCCCGCACGGACGGCTTCGATCAGGGGCTCGCCCCACAGCGGGTCGGGTCCGGGCATCACCAGGTCGAGGCCGCCGAGCGCCGAGGCGACGGTCGAACGGGTGGCGGCCCAGTCACTGACCACGACCCCGGAAAGACCCCACTCCTCCTTCAGCACCTCGCGCAGCAGCCGCGCGTTCTCGGTCATCGGCGCCGACTCGATGCCGTCGTCGACGCCCGAGTAGGCGGCCATCACACTCCACGGCTCAGCCTCGGTGAGGACCTGCTCGAACGGGGCGAGGTAGACCTCGCGCAGGGTCCGCTCGTCGAGCCGTGAGCGGTAGCGGGTGCGGTCGGTCTCGGAGTCGTTGGCCACGAAGTGCTTCAGGCACGCACCCACGCCCTGGCTCTGCAGACCGCGTACGAGGGCGGCGGCAAGGGTGCCGGTGAGGAGCGGGTCCTCGGAGAAGTACTCGAAGTGCCGCCCGGCCACCGGGGTGCGCTGCAGGTTCACCACCGGGCCCAGGACGACGTCGACACCCTTGCGGCGCGCCTCCGTGGCGAAAAGCGTGCCCAGCCGCTCGGCCAACTCGGTGTCCCAGGTCGCTGCCAGTGCGCTGGGCGCCGGGGCCAGCAGGCCGGTGGCGGCCGGATCGTCACCGGTCCCGCGCACTCCCTGCGGGCCGTCGGACATAGTCACCGCCGACAGTCCGAGGCGGGGCTCGGCCGGGAGTCTCCACAGGCTCGCACCCGTCAGCAGCCGGACCTTGGACTCGAGATCCAGGGCCCGGATGTGGTCGGACAGCGTGGTGTCATCAGGGAGGGCAGGGCGGCTCATGCTCGTCCTTCCAGGCCGCAACGCGGCACGCAGCGGGCGGAACGGGAGCAGGAAAACACACTTACTAAGTACTTAGTAAGTCCTTGTCCGTAAGATATTTCCCGGGTTTGATGGGCACGTGAGCACTGATGGACAGCCCCGTAGACTCCGCACGATGAGTGAGAGCAGGACGAACGAGGTGCGGCAGCCCCGCACAGGAAAGAGCCTCAAAGCGCAGCAGCGGCGGCAGGAGATCCTGCGGATCGCCGTGGACACCTTCGCCGCCCGCGGCTACAACAACGCCTCCCTGCAGGAGATCGCCGACCGCGCGGGAGTCACCCAGGCCGGCGTCCTGCACTACTTCCGCTCCAAGGCCCAACTGCTCACCAGCATCCTGGCACTGCGCGACGAAACCGACATCGAACAGCTCGGCCCCGAACGCCCCCGGGGCCTGGCCTTCCTGCGTCACCTTGTCGACACCGTCCGCCGCAACACCGAACGGGAAGGCATCGTCCGGCTGTACGCCGTCCTGTCGGCGGAGAGCGTGACCGAAGGCCACCCCGCGCAGGACTACTTCCGCGACCGCTACGCCGGACTGCGCATCTTCGTCACCGAAGCCCTCGCCGAAGCACGCGAACTCGGCGAGATCCAGGCGGACTCGAACCTCGAAGACGCGGCCAACGCGATCATCGCCGTCATGGACGGCCTACAGGTCCAATGGCTGCTCGCCCCCCAGTCGGTCGACATGGCCGCCTCCACCGACCGCGTCATCAACGCACTCCTGGCAGATCTCACCGAGCCGGGCGACTGAGAGCCTGTCGGGTGGCCGATCGCCGCGCACCGCGAGGTCATGCCGTCCGTCGAGCACCGCTCCTCGAAGTACTTGAACAACCGGGCCGAGAACAGCCACCAGCCAACCAGGCAGCGTGAGCGCGCTATGAAGAGCTTTTGTTCCAGTGGAGCTGCCCAGAGGTATTTCGCCGCCTTCAGCCGGATCTCACCCCACTTCCGGCCCCGACGGCATCTGATGACAGCGAGTGACTACCGTAGGGAGATGATCCACCGGTCCGGCATCTGGAAAACCGTCACCGGCATGCCCAGCCCCGCCTGCACGACAGGGGCCATCAGGCCCGGCCACACCCTCAGCACACCTCAACGACCAGCCACACCGACAACTTGACGGCGCCTTGCTGGTTCATGGTTGTCCTTGTCACGACTGGCTCGGGTGGGCGTGGACCTCAACGAACTCGACGAGGACGCCGCCAAAGGATTTCGGGTGGGCGAACGCGACGAGGTGACCTCCGCCGCCGGTGCGGGGCTCGGGGTCGACGAAGCCGATGCCGTGCTCGCGGAGTTCGGTCATCGTTGCTGCAATGTCGTCGACTTCGAGGGCGATGTGGTGCAACCCGGGGCCACGACGGTCCAGGGACCGTTTCACGACACCGTCGCTGGTCGCCTCCAGCCCTTGAAGAGAGCAATTGCCGACGTCGATCATGCGCTCCGTGAACCCGGAAGCCCGTTCAACGGTGACCACATGCAGGCCGAGGACGCGCTGGAACGTCTCGACGAGACTGGCGCCCTGGCCCTCAGCGAACGCAACGTGGTGAAGGCCAAGGACTCGACTGGAGTTGAGCACGTCAGATGGCCTTTCGGTCGAATGGTTCGGCGAGGGCCGACGGGACGCGTGCGTGACCGACGAGGCCGGCCAAGGCGCCGAGGCTGAGCAGGTAGGGCAGTGCCAGCCACAGCTGCGCTGGAACCGTCAGGTGGACACCAAAGACAGCGATGGCGGCAATGGCGACGGCACCGATAATCGGGGGTGCGGTCTTCATCGGCACGAAGCCGCGGCGGCGGGTGGAGATGAGCGCGAGGACGAGCACGATTGCGGCGAGGACGTACCAGACGCTCCCGGGTACCGACGACGCGCTCTGAAGGCGCAGTTGGAGTGCGTCCGCGGCACCGAAGAGCATCGCGGCGAGAACTGTGCCGCGTGGTGTCCACTTGCCGAAGACGACCGCCGCGAGCGCGAGGAACCCTCGCCCGCCGGTCATGCCTTCGATGAAGATGCCGACCTGGACGACGGTGAGGAACGCGCCGGCGAGACCGGCGAGTGCACCCGCGGTGAGTACGGCCGAGTATCTGACGATGTTGACGTTGATGCCGGCGGTCTCGACCGCTTCGGGAAGTTCGCCGGACCCGCGGACTGCGAGCCCCCACCTGCTTCGGTACAAGGCCCACGCGATCGCAGGTATCAACAGGTAGGCCAGGTAGGTGACGACTGACTGGTCGAACAGGGGTTTGCCGATGACTGGGAGGTGTGAAAGGCCGGGGATGGCAATCGATCCCATCCGGTCGATCGATACCTGGCCGCGGTCCGGGAACACTTCGCGGTTGAGGAAGATGGCGACGCCGGCACCAATGAGGTTGATTCCGACGCCGACCACGATCTGGTCTGCCCGGAACGTCACCGACAACACAGCCATGACCAGTGCGAGCGAGATGCCCCCGGACATGCCAGCGACCAGACCGAGCCATGACGAGCCGGTCCGCTCGACCACAAGGAATCCGAAGAATGCTCCGAAGAGCATCATGCCTTCGAGGCCGACGTTCATAACGCCTGCGCGCTGGGAGACGAGTTCGCCGAGCGCGGGAAGCAGGATCGGCACAGCGAGCGCCAGAGCCGCACCTAGAAGTGCTGCGTCGAACGGGCTCATCTCAGATCACCTCTGCCGTAACGAGCTTGGCCGTCGGCGGCTTGGTTGCGTCGACCCGGCGCGCTTGGGATTTCTGCAACAGGAACGTCGAACCGGCAACCAGGACGATGACCAGACCCTGAGTCACCATGACCAGCCCGGTAGGGACACCTACGCGAGCCTCCATCAGGCCGCCGCCCTGCTTGAGGAACGCGAACAGCAGAGCGGCGGGCACGCACCCCATGGGACTGTTGCGAGCGAGCAGGGCAACCACGATGCCCTCGAACCCGTAGTTCGCCGAGAAGTTGTCGGCCATGTTGCCTGCCGGGCTGGACGAGATGAGCGAAGACCCTGCGAGCCCCGCGAGGCCTCCCGAAGCAACCATGGCGAGCGCGGCGACCTTCGTCGTCGAGATGCCGGAGTAGGAAGCGAAGTCCTTGTTGGCGCCGGTGAGGCGGAGCCGGTAGCCGACCCTGGTGCTGGAGAGCACCCAGGCGACCACGATGGCGGCGAGCGGTACGAGGATGATGTCCCAGCGCAGGTTGAGGGACTCGATGAGGGGCCAGCGAGCCGAGTTCGCGATCGGCGCCGTCTGCCCCAGGGTGTGGCTCGGTTCCTCCAATGGGCCGGTCACCAGCCAGCTTATGACCTGGATCATCACGAAATTCAGCAGCAACGTCGAGATGATCTCGTTCACCCGCCGCTTCGCCCACAGCCAGGCGGCAATTCCAGCCCACACGGCACCACCGACGACGCCGCCGACGACCAGCAGCGCCAGATGCATCACCGCCGGCAGTCCCGTGACCTTCAGGCCGATGACGGCGGCACATGCGCCACCAGCGAGGATCTGGCCCTCGAGGCCGACGTTGATCCGTCGCACCGAGAATGCCAGGACCCACCCGAGCGAGGCCAGGGTCAGCGGCACCGATTTGGCGAGCATGGCGCCGAACTGGGTCTGGCTGCCGAAGCTCGCGTCGATCATCGCGCCGATCGCGTCGACGGGTGACTTGTCGGCCGCAGCGACGATCGCCATCGACGCGACCAGGGCGACGACGACCGCAGCAGCCGAGATGGCTATGGAGGTCAATGCATCCCGAGTTCGAGGACTCATGCCGGCACCTCATCGGAGTGGGTGATCATCAGGCGTCCGATGCGTTCGACGCTCGCTTCGGCGGCGTCGAGGACGGCGACGATGCGGCCGCGCGCCATGACGGCGATACGGTCGGAGAGCGTGAGGAGCTCCTCCATCTCGGAGGAGACGAGGAGGGTTGCACCACCCGCGGCCCGGTGTGCGTTCAGTTCGCTGTACACGTACTCCATCGCGCCGACATCGAGCCCGCGGGTCGGCTGGGAGGCGATGACCAGGCGCGGCCGGCGGCTGAGTTCGCGAGCGATGACAACCTTCTGCTGATTGCCGCCGGACAGCTGCCGCATACGCACGCCGGTATCAGGAACGCGGATGTCGTACTCGGCGATCAGCTGCTGATGCCGCTCCTGTATGGCATGACGCCTGCGCAGTCCGCGGTGGAAGAGGCCCGGATTGTTGAGTTCCTTGACGAGCAGGTTCTCAGACACCGAAAGCGAGAGGGCGACGGCGTTACGGTGGCGGTCTTCGGGGATGACCGCGACTCCGTGAGCCGCGAGGTCGGCGGGTGTCGAGCGGCCGACTTCGTGGCCGGCGAAGACCACGGTCCCCGAGTTGGCCTGACGGAAGCCGCAGGCGACGTCCACGAGATGGGACTGGCCGTTTCCTTCGATGCCGGCGATTCCGAGTATCTCGCCGTCGCGGACCTCGAGAGAGACATTCTGGAGGCGCAGCCGGCCGTCGCGGTCGGTGACGGACACGTCGGTGAAGGTGAGGGCGGGCGCGCCGAGTTCGGGAGGCCGGCGGTCCTGCCGGAGGCGTACTTCGCGGCCCACCATCATCTTGATGACGTCGTCAGGCGTGGTTTCGCCGGTGGGCACAGTCCCGATAAGTCGTCCGTCGCGAAGGACGGTGCAGCGGTCGGCGACGCTGAAGACTTCGTCGAGTTTGTGGGTGATGAGCACAATCGTACGGCCCGCATCCGCCAATGAGCGCAGCACCTTGGAAAGGTGCTGCCATTCGCTCTTCGTGAGCACTGCGGTCGGCTCGTCGAATATGAGGATCTCAGTTTCCGTATAGAGCAGCTTGAGGATCTCGACGCGCTGGCGTTCGCCGACGGACAGGTCCTCCACCAACGCATCGGGGTCCACTCCGAACCGGTAGGCATCCGCGAGTTCACGAATTCGGCTTCGCACCCGGTCGAGGCCGGAGCCGGCAGCGAGCCTGCCTTGGACGCCGAGGGCCACGTTCTCGGCGACAGTCATGTCCGGAACGAGCATGAAGTGCTGGTGGACCATGCCGATGCCCAGGCTCTGGGCATCGCGTGGGCGGCGAATCCTCACATCCTGCCCCCGCACGCGGATTGATCCCGCGTCCGCCGATGCCACGCCCCCCACGATCTTCATCAGGGTGGTCTTGCCGGCGCCGTTCTCGCCCAACAGCGCGAGCACCTCACCCTCAAAAACCTGGAGGCTGACGTCATTGTTGGCGACGACACCGGGGTAGGCCTTGTGGATTCCCACGAGCTCGAGGCAGATCGTGCGGCGATGGTCGATGGCGGATGCGGGATCGGACATGGGTCAGCCCCCCTCCGGCATCGTGATCTGGCCCGAGTTGATCTTCTTGGCGACCTGATCCGCCACAGACTGGAACACCGTGCTGTTCGGGCACATGGTCAGCTTCTGGATCTTCGGTTCCTCGAGGGCATACTTCTTCGTGCCTGCGGGCAGCTTCTTGGCGAAGTAGTCGTTGAGGATGGTCTCCACGAGCTGCTGATTGTTCTGGTAGTCGTACCCAATGATCTGGTTGCTCTCGTTGCACCGGTCGGTCGTCGGGTTGAAGACCTTGACGTCGTTGCCGGAGTCCTTGATGGCTTGCAGGACGCCCGGGAGGCCCGCGTCAACGAAGGCGTAGATGACGTCGACACCGTCGGCGATCTGGGCGGCTGCGGCCTGCTTGGCCTTCGCAGCGTCGCTGAAGTCGCCGACGGTCACGTGTGAGTACTTGATGTCGGCCCGCTTGGCCTTGGCGCCGGCCTCGAAGTCGATGTCGGACTGGCTGGTCGGCGGGATAGCTGCTCCGCCGATGAAGCCGACTGCACCGGTCTTGGACACCTGGGCTGCGATGACACCGGCGACGTAGGCGGGCACACCCTGGAGCATCTGGTAGGCGTGCAGGTTGGAGATACCGTCCTGGACGACACCACTCATGACGAATGTGGTGTCGGGGTGCTGCGGCGCGACGCTGTTGGCGCCGGCGACGAGGGCGCTGCCGCCGCCGATGACCAGGTCGTTGTCAGCAGCAAGGTTGTTGAGCGCGTCGGCTATGTCAGACGGGTCGGTCAGATTGTCGACCACCGAAACCTTGAGGTTGAGCTTCTTCTCGAGCGCCTGAACTCCTTCGAGGTACGTCTGGTAAAAAGCACCGTCGTTGCGGGGGCCCGCGAGTGCCACACCGACCTTGACGGCGCTACCGTCGGACGACTTGCTGTCGGAGCTGCCGCAGGCGGCGGTTCCGGCCAGGGTCAGGGTCGCGACTGTCGTGGCTGCGACCAGGAAGCGAACTCTCACCTGACATCTCCGTTTCTCCAATGCCGAGGATGGTTCTCGGTAGGGCGTGGGACGGCTCAGAGAACTGGCCAGGCCGGGGCCGGGTCGATCCCGATCTCCTTCAGCACGCGTCGGTCGATGGCTTCGACGTCTTCGCGCAGGGCCAGCTCATCAACCTTCGTCAGCTGCTTGTTGTCGAGGACGACCTCGCCTGCGATCAGGACGGTGTGGACCGAGTGGCCGGTGGCGCCGTAGACGAGGTTCGCGATCGGGTTGTGCAGCGGCCGCCAGTCAAAGTCCTCGGCCGCGAAGATGGTGATGTCGGCTTCCATGCCGACCTCGATGCCACCGACAACGTCGTCCCACCCGAGCGCACGGGAGCCATTGATGGTGCCCATCTCCACTGCCTGCTCGGCCGAGACCGCGTTCGGGTCCTGCCGAGCATCACGCGGAAGCAGCGCCGCGAGGTAGATCGCCCGCGTGATGTCTTGGTGGTTGGAGCAGTTCTCGGCGTCGGTGCCGAGCATGACCCGGACGCCGGCGTCCAGGAGTTCGGGCCACTTGCCGAAGTGCGTGGTGCCCTTGGCGAGCTTCAGGGCCGTGCTCGGGTTCTTGGAGATGCGGGCGCCGCTGTCGGCGATCAGCTCCACTTCCCAGTCGGCGACGCTGGTGACATGATTCATGAAGACTCGCTCGTTGAGCGCGCCGATCTTGTGCATGTGCTCGATGGGTCGGTGTCCGTATGCCTTCAGCTCAAGCGCGACCTCACGCTCGCTGGTTGATTTGTGGAGGACCATCAGGGACTCGGCCTCAAGGGCGAGGTTCGCTGCGGCGACGGTGAGCTGGTCCGAGCAGGTTCCGACACCCTCGATGGTGACTGCGTCCCGGATCCGGGGGTTCTTGAACCTTCTGACGGTCTCGACGCCCCGCTCAAGACGCTTGGCCGCTTCTGGGGCGGTGAACCGAAGCCAGTCTGGGAGGTCCGTGTCGCCGGCGGAGCCGGCCTGGTCCCAGGTCCAGGGTCCGATGCGGCAACGCATGCCGGAGGTGGCGACGGCTTCGAGGACGGCCTCGAGGTGGTTGCAGCCCGGCTCCTCGAAGCTGGTCGTGCCGAAGCGGACCATCTCGGCCGTCGCGTGGAGCGCGTAGGTGTGCATGTCCTCCTCAGTGAGCCGGGAGAACGACGGGTAGATGAATCGGCGGAGTGCCTCCAGGGTGGTGCCGCCCTCGGGCATCGCGCCCTTCGCGCAACACAGCAGGTGACGGTGGCCGTTCGACATGCCGGGGATGGTGACCTTGTTCGAGCCGTCAATGGTCTTGCGGCCGCGGTACTGGCTTGCGAGGTCCTCGCGGCGGCCCACGGCCACGATCTTGGTGTCGTCGACGGCGACGAATCCGTCGCGGTAGATCTTTCGGGTCCCGTCGACCGTCACAACCCAGCCGCCGTCGATGACGATGTCGACCTGCTTCGGAATAGCATTGCTCTCGGGCAGCACGCTCAGTTCCACCCTTCTCAGATTTTAGATCTGATATCCAATGCGCCGAACGCTAACCGTGGCTCTCGCCACGGTCAATAGGTTGGGACAGGTCTCTTCAGATGACGCCCTGGAAGGCCCATCCTTCAAAGATCATCGGCTGATGGACCATGGTGGGGTGATACGTCATCATGAACTCAGTGACCGGGAGCGGGAGTTGCTCAGCTCCGCTGATATCTCGGATTGCAAGAACGGGCCGTACGCGCGTTGCGGACCGGCAGGTCATCAACGGGACGGTCTACAGGATCCTGACCAGGATCTCTTGGCGTGACCTGCCGGAACGCTACGGCCTGTGAACGACTGTCCACACCGGCCACTCCGCCGCGAGGCCCTCGGCGGCGTTGTCACTCGAGCCCCGCAGCAGATCAAGGCATCTGTTTTTTGCGGACCCTCGATACGGACGCTACATCGACGCCGTGGACAGGCATCCAGGAAAGGCGTATCGATGGCGCTCGCGTCGGGGTGCACTGCAACAGGGGAACGTCGGACACGGTGCAAAGAAGAGAGACAGGGACTGATTCAAGGGCGGGTGGCGCGGCTCGGTCAGCGCTTGGTCTCGTTGCCGACGAAGCTCTCGAGCTGGTCGCTCATCACCGACATCACATGAGCGCGCATGTACTTCTCAGCCGCCGCCGGGTCCTGGCGGACGATGGCGGTGCAGATCTTCTCGTGCTCGGAGAGGGAGTGCTCGATCCGGCCCGGGATGTCGACCGTGAGGCGCCCGATGCGGCGCTGATGCCCCTCCAGGTCATAGATGATGTCGTTGATCCACTTGTTGTCCGACTGGGAGTAGATCAAGCGGTCGAAGTGCTCGAACAATGCGATCACGTCTTCGACCTTGCCGTTGTCGATGGCCGCGCGACTGTCTCGCACGTTGCGTTGGAGCGCTTCGCACAGATCGTCGTTGCGCGACGACGCCGCGCGTGCGGCGCATCGACCCTCGACCAGTTCGCGGACCTCGTACAGCTCTCGGAGATCTCGCCGACTGTAGCCGGCGACGATCGCGCCGCGGTAAGGGAACAGTTCGACGAAGCGGTCCTTCTGCAGCCGTACGAACGCCTCACGGACCGGAGTCTTGCTGACGCCGAGCGACTTGGAGATGTCGATCTCCCGGAGTGCCGCCCCCACCTCGAAGTCACCGTTGATGATCGCGCGCCGCAGGTACTCGTAGACGCGGTCCTTCAGCTGCACGTGCTGGATCTCAGCGGTTGCCGGTGATTCAGCAGTCACTCTCTGTACCTCGCTCCACGGGGTGGTGTGGCATGGTCATGCCGCAGGATGGCGTAGCCGACTTACCTTCGCAAGTAGCATACGATATTCCAAAATCGGAGCGCGTGTCGCGGACTCTGCCGGATCCGGCAAGCCCGCGCGGTCAGGCCTTCGGGACGAGTTCGCCGTCAACGAGGACCGGTCGACCGTCGAGCTCCAACGTCGCGTGCTGCATCACGCAGTCCAAATGAGCCACCGCATCGACGGTTCCCCCGTACGCGATCGAATTCCCGAACGCGATGTGGGCGCTCCCAAGGGTCGCTTCGGTCTCCATCGGGACGCCGCACACTCGTCCGTTCGGATTGAGACCCATCGACACCTCGGCCAGGTTCGACATGCGTGTGTCACCGCAGCGGCCGATCATCTCCAGCAGTCGGGCGGACTCGTCGCCCTCGGCGCCCTTGAACTCACCGTGCTCGATGTGAAGGGCGACGGGCTCCAAGATCGGTCCCTGTCCCATGAACAGGAAGTCGCCGTCGATGACCGCGACACCGCTGGTGCTGCCCTCGACCGGCGCCGTTCCGGACTCGACGTCGGGTGGGCACATGTACGCGCCGCGATCTCTCGCGATGCCGAACAGAGCACGGCCGTTCCGGCCTCGAACTGAACCGGACAGGTCGGTGCCCGCCGGCGTCGTCAGGCGGTAGGCATCGGCACGGGCCCAGGCGGTCGCGAGGGCCTCGGTGACGGCCTTCAACTCGTCGAAGTCGACGTCGAGTGGTCCTTCCAGTCGGAACGTGTCCTTGATGACCCCCGGCATGCAGAGATAGCGCGTGCCGCCGGCGGTTGCGTTCTGGCGTGCCTGACTCGACCCGATGAAGGTCGAGGTGAGCTCGATGGCAGCCGTCGCGCCCTGAAGAATTCGGGCTACCGCGGTGGGTGGTTCGCTGCCGGGGACGACGTAGCGCGGCATGCGGGTGATGACGGGGACACAGCCTCGGTCATCGAGGCCGCGCACCAGGCCCTCGACCACCGCAGTGTCGGTTTCGTCGTCGATGAGGAGGATGACCTCCTCCGGCCCATGAACCCCGAGACACTGGTCGAGGACCGTGGAAAGAGTCTGTTCAGGAAGCATTTTTCACCTTGGAGACCTCGTTGAAGGTCTTCTTGAAGTTGTGCATCGTCTTGAACCGGTCGTCGCCGAGCGGGAAGACGGAGATGCAGTCGATGCCGAGTTCCATCATGTTCTTGATGTGCTGGCGTGCGCGTTCGGGGCCGCCGGCCAGGGCCATCCGGTGGACGAAGTCGTCAGGGAGCAACTTCGCGGCATCTTCGGCCTCTTGGAACTCACCGCCCTCGTACATCGTGCGGACCTTCTCAACCAGCTCGGCGGAGAGACCGGCCATCTTGCAGTAGCCCGGGGCGGTCTGTGGGAACCAGGCTGCGATGGTGCGACCGGCCGCGAACGCTGCCTCTTCGTCGTCGTCGATGGCGCCATAGGCGAAGACGGTGATCTTGGGCCGCTCGCTCTTGCCGGCGGCGTCGACACCGCGGTCGATGTGGTTCAGCGCCCATTGCAGTCCTTCGGGGTGAAGGCCTGCGAGCAGGATGACGCCGTCGGCGACCCGGCCCGCGAGCTCGAGGGTCTTCGGGCCGCTGCAGGAGATGTAGATCGGCACCTGACGCTCGGCCGGCGCTCGCATGTGGGCGTCGTCGAGCTTGAAGCCGGTGCCCTCCATAGTGACGTGCTCACCGGTCCAGAGCTGACGGATCGCGTCGATGGACGACTCGAGGCGCGCGAGGGTCGCGGGCTTCGAGCCGAGCGCGAGGAGGGGACGGTCGCCTGCACCGATACCGAGGCGGAAGCGACCTTGGCTGACGTCGTCGATCGTGGTCGCGGCGGTCGCGGTGACGGCCGGGTGACGTGTGATCGGGTTCGTGACCGCGGTGCCCAGCTGCAGACGGCTGCTGCGACGTGCTGCGAGCGTCAGGTAGGAGTAGACGTACCGAGCGTGAAGGGACGAGTCCGTGAGCCACAGTTCATCGAAGCCGGACTGTTCGATCTCCTCGACCACGTTCTCGAAGACAACTGGGGAGTCGACCGGCTGCAGCGCAACGCCACTAAGCATGGGGTTTTCCTCCTGTCCGATGGTCAAGCTGACCACTTGATGATGGTGCGAACAAGTGCGTACAGGCCGAAGTCGATCGCGTTGGGATCGATCCACTCGTCTTCGGTGTGGGTGCCGTCGCCGTAGGTGATGCCCAGAGTCACGGCGGGGATACCGACCGAGTACGCGACGTTGGCGTCGGTGCTGGCGGCAGTGAAGCGGGCTGTCAGTCCGACTTCGGCGAGTGCCTCCGCCGACGCAATTGCGAGTTCGTGGTCGGCGGCGATCCGACCTGCGGGCCGCGATCCGAGCTGCTCGACATCGACCTTGGTGCCCTTGTAGCCGGCGGTGAGGACTGCCTCAGCCTTGGTAACCAGCTCGGCGAGCGCATCGGGGTCTTCGGAGCGCAGGTCGAGGTCGAAGCTTGCGTGGATGGCACGGGAATTGATCGACTCGCCGCCGCTGAGAATGCCGACGTTGCGTGAGGTCTTGGCGGTGTGGTCGATCTGGATCTGCTCGATGGCGTGCACCATCTCGGCCGCAGTGTGAACCGCGCTCGGCGCAGTCGACTCCTCCCAGGCGTGCCCGCCCTGGCTGGTGAGCCTCACTCGGCGCCGTTCAGAGCCGACCCCGATGGTGTTCACCCGGCCCAGATAGTTGCCCTCCAAGGCGATGAAGGTGCCGACCCCGACCGGCGGGTGTGCCAGGGCGTCCCGGGCGCCGGCGAGGTCGCCAAGGCCCTCCTCGCCCACGGTCGCGACGATCCAGACCGGGAGCGCGACCTCAGCAGGAAGCAGCTCGTCGAGGACGGAGAGAGCTGCCACCGCGACGGTGTCGTCACCACAGCCCGGACCGACAACCCGGCCTTCGGCGTCGTAGCGGAGGCCGTGGCGGACGTCGCGGCTGAAGACGGTGTCGAGATGGGCGGCCACGACGATGGCCGGTCCGAAACCGCCGCTACCGGGGCGGACTTGAGCCCAGAGGTTGCCGACGGCATGCTGAGTCACAGTCAGGCCATCGGACTCCCACCACTGTCGGACGCGGCGAATTCGGTCGATCTCGTCCAGTGGGGGCGCCGGGATCTTGGAAAGCTCGAACGTCCGCTCAAGGACGGTGGGCGCCTGCCTCTCGCAGGCGGCGAGAAGACCTCGATCGGGCTTGCGTGCTGCCTCGGCCATCGTCAGGGCCTCTTGAGGACATGAAGCTCGGCCAGGACCTGGTCGGTGTGCTCGCCCAGGCGCGGTGCCGGACCGGGGAAGGGCAGCGGGCCGTCGATCTGGATCGGGGCACCGATGATCTTCTGACCGCCGGGGTGCGCGGGGTCGACCTGGACCTGACCGAGAGCCTCGACCTGGGCAGAGGCGAGGACCTGTCCGAGATCGCGGACCTCTGCCGCGGGAACGCCGAACTCGGAGAGCTTGGCTATCCAGTACGTCCGGTTGTGCCTGACGAAGCGAAACTCGAGCTCGGCGATGAGGTCTTCAAGGTGGCCCACGCGGTCGGCATTGGTCGTGAACCGGGAGTCTTCGAGCAGTTCGCGAGCTTCGATGGCCTCGCACAGCCGGTGCCACAGGTCCTCGCTGCCTGCGCCAGCGAGGACGATGTGCCCGTCACTGGCTCGGTAAGCTCCGTAGGGCGCAAAAGTCGGCGAGTGGCTACCGATCCGCCCAGGCACGTCTCCGTTGACGAAGTGGGCCGGGGCGATACTGCTGAAAGTCGAGACCGCGAACTCGAGCAGCGAGGAGCTGACGACCGCACCAGTGCCGTCGTTGGCGGTCCGCCGGTAGAGGGCGGCGACGATGCCCAGAGCGCAGGAGACGGCGCTGCCGATGTCGAGGACGGGGACGCCGACCTTGACCGGGCCGCTGTCGGGTTCACCGGTGACACTCATCAGGCCGCCTTCGGCCTGGAGGATGAGATCGAAACCACCGCGCCCCGCGTCGGCCCCGTGCTGGCCATAGCCGGAGATGGAGCCGTACACGATGTTCGGGTGGCGCGCGGTGACGCTGGCCGAGTCAAGGCCCAGCTTCTTCAGCGACCCTGGTCGCCCATTCTCGATGAAGACGTCGGCTGTGGCGAGGAGCGCCTCGAGTGCGGACAGCCCGTCGGCCGAGCGGAGGTCCAGCATGACGGAGCGCTTACCGACGTTGAGCGCGGTGAACAGGGCGCTTTCCCCGTCGACGAATGCGGTGCCCTGATTGCGGTACGGGTCACCCTCGGTCGGGACCTCGACCTTGATGACGTCGGCGCCGAGCATCGCCAGGAGCGTGCCGGTGTAGGCACCGGAAACGAACCTGGTCAGGTCGATGACGCGGATGCCTTCGAGGGGACGATTCGTGTTCACCATGGCAGCGGCTCCCGGTACACGCCGAAGACATCACGCATGGTGTCGGCGATCTCGCCGAGCGTGGCGCCGACACGGCCGGCCTGCATGATGTGCGGCATGCTGTTCGTGTTCTTCACGAGCGAGTCGCGGAGTGCCGCCAGAGCATCGGCCACCTTGTTCTCATCACGCGATGCAAGCCGCCCAGCGAGACGCTCACGCTGCCGGTCGGCCGCGGTCGCGTCGATCTCGAACAGCGGCGGCGCGACCTCGTCGTCGTCCACGTACTTGTTGACGCCGACCTTGATGCGTTCGCCGGACTGGACCTCACGCTCGTACCGGTAGGCCGACTCGGCGACCCAGCGCTGCGGTATGCCCTTGGCGAGCATCTCCACCAGGCCACCGCCGTCCTCGACCTTCTTCACCAGGTCCCAGGCGCGCGCCTCCAGCTCGTCGGTGAGGGCCTCGACAAAGTAGGAGCCGGCGAGCGGGTCGATGACCTTCGCTACGCCGGACTCGTGCGCGATGATCTGCTGCGTCCGGAGCGCGAGCCGCACCGATTCCTCGGTCGGGATCTCAAGGGCTTCGTCGTAACCCATCACGTGGATCGACTGCGCACCCCCGAGGACCGCAGCGAGGCACTGGAGGGTGGACCGGACGACGTTGTTCAGCGGTTGCTGCGCGGTCAGAGTTGCACCGGAGCATCCGGAGAAGAATCGTAGGCGAGCCGAGTTTGCCTTCTTCGCCCCGAACCGAGTGGTGGCCAGGTGATGCCACATCCGGCGGGCCGCCCGGACCTTCGACGTCTCCTCGAACAGGTCGAGCTGGCTGGAGAAGTGGAACGAGAGCCGCGGCGCGAAGAAGTCGAAGTCGAGGCCCCGGGCCAGGAATGCCTCGGTGTAAGCGATGGCCGAGGCCATTGTCAGGCCGACTTCCTGGATGGCGTCGCAGCCGGCTTCTCGGGCGTGGTATCCGGTGATGGAGATTCCGTTGAACCGAGGCAGGTGCTCGGAGGCGTACTCGACGACGTCGGTGACGAGCCGGATGGAGTGCTGGGGCGGGTAGATGAACGTCTTCCTCGCCAGGAACTCCTTGAGGATGTCGTTCTGAAGGGTGCCGGCGACGTCCTCCATGCGTGCGCCCTGTCGCTCAGCGGCGACCAGGTAGAACGCGAGGATGATGGGCGCGGTGCCGTTGATGGTGAAGTTGACCGACAGCTTGTCGATAGGGAGTCCGTCGAAGACGGTCTCCATGTCCTCGACGGTGTCGATCGCGACGCCGACTCGGCCGACCTCGGCGGAGACCTGCTCGTCGCTGGAGTCGTAGCCGAGCTGGGTGGGGAGGTCGAACGCCACCGACAGCGCGGTCTGCCCCTGGGAGAGCAGGTACCGGTAACGCTCGTTGGTGTCCTCGGCCGACCCGTAGCCGGCGTACTGCCGCATACTCCACAGACGCTCGCGGTACATCGTCGGATACGGACCCCGGGTGTAGGGCGCCTGCCCCGGAAGTCCGAGCCGGTCCTCGAGTCCGGGTGCGACCGAACTCGCGAAGTAGATCGGGTCGACCGGGATGCCGGAGTCGGTGGTGACGATGTTGTCCTCGTCGTTCATTGCTCGCTACTCCTTCGATGCGATGTCGAAGATGCGGGAGACGAGATCGTCGATGGAGGTCCCGACGGGGAACACATCGCGGACGCCCAGCTCGCGCAGGCGGACGACGTCGCTCGGCGGGATGGTCCCGCCGACGACGATCGCGACGTCGTCCAGGTCCGCCTCCTTACAGGCGTCGAGCAATTGCCGAGAGGCGTCGACGTGAACCCCTGAGAGCACCGAGAGCCCGATGACGTCGACGTCTTCGTCAGCCGCTGCGCCGACGATCTGCTGTGGAGTCTGCTGGAGGCCGAGGTAGATCACCTCGGCTCCAGCATCACGCAACGCCATGCCCACGACCTTCACGCCGCGGTCGTGCCCGTCGAGGCCCGGTTTGGCAAGGAGGATCCTCGGACGAAAGCTGTTCACGCCGACGCCTGAGGGCTGAGTGATCGGACAGCGAACTCGGCGTACACGCGCGTGGCCTCGACGATGTCGTCGATCGACAGATGCTCGTCGGGGCAGTAAACCGGCTCGCCACCGGGGCCGAAGATGACAGTCGGGACCTTGTGGCCGAAGCTCGCGGTATCGCCGAGCCAGCTGGCGGCCTGCAGCGGCGGCTCGGCGCCCTTGCGGACGGACTTGACCGAGGCGCGCATCAGTTCCACCACGTCGTCGCCGGGCTTGGCCAAGTAGCCGCTCTTGACGTCGACCAGCTCAAGCCGGGCACGGAAGCGGGGCTCGCGTTTGCGGGCGGCCGCGAGGCAGCGCTCGATCTCGGCCTGGACCTCTTCGACTGTGACGCCGGGCTGCGGACGGCAGTCGACGCGGATGACGCACTCGTCGGGAATCATCGACGGGCCGCCCGGCGGCAGGCCGCCGTAGACGCGACCGGGAGCCATGTAGGTCTCCTCGCCGAACAGGTCGGCGACCCAGTCCTCGATAGCCGGGGTGAGACGAGAGAGGTCGAGCTCGATGATCGCGTGCGAGGCGAGCATGTTCGCGTTGACCGCGAGGGGCTTGTGGCAGGTGTGCGCCGACTTGCCCTGGACGGTGATGTCGAAGTAGTAGCGGCCGCGGTGGCCGAGGAAGATCTCGTTGCCGGAGAGTTCACCGAGGACGGCGAGGTCGGCGTTGTACTCGTCGAAGTAGCGGATCGAGCCGAGCTGGTCGCCCATGTGGTCGGAGACGGCCGCCATGCCGACGGTGCCGTTCAACTGAACGCCGGAGTCACGCAAGGCCTCCATCGCGACGATCTGGCAGACGAGCGCTGCCTTCATATCCATGATGCCGTGGCCGTAGATGGCGTTGTCGATGATCTCCCCGGAGAACGGTTCGGTCTTGCTCCAACCGATGGAGACCGGCTTGGTGTCCATGTGGCCGGTCATCACTACGCGCTTGCCCTTGCCGAAGCTGAGCTCGCCGATGGCGTTGGGCCGGTCGCCGATGACGTCTTGGAGGCCGGCGTTCTCAAAGTCGGCGTTCTTCATGTAGTCGGCGAGGAACTTCGCGAGAGGGCCTTCATCTCCGAGGATGCTCGGGATGCGGCACACCTCCTGCACGAGTTCGTTCAGCCGTGCGTAGTTGATTGCTTCCACAGCCTTCCGGGCCGCGGCGTCGATGGCGTCAGTCATGTGGTGGTCCCTTCTTACCGAAGGCGGTGAACAGAACCTCTGATTTGAGATCTGATATGCAATGTAGCGAGGTTCACACCAATGCGCTACCCCTCGCGGCATGGATTGCGATCTGGCGCGCGAAGCCCTCGAGTCGACATGAGCGGCTACAGGGGAGGGGGCTTCGGTCGACACGGCGGCCCCGTTGAGGGCTGGGCAAACATGACGACAACACGTATGCTCCTCCAGGCTCGTATCTGAAATATGACATGCGAGGGGTGATTCATGGCTTCGCTGGAGATCGGCGTGATCGGCGGGACCGGCGCGCAGGGCAAGGGGTTGGCGTACCGCTTCGCGCTCGCCGGACACAAGGTCCTGATCGGCTCGAGGAACCCGGACAACGCCCAGAAGACAGCGGACGAGGTCAACGACCGCCTCGGCGTTCCTGCGGCCACGGGCCTCGGGAACCTGGATGCGGCGGCCCGGTCCGAGGTCGTGCAGGTCGCGGTCCCGTGGGACGGCCACGAAGAGGCCATAACAGCGATCGCACCCGCTCTGGCCGGGAAGATCGTCGTCAGCTGTGTGAACCCGCTCGGCTTCGACATGTTCGGTGCCTACGGGCTCCCGCTCACCGAGTCCGCGGCAGAGCAGTTGCAGCGTCTGGTTCCGACTGCACGCGTCGTGGGCGCTTTCCACCACGTGTCCGCGACGCTGTTGTGGAACCACCACGGTCCTCTGCGGCACGGGTCGGACGACGGAGTTGACGGGACGGTCGCCGATGAAGTCGCCGGGGCGGCCCTCGACCCGGCGGGAGATCGAGCGGCTGTTCTGGGGTGAGATCGCCAAGGGGCTGACCAGAGGACGCGGCGGTCACCGTCGGAGCGGCCTCCGCGGTGGCAACCCGGTGGTTCCGACGTGCTGGCGGGACGCCGCAGATCAACCTGACTGCCTCGGGCCGCTACCTCTCCTTCGCCGAGCGAGAGGAGATCGTTCTGCTCCGCGTGCAGGGCGCCGGCGTACGGGAGATCGCCAGGCAGCTTGACCGGTCACCGTCGACCATCTCGCGGGAACTGCGCCGCAACGCGGCCACCCGCGGCGGCAAGCTCGAGTACCGGGCCTCGGTCGCGCAGTGGAAGGCCGACCCGGTGGCACAGCGGCCGAAGGAAGCGAAACTGGTCGTGAACCACCGGCTGCGGGAAGGCCGGTGGCTGGCTCGCACGGCGTCAGCGCAGCTGACTCGGGCATGTCCTTCCGGGCAGGCGGGGCGTGCCCCAACGCCCCTGGGCACGCCCCGCAGAGGGCAGCAGCCGGCCTGTCCAACGTCAGCTGTCGTTGCTCCACTGGAACGCGATCGCCCGCTGCCGCGCGGCGATCATCTCCCGCAGGACGGCGTCCACTTCGGCCGGCTGGACCCGGTGGGCCGCAGCGCTGGCCTGTTCCTGGCCTTCGGCCGAACTCTTCTCCCGCACCAACTCCAGGACTGAGGGCACCTTCTGGTCGGGTTGCCCGAGCTGGCGCACCTTCACCGCGGTGTCCACGCCCACCGCATACGCGGCGATGAGCGCCTTGTCGCTGACAGGCATGGCGTCGTCGGGGCGCAGCGCCGCGTCGGCCCTCTCGTACTCAGCGTGGGCCCGCCCGCTCCACAGGGACAGGAGCCGGCCGGGGGAGAGAACGGGCTGTCCGCGTACGCGCAGAATGCCGGCGAACTCCACGCTGGCGGTGCCGTCCTCGTTGCGGTGCACGTTCTTGTGCGGGCCCGCACCGCGGAGAGGGGCACACCGGCGGGCAGCCGGACCGTACGCACGCGAGTCATGCCCGCAGACCCGACAGTTCGACTTCCCCGCCACAGCCGCCCACGAGAGTGACACGGTCAAGCGCACCGAACACGATGCACACCTGTGGGCCGACCGTACGGAACAGGAGCAGGTCTCCAGCGCCGTACGGTCCATGCCGGCAACCTGGCGTGAGGAAGCCGCGTGATGGATACGGCCGCCCGCGACGAGGCGTCGGCCCTTGGGCTCCCTACGGCCGGGTCGGGCCCCTGTCACCGGGCCGGACAGCGGCATCGACCTTGAGCTGGTGCAACGGCTCACCCGGCAGGAACCCGGAGACTCCAACGACACGGCGACAGAACTCCAGCGCCAGCGGGTTCGGGAGGCAGAGCGCGACGCGCGATCTGCGGCCTGATCAGATCGGACCCGACGCCACCCGGCCAACTTCCGTTTTTCCAAGCGGGGTTGTTTTCGGGATCTGTACGTTGACGGCTATGAAGCCGTTGGTTTTTCAGCATGGTCAGGGGCCGTGGCCCGAAGGGCTCACCCTGCTGCATGCCTGTGCCGTCGCCGGCCTCAGCCGAACCCCGGAGCTTGCCGGGCTCATTGCCGGAGTCCGGGCTGCGACGGAAGGGGATCCGCTGACGCCCGTGGGGGACGACTGGTTTCACATCACGCTCTACCGGCTGAGCCAGAACTCTGCCTCCGAGATCCCCGCGGACCGGCGGCAAGCCCTTGTCGCTGAACCCACGGAGCAGATACGGGTCCTCGCCCCTTTTACCCTCACGGTGGGCAGCCTTCTCCCGTATGGCAGTGGGCTCATTTTCGACGTCGGGCCAGGCGGGCCGCTGAACGCGCTCCGCGCCGCCACGACGTGGGCCTTCGAGATCACGCGCGGAGCCGACACCACCGTGTACGACTCGGGAGTCCTGCACCTGACCGAGTCGTACGCCACGGCCGAGGTCTCCTTGGAGCACTTCCACGAAATCCACCGGCGCGTTATTCGAGTCCGCCCCGGCCACGCACCCCTGCGCAGCGACGCGATCGAACTCGTTGACGTGACCGCCGAGTTGGCCGAGAAGACGATCACCTGGGACTCCCTCGCCCGCATCCCCCTCGGCGCGAACTGACAGCCACGGAAGGCGTGAGATGCGACATACTCGCGGCTGGTGGGCCGGCCCCCGATACGACATTGCCTCAGCTGCTGAGAGCGACGCACATCCCGTACGAGCCGCGCGCCAATGCGGCACGCCCTGCGGGGAACACAGCGGCTGCGGCGGAATTGTTTTTGATCAAGGCGATACCGCCCAGCCGTGGCAAGCCTGAGGGGGAGCGAATCCATGGCCACATCCTCGGAGTCCCATGCCTCGACGTTCCGTGTCGATGTCTACCAGAACGCGTACCTGCCGGAGGGCGGCCGTGACGTCAACGCCATCGTCAGAGTGAACGCGATGCCGCTGCCCCGAGCGGGGCAGGGCCCGGACGCGGCCGTGGTGATCATGGTGGACTGCTCCGGCTCCATGGACTGTCCGCCGACGAAGATGCGGGGCGCAAGGGAGGCCACGGCCGCAGCCATCGACACGCTGCGCGACGGAATGCAGTTCGCAGTGGTCGGCGGCACGCACCGGGCCACCGAGGTCTTTCCGGGGGGCGGCCGGCTCGCGGTGGCGAATGCAGCCAGCCGCGAACAGGCCAAGGAGGCGCTGCGGGGGCTCACCGCGGGCGGCGGCACCGCGATCGGCACCTGGCTGCGGCTCGCCGAGCGGCTGCTGGGGTCGGCCGAGGGATCGCTCCGGCACGGCATCCTGCTCACCGACGGCCGCAACGAACACGAGTCGCCCGAGGCCCTCAAGGCGGCACTCGACACCTGCGCGGGACGGTTCACCTGCGATGTGCGCGGCGTCGGCACGGAATGGGACGTGAAGGAGATCACGGCCGTCGCTTCCGCACTGTTCGGCAGTGCCGACATCGTCGCCGACCCGGCCGGGCTCACCGACGACTTCACGCAGATCATTCGGAAGGTGATGGGCAAGCAGGTCGCGGACGTCGCACTGCGGCTGTGGACGCCCAGGGGCGTGGAAGTCGTGTTTGTGAAGCAGGTCGCACCCACCGTCGAAGAGCTGACCGGCAGGCGCAGCGCGGCGGGTCCGCGTGCCGGGGACTATCCGACGGGTTCCTGGGGCTTCGAGTCCCGCGATTACCACGTCTGCGTCCGGGTCCCGGCCGGTGGCACAGGCCAGGAAATGCTCGCCGCCCGTGTCGCGCTGGTGATCCGGCAGGACGACGGTGCCGCGACAACCCTCGCCCAGGGCCTGGTACGCGCGCAATGGACCGCCGACGCGGCGGCGTCCACGTCGATCAATGAGCAGGTCGCGCACTACACGGGCCAGGCGGAACTGGCCCGGGTCATCCAGGAGGGCCTCGACGCACGCAAGGCCGGTGACGACGACGGGGCAACGGACCAACTGGGCAGGGCGGTTCAGCTGGCGTACGCGCTGGGGAACCAGGACACGGTGAAACTGCTCGCGCGGGTGGTGGACGTGGTCGATGTCGCAACGGGAACTGTGCGACTGAAGGCAAAGGTCGCGGACGCCGACGAGATGACCCTGGAAACACGGTCGACCAAAACGGTCCGCAAGAAGAGGGTTCCTATAGAAGCCGGGAGCCGACCCGAGCCCATGGGTGATGGCCCTCACGGGTCGCAGCAACACGTCGTCTCCAGCAGCGGTGAGGGGCACGGCGGGGAGCCGCGGCTACTGGAAGCAGAGTTGGTCGAGCAGGCGCCTCCCGAACGGGAGGTTCCGCTGCACGTGCGGGTCACCCGGGAAACCGGTGGCTCTGGCGTGACACTCCGGGCGTTTCCCATCCCGGCAGCGGGAGCACGGCTTCTCATCACCGTGCACGCTCCCGGTCTGCTGGCGCTGGGAGATCTCCAGCAATGGCTGACCGTTCCCCCCGGCCAGGACTCGCACTGGCTGCAATTCAGCCTGCGTACCATGACGCCCGGGCTGCATACCGTTACCGTGCGGGCCTTCCACAAAGGCACCTTCCTCGGTGAACTGCGCACCCAGGTCTCCGTGCAGTCCGACACACCGGCCAGATCCGGCCCGCCGCGCAGGGCACCGCTCACCACTCTCGCGTTCGATCCGGGAGAGGTGACCTTACAGGTCCTCAAAGGCGCGGACGGCGCCTACAGTTTCCAGCTGCTCAGCGAAACCACCTACGCACCCGAGTCCTTCCACCTCGTGGCGGGCGGCTCCCACGGCGCACGAGAGCGGATCTACGACGAACTTCGGCGTACCGCCGCTGCGGCCGGGCAGGACGGCGGCTGGGATCAGAGCCAGGCGCGCCGGCGGCTGATCAACCTCGGTGTGCAACTGTGGGCGACGGCGGTGCCCGACGCGGTGCGCCAGCAGTTCTGGGCGGAAGCCGGGCACGTTACCTCCTTGACCGTCCTCGGTGACCACGATGTCGTGCCCTGGGAACTGCTGTATCCCCTGGACGGCCGGCGGGAGGGCGACGGGTTCCTCGCCGAGTGGCTTCCCGTGGTCCGCCGGGTTTTCGGGCAGGACCGGGTACGCGAACTGTCCCTGCCCCGCGCTGCCTTCGTTGTGCCACCGGGCTCGCCTCCCGAAGCAGAGCGTGAAGTGGTCGTCCTGCGGGCCAGACTGGGTGACGCCGTGACCGACGGCGGTACCCTGACCCATCGCGCCGCAGTGAGCGACCTCATCGACGAAGGGCTCAACGGTCTGCTGCACTTCGCCTGCCACAACGCTTTCACCAGCTCCGGCTCTCACGTCACGATGGCGGACGGCCTCTTCGACCCGATCGATCTCGCCTACGCCACCCAGTCCGGCGCCCTGCGCACCACCCACCCGCTGGTGTTCTTCAACGCCTGTCGCAGCGCGGGGCAGATCGACTGGTTCTCCTCCAGCCTGGGCTGGGCACCGCAGTTCCTCCAGGCCGGCGCAGGTGCTTTCGTCGGCACCCTGTGGCCGGTACGGTCCGACTCCGCGCTGCTCTTCGCTGACACCTTCTACGAGCGTCTGGTCACCCAGAGGCAGAGTCTGGGGCAGGCATCCTTGAACGCACGACGGGCGATCCGCGATCAGGGCGGGGATCCCACCTGGCTCGCGTACGCCGTGTACGGCAGTCCCGCAGCCTGCGCCGCCACACCTTAGGAGCCACCAGCACACCCGGAACAGGAGAGACATGGACGATCCGGTCTTCGTCATTCACGGCGTCGGCAACCGCGACGCGCAAGCCTTTACCGCCACCGTTGCGGCCCTGCAGGCCGCCGTGGGGACGACCTTGGTACCGGTCTACTGGGGTGATCTCGGCGCGGACGACCGGTTCGTCGATCTCGCCCTCCCTTCTTTCCCTTCCCGCTCTTCCGGGCTGCGGGATACATCGGAGGCCGCCGGCGCACCGTCCGCAATGCTATTGGCCACTCTTCTCGCGGAAACCGAACGGCCTGCCCCAGGTGACCTGCCGGCATCTCTGCAGGACGCGGTCCGCCACAACTTGGACGCTTCGCAGAACAGCGGGCTGCGTGATGGCCGCGACAGTCCGGACTGGGACCAGGTACGTGCGGCGCTCGCCGAGGAATGGCCGGCGACGCGCTGGCTCTCACTGGCCGATGACCCGGCCCTTCTCAGCGAGACGGGAAAAGCCATCGCCCATGCGGTCACCGACATGCAGGAGACGGATGACTCCTGGGCAGGGCTTCGTGGCATGGCACCCGTTGACGGCTTACGCGCTGTGATCCGGCGCCGGCTCGCGGACCTGGACCGCTTCGCAGGTGCGGCGATGCAGGCGGTCGCCGGCAGGATGTACCACACCTTGCGAAGCCGCCTCGGACCAGGCGCCACCCGATTCCTCGGCGATGTACTCGTCTACCAGCGCCATCGCGAGCAGATCCACGCCCGGGTACGGGAACAGATCGCCGCTGTCGATCCCGAACTGGGACGCCGCCCGGACCGCCGTGTACGGCTGGTTGCGCACAGCCTCGGCGGGGTGATCGCTGTCGACATGGCCACCGCCCAACAACCGCTGTGGACGTCATCGCTGCTCACCTTCGGTTCCCAACCGTCGTACTTCCACCTCTGCGACCCCCGGGGAGGACAACTTTCGCCCTACACCGAACACGAGCCGGTCACCCTGCCGAGTTCCTTGGACCGCTGGACCAACCTGTGGCAGCCATTCGACATACTCGCCTTCGCTGCTGCCCACGTCTTCCGTCTCGCCGACGGGACATCCCCGGTCGACCTACCGCTGCCCCACACCGCCACCGCAGGGCTATGGACGCACTCCGCGTACTGGAACCTGCCAGAACTCGCCTCCGCAATCAGGGATGCGATGTAATCACCGAGGCCGTGTGCGTCGTCACCACGGGAGTATCAGGGAGTCTCTCGCCCGCAATCCCCTTGGCGCGAACGGACGACCACAGGGGCATGACATGCAGCACACTCGTGTCCGTTGAGCCGGACCTCGAATGCGACACCGACACCGCAGCCGAGCGCAGCATGCATCTCGTATGTGCCTCCAATGCGACACGAGCTGTGCCACGACTTGCTCCGGCGTGATCGCCGACCTCCACTCCGACGAGGACCTCGCCGCACTTCACACCCTCACCCGGGAGACGACCCGCACCGTCCTCGGGGACGACGCCTGCCGCTACCCCTTCGGCCTCCCGCACCTGACCACGGCCTACGCCCACGGCGAGGCGGACTCCGACCAGGCACAACGCATCCTGCGCCGCGTCCGGCCCGGCCACGCCCCACTGCCTGTCACCGCGGTCCACCTGGTCGACGTCACCGCCACAACGGTCGGCAGCACCACGACCATCACATGGGAGCCGCTGAGGACGATCTCCCTGCGCCGGCCGTAGCCAGGGGCTGAAGGCTCGCCACACATCACGGTGACTGACCAGCCGAGCCACAGCCGCCCGGCAGCAAGGCGGCACGCCACCACCGCAGTTGGCCCCCGCCCCGGCCCAGGAGACGTCGGCCGACCCGACGACAGCGGGGCCGGACAGGAGACTTGCGAGTTCGTGAGTTCTTAGGTCAGCGCGGGCGGACCACGGTGACGACCGAGTGCCGGGTGGTGCCCGCCACGACCTCCACCACGGCGTCGCCCGCGGCGGGCGTGCAGGAGACACCGGCCTTCGTGAACGCGCCTCCCGCCAGGGGGACCAGACGCCGGGCGACGACGGAGGCGAGCGCCGTGGTCAGCCGCGTCCCGTCAGGGGGACCAGACGCCGGGCGACGGCAGAGGCGAGCGCCGTGGTCAGCCGCTGGGACAGCACCACGCGTCCGTCGGGCGGCCGTGCGGCGAGCGACTTCGGGTGCCGGGCGGTGACGGTGAACCCGACCACGGCTGCGTCGACCGTGTCCGCATGCCTGACTTCCGATCAGATCCGGCCCGCCTTGGAGGCCGACAGCAGCGGCTTCGCCACGATTCCCTCGACGCCCGTCCCCTTGAGCGCCGTGTACCAGAGCAGGGCCTCGTCCAGGTCGGTGGTCGACCATACCGGCACGATCGGCGCACCGACGCCGGCGAGTACGTCCCAGGAGGACCTGGCGGCGCTCCGTGTACGGACGCGGGCGCAGGTCGGGGAAGCCCGCCGCCGGATGAGCCAGGACATCGAACGCCACGTACGCCGCCGGGCACCGGTCCGCGAGCTCCTGGGCACGGCGAGGGCTGGACAGCGACCGGGACTGCGCCGCCTTGAAGCTGATCCGCGCAGGGCCTTGGTTATCAGCGACGTACACCACGGCCTCGCCGTCCAGGATCACGCCGGGCGGCAGGCGCATGGCGACCAGAGCGACGCGCCAGGATCACCCCGGCGCAGGCCGGACTGCCGACCAGCGCCCGTCGCCGGGTCGCCGGGCTGCGGCGCGAGGAGGTCGCCGTCCTCGCCGGCGTGAGCACGGAGTGGTACACGCGGCTGGAGAAGGGGCACATCGGCGGCGTGTCCGAAGACGTTCTTGACGCGGTCGCTCGTGCCCTGCGACTGGACGACGACGAACGCACCTACCTGTTCGACCTGGCCCGGTCATCGCGGCACGAGAGTCGCACGCCGTCGCGTCGCAGGGACGTCGAGGTCCCGCCCCGGGTCCAGTGGCTGCTCGACTCCATGACGATGTCCTCGGCGTTCGTACGCAACGGCCGCACGGACATCGTCGCCAGCAACCCTCTGGCCCGAGCCCTGCTCGCGCCGATGTTCGACAGCGCCACCATCGACAAGCGTGGCCGCCCCAACATCGCCCGCTATATCTTCCTCGACCTTGGTGCACATGACTTCTTCGTCGACTGGGACGCCGCCGGCGTCGCCACCGCCGCCCTGCTGCGCGCCGAGGTCGGGCGCGAGCCCCGCGACCGGGCACTGCGCGAACTCGTCGGCGAGCTGTCCACCCTCAGCCCGGAGTTTCGCAGCCAATGGGCCGCGCACGACGTCCTGATGCGCCACGACGGCGTCAAACGGCTCCAGCACCCCGACGTCGGCCACCTGGAACTGACCTTCCAGTCCCTCGACCTACCCTTGTCGGACCGAGCCGTGCACGACCTGATCACCTACACTGCCGAACCCGGCACCGCATCCGAGGACCGGCTCAAACTCCTCACCATCTGGGCAACCACGCAATCTCGGACGGCACAGCCCACCCGCTATTCTCCTCAGCCCGGGCCGCTCTGATCCGTCGCGGTTCGCCTGGCCGGGAGGCCGGAGTGCGAACTCGACCAGCCGCGCGAAGCTCCCGTAGCCGTTGATCATTGACTATCGTCTCGCGTGGGACGCGCGGGCCATGCCGGTGTGAACCGGCCTGTCGGCGCACTCCCGCACCGTGACCGAGGTGACCCCAGCGGCGCAACCGCCCCGATGTGTCACACGGGGCCAGTCGCAGCGCTGCGCGGTCGTCCTTGCGGCAGTACTCGCGGCAAGTACGTGCATCAGTCTGTCCTTTGAGGGCTGCACAACGGCCTCCAGGACGGGACGTTCCGTGGGCGGTTGCCCCACCTCCTGGCGGTGATGCCGCTGGCGTCGGTCTCGCTGGGGATCATCCCGTTCACCGCGCAGCGCACCGTGTGGCCACGGCGTCCTCTCAGTCACGAGGGCGGGCGGTAGTCATCGGCGCGTGTCCCGTCGGTCAAAAGCTGCTGAGCCTCGTTGCCAGCCGGCGTCCCAGCGCGCGGGTCGTCCGATCCGGCAGGCGTTGGACCAGACGAGCGAACAGCGCGTTGCGGCGGCCGTCGACCACCGACGCCTTGCGCGAGTCCAGTGCGCGCAAAGCGGTGGTGACGACCTGCTCCGGCTGCCGCAGCCCGCCCAATCTCGCCATTGCGGGCAGGATGTCCTCGGACTTCTGCCCTGTGACGGTCACTCCCGGGGAGACCGCCAGCACCCGGACGCCCGCGTCGGCGACCTCGGCACCGACCGCCAGTGTGAATGACTGCGCCATCGCCTTGCTCCCGCCGTAGGCGGCCAGGTAGGGCGTGGGCATGAACGCGGAAGCGCTCGTGACGTTCACGATTGTTCCGCAGCCACGTGAGACCATGCCCGGCAGGAAGCGGATCGTGTTTTCCACCACGGCTTGCCCGTTCAGGTTCATCATCGCTGCGACGACCGCCGGGTCGGCTTTCGCCGCTGCCCCGCCGACACCGCCGCCTGCGTTGTTCACGAGGAAACCGACCTCCAGCCCGTGCTCGACGGTCCACTCGAACATTGCCCGAGGCGCCTCGGGCTCGGACAGGTCCAGCTTCTCCGTCAGCACGCGCACTCCGTGTGCGGAGCGCAGGGACGAGGCGAGCGTCTCCAGTTTGTCGCCCGATCGGGCCACGAGGACGAGGTCCGCACCACGCTGAGCGAGCCTGGCGGCGAACTCGGCGCCTATACCACCTGACGCCCCCGTAACCAGCGCCGTGGTACCGGACAGACGAGACAGGTCCTGCATGATTCTCCTCGGACTAGGAGGTCGATAGGCTTGGTTCGTTCACGCTAACCACGTCAGTGGGCGGCACTGTCCACTTGGCCGGCAAGTGAGAAACATGCCTGATGAGATCTCTCATGACGCGGACGATCCCGCCTCAGCAGCGCCCCTGGGAACGGCCGTAAACACGCCTTCCGCGGACCTGCGCGCCGACGCCCGCCGCAACCGCGAACGCGTCCTGAGGGCGGCACGAGAGGTCTTCGCGGCCCAGGGCGTCGACGCACCCGTGAGCACGGTGGCCCGCCGGGCCGGCGTCGGCGTCGCCACCCTCTACCGTCGCTTTCCCACCCGCTCCGCACTCCTCACCGCTGCCCTCGACGACCAGCTCACCGAATGCGCGACCGTCTTCGATGAGGCACTGGCCGACCCCAACCCAGGACACGGCCTCTACGTCCTCCTGGAAACGGCGTGCACCACACTGGTCACCGACCGAGGTTTCGACACCGTGTTCATGACCGGCTTCCCCGAGGTACTGGACTACGACCGCGAACGCGCCTGCGTCGAGGTGGGCCTGAACCACCTGGTCCAACGCGCCCGCGACGCCGGACAGCTCCGCGAGGACTTTGACACCGCCGACATCCCACTGCTCCTCCTGGCGGTGAGCGGCCTGGCCCGCCAACCCCCCGAAACCGCTTTGCCCGCCGCCCGCCGCCTCCTCACCTACCTCTTCCAGTCCTTCCAGGCCCACCCCCCATCACACCCCGGCCCACTTCCACCGGCCCCCCGAATGGACCTGACCGGACCGCACCGGCCGACGGACCGCCCGTAGACGCGGACCCATGTGGTCTGCGGTCACGCCGCGGACCCATGTTCGCCGGTCGCGTCCTGGAGACTACCGACGCCTCGTGGGCCGGGAGCCGGCTCACGGCCCGTGACGCCGACCGGGGCCTGTGCGTCCTCGCCTCCGCTCTGCTCAGGGGAGGGGCACGCCGCCGCGAGTGAGGAGGCAGGCGCACCACAGGCCCCAGAGCCCGAAGCTCGGCATAGATTGCGTACGGGTCGGTGCGCGCCGATTCGGTGTAGAGATCGACGTCGCTGGCGGATATCTGGGACAACGGTCCTCCGGGAGAAGGGTGTAGCGAACGCCGCGACGAGTAACTCAGTGGTGCCGCGCGGCAGGAAGGGACGAAGAGGCCACGAGCGGTCCAGTGCGCCAGCCTAGGTCAACTGCGCTCGGTGACGGGCGTGGGCGGTCCAGTCCGGTGATCGGCCTGCGGAGCGCGGCCACGGCCCACAGCGCGTTGAGCGCCAGAGTCCGGGCGTCCGGCGCCGATCTCGTGCAGGCCCGCGGAACGCTCGGAACGCATGGAGGGCATTGCGTGCGGAGGGATTCGACGTCTCGGCCTCCGTTCTCAACCGGGACGAAATCTGCGACATCGAGCCAACCGTGTCTCGCGAGGTGAAATCCGGCTTCCTGCTCGCATCGGAACGGCACGTCGACCCGGCTCGCCTTGTCCAGGCGCTCGAGAAACACCTGGTCGAAAACGGTGTCCGGGTGCTCAACAACGACGCCGTCGACACAGTAGTCCGGCACGGCGACCGCGCCACGGGTGTCAAGACGGAGGCGCTCGGTCACCTCCCGGCGGACGTTGTCGTGCTCGCCGTCGGGCTCGGCTCGGCCCGGCTGGCGTGCGGACTTGGCTACCGCATCCCACTTCGAGCGGGTAAGGGGTACTCCATCCACGTCCGGATGGCACGGTCTCCTCGGCAACCCATGTACTTCTCGATCACAAAGGTCGGTGTCACTCCGGTCGCCGATGGAATCAGGATCGTCGGCGGCATGGAACTCGGCCCTCAGAACCTACGCGTCAACCGGCGGACGGTGGCAGGCATGATCGCCACGACCCGGCAGTTCATCGACACGACGCTGATGACCATCGTTGGCGAGCCTTGGGCGGGCCAGCGGCCGATGACGCCCGACGGACTTTCGGTGATGGGCGCCCTCCCAGGGATCACCAACGTCTACGTCTCCACAGGTCACGGGATGCTTGGTGTGGGCCAGTCGATGGCATCGGCCAATCTGCTGGCCGACCTCATCGTTGACGGTGCCATCAGCCCCGTACTCGAGCCCTTCTCGGTGCGTGGGTTCATGTGAGTAGCTGTTGTCTTTCATCGTCTGGGACGGGAAGCGGAGCCGACGGCCGACGTGACCGACTCGCAGTCGGTCAAGGCGGACGCGGTCGTCGGCGCGGACAGGGCACTGCCCGGCGGCGCTCGGGCTGGTCGTTTCGATCGCCAAGCGCAGCCGCACTCATAGGGGACGCAGACTTCCCGTTCCGGCCGCTCCAGCTCGGTCTTCCCCGGCTTTCAGTCGCTGGCAGTCGCCCGTCGTACGCAGCAGGGGCAGCGGTCGCCTACACAAGGGTGTAGAGCTGACCGAGTCCGTTCACACCACCGGGCTCGCGTCGGCCGACGGTGCTCACGGATGACTTCGTCAACTCCCACGGAAAGCACCACGGCTCAAACGGCACTGTGATCAGAGAACAAGACGGGGCAAGTCGAGTTCGATACCGAAAGGGACTGCTGTCTTCAAGCGTTCGCGGCTAATACCGGTGGCGACGAAGGCGCGGGTGGTGTCGTCCAGCTCGTACGTGTGGATGACGGGGAGGCCGTTTTCCTCCTCGACGCGCCAGTAGTGCGGAATACCTGCCTGCGCGTACTTGAACGGCTTCAGCGACCGGTCACGGTCAGCGGACTCGTCCGAGACGACTTCGATGGCGAGGGCGACTTGGTCGGGGAGGTAGCGCGTGCGGTTCGGGTCGTATGGGACCGTGACAGCAAGGACGTCAGGCTCGGGCCGGTTCTTCTCGTTCAGCTTGACCGTCATTTCCCGGTCGATCTCGAATCCCTCGGGAGCCTGATTGTCCAGTGCGGTCGTAAGCCGGGTGACGACGCGGGCGTGCCAGGACCGCTGCGGGGACATCATGAAGATCAGCGCTCCATCGATGAGCTCGGTGTGCCGCGGGAGGTCGGGTGCGTTGTCGAGGTCATCGGCCTCCCAACCACTCGGCCGGGGTGGCAGCATCCAGGGCGGCAACGCGTCCCATGCGGTCGTCATCGTGTCCTCCTTCGGGTGCCCTGGCCAGCTTAATCCGTCAGCTCCGCGTGGCGGCGGTGCGGGCAGCGACGAGAGCGGCGACGGGGTCGGCTGTGGCGGCGGCGCAGGGCCGCCATACGGCGGTGGTCCCGTGGCCTTCGCGGATGTTGTGCGCGCGCCGAGTGCATCCACATCGCGTCCTGATCCCTTCGGGACGGCCATGTCCGACCTCAATGGGCTCTGCCCCGCCGCTCCCCTGCGAAGTAGGAGACATGACCGACACCACCGAGCACACCCCGCTCTTCGACGGCACCTGCGTGCGGATCCAGACGGCCCGAGGCCGCTACGAAACCCGCGTCACCGCCTCCGCTCACCGTGGCGCTGAAGGACAGGTGCTGGCAGCAGCCTAGTTCTACCCCTCTTCGGACGACGAACAGGGGATCACCGGCTGGATCATCTCCCGCACGAGCCGCGACCACTACAGCGAGCCCATCGACAGCAGAGACGCGGCCCTGCAGCTCCTGCTCGACGTCACCCGTGCCGAGCGCACGCTGCTTCGCCGCTACCCGACGATCTGCCCCGAGGTTCCGCCTGTAGCCCACGAACAGATCCGCCGTGACTTCCCGGAGCTGCGTCGCCTCGACCAGAGCTACTGAGTCGCCACAGCCGTTCCACCCGGGCCCGTCCCGCCGCAGCACCTGCGGCGGGACGGGCCCGTCGCCGTTCCCGCCGTTGCTCGGCTAGCCTAAGGCTAGGCGAAGGCTAGAGGCTGGAAGGTCAGCGTGGAGCCATGCGCAGGGCCCCGTCCATACGGACGGTCTCGCCGTTGAGGTAGTCGTGCTCGGCGAGCATGACTACCAGGCGCGCGTACTCGGCGGGGCTCGCCAGCCGTTTCGGGAAGGGCACACCCTGGGCGAGAGAGGCCCGGACCTCGTCGGAAAAACTGGCCATCATCGGGGTGTCGACGATGCCGGGGGCTATGGCCATCACCCGTACCCTCCCTGTCAGTCTGTGATGAGACACCCGGTATGCCGGGTTATCCTTCCTGGGCGAGACAGGAGCCCCACCCCAGATGACCAGCACGAATGGC
>NZ_JBEPAP010000058.1:0-61577 GCF_040298665.1 Streptomyces sp. NPDC001508
TACGTCTGCCCACGACCAGGGTGGGTTCATCCGATCCGCCCAGGGATGAGCGGTTCACAACGTTTCGCGAAGATCATTTCGCTGAGAAAACCTCACTCGGCGACACCGTGCGCTTGGTTGCGGTAGTCCCTTGGCGGGATGCCATAAGCGGTGCGGAACGTGCGAGTGAAGTCGGCTGCCCTGGGGAAGCCCCAGCGGGCGGCGACGGCGTAAATGGGAATGGCGCGCATCGCGGGATCGGCGAGGTCGCGGCGCACGCGTTCCAGGCGCTGGCTGCGGATCCAGGCGGTCACCGTGTCGTCTTCCTCTTGGAAGAGGCGGTGCAGGTAGCTGATGGAGATGTGGTGCGCGGCGGCGATGGCACGCGGGGTCAGATGCGGGTCGTGCAGGTGCTGCTGGACGAAGGCGCGGATGCGTAGGACGAGCGCCTGCCGACGGGTTTCCGGTGGGAGCGAGTTGCCCGAGTCCAAGGCATGGGCGATCAGTGCGGACACCAGATCGACCACGACGGTCCCGAGCCGGGGTCCATCGGAGGGTTGGTACGAATTCGTGCCTCTCGCCAGCTGGGTGAGCAGCTGTGCCAGCAGGAAGCCGAACCCGTCCTGCGCTGACAGCCGCAGCCGGGCCGCCTGGTCGGACTGGTTGCGGGGCAGTGGCAGCAGTGCTTTGGGGACTTCCAGCCCAACTCCCGTGTGCAGGCCGACGTCGTCGCCCCCGTGGATGTCGACGGGCCGCGAGGTGTCGACGACACAGAGACTGTCCGGCCCGTACACGGCCTCTTCCTCGCCCCGGACGGCGCGCAGCGCCCCGCCCAGAGGCAGGGAGATATGCAGCCCCTCGGGATCGGACTGCCGGATCAGTTTCGGCGTCCGCCGAAAGCACAGTGGCTGGAAGGCTGTCGGCCACACGGATACGGCACCGAGGTCGAGCAGGCGCTGGGAAGCCCGGAAATCCGCCCAGTGGTCACTGCGCAGCTCCAGTGGAGCATGGGTCTGGCCGACCAGTTCGCGCCAGGAGTCGAACCGGTCGGCCGGGGGCAAGTCCTCGCTGCGGAACACCCTTTCGATCAGCATCTCGCGTCCCTCCCCGTCGTGCGAGTCCCCGAACCGTTTGCCTCCTGCCCCTTGATGAGGGCAAGGCAGGAGTGCACCATCCACCGATACACACCTGATGAATGCCCTGGCGGAGGCGGTTCCACCTGTCCGGAGTGTCGGCCGTGTCAGCTGATTGTGTCGGCGGGAAGCGGCTGCCCGGCCCGGATCAGGTGGTGATCGCGTTCCGGTAACGCCGTCGTCGCCTCTCGCTCGCCGGGCTTGGGGCCGGCCAGGCCCCAGGTGGCTGACATGCCCTCGGCGGTGGTCGGCAGGTACAGCCGGAAGCCCCAGGAGAACGCAAGTGGCTGCGGCAGTGTCCGTAGCCGGCGTGCCCGGCAGGCTCGGAAGGTTTGACCGTCTCGTGGGAGACCGCGCACGGCAGCGGGGTGGAGTCGATCAGAGTTGAAGCCCAGCAGCGCTTGCGTCACGGCCAGGCACAGCAGTTCCGCGTCCGACGGCTTCGGCGGTCGCCCGATCCGGCGACGAGGCGGCACGTGGTCGTCGATGAACACGTACAGGGCCGCCAGAAGGGCGTCCAAGCCTGAAGTCACGGTTCAGCCGCGGGCGATGGACCGTTCGATGAGGGCCACCGTGGCGCGGGGGTCGTCGACCTCGATGACGAGGCGGTCGTAGCTTTCGGCGTCGGCGAGTTCGATGACGACCGCCTTGTCCGGGTTCTTCACGTCCCAGAAGAGGCGTTCACCGTCGCGGCGGAAGCGGCCGGCGGTGATCACACCGGGGAAGTAGGTGCCGCCGACGCGGATGCCCTTCGGTTCGCGGGCGATACCGGGGTCGTGGGTGGCGCCACGCACATGGGCGAGGGGGATTTCCAGGCGGCTCTTGAGAGTCCAGAGCTTGTCGAGGCCCTGGAATTCGGCGGTCAGCAGGCCGCGTTCGCGGTCGATGGAGATCAGGGCCATGTCAGTGCTCCTTGGGGGCGGTCGGCTGGGCGCGCAGGCGCAGGCGGGTACCGAGGACGGTGCAGGCGAGTTGAGGGGCGGCGTCACCGTGGGAGGGGCGCAGGGCGTCCTCCAGAGCGGTGACGCCTTCCGCGACCAGCGCGGCAACCTCTGGGTCGTGGGGGGCGCGTTCGGCGGCGGCAAGGAGGAGAAGTCCGGCGGCCGGGCCGTTGTCGTACGAGGCGATGGCTGCTGTCAGTGCCTGCGTGGGGTCGATGAGGGTGGCGATGGCGGCGGTGGTCGGGTGGATCTCGTGGTCGAGGTGGTTGCGCAGGGCGGTCAGATGCAGGCCCCGTTTGGAGCCGAAGACTTTGTAGAGACTGCCTCGGTGGACGCCGGTGGCTGTGACCAGGTCGTCCACCGAGGTGCCCTCGTAGCCGTGGGCGGCGAAGAGGGCGGCCGCGGTACTGATGGCCTGATCGGTGTCGAAGGCGCGTGGTCGTCCCATGCCCATGACCGTATGCGATTAAAGAACGACCAGTCAAGAACGATCGTTCTTTTACGGGAGGCGCAGGGAGGCCGACTCTTCTCCGGGGACGTCCCTGGCGATGCTGCGGTGCTGTTCCGCATCCGGCGGTCGCGAACGTCTTCGCGCAGGGACCCGGAGCTTTGCGGCGGCGGCCTGCTGCCCACCTGGCGGCAGATCGGGCCGACGGACGGCATTCGCCGTGGCCGCGACCAGCACACACATCGGACTCACCTATCCCGCGGGACCAGCCTCCCCGCGTCCCCACCGCCGCCCCGATCCGCTGCCCGTCCCCGCCGCACGCCCGGGCTTGCCAAGGGGACCGCGCCATCGCCGCACCCTCTGAACACGGACTCGGCTGCACTCACCGGATGGCGTCCCGCCGAGTGGTGTAGCCGATCAAGGGACCAGAACTCGCAGGCCACAGCGGGAACTTCGAACGACCGGGGCGCTCCCGGCGCCTGACCGGGCCGCTTCGCGTGCCGAGCCCAACGGAGAGATCCTCGCGAGCCAGGTTCCGGAGGGCGAGGCGCATGATCGCTTACACCACCCGGCGGGACACGACCACTCACCGCGAGAGGACGCCCCGCCATCCGGACACAACTGCGCAGGAGCAACCGACTGAACACCCGTCATGAAAAGCGCTCACACGCTCAGCCCCGCGTCGGCCGCTACGACCGGGAAAGGGCACGCGGCCTGATCCGTGCCTTGGGTCGAGTCCAAAACGCCGGCTTCCTGGGCCGAAGCCCCCGCGGCCAAGTCGACAAGGAAACCCTGCGGACTCGCCTCGTCCTCAGCAGCTTTCTGCGCTCAAAGCAGCAGGAGACCCAGCGGGGAGCGCAGCGTCCAGCTGTCGAACTGGGTATCCCTCATCCCAGGCCGGGGATGCCTGACGTCCGCCGTAGCGCTTGTCCGCCTGATCATCCCCGTCGACGAGGTCACCGCGGCCCGGCACCCGCACAAGGCTCGGGCGGCCCCCGACCGTCCACTCAAGCTCACAGGCTCGCCCTACGGGACGTGGGGCGAGTCAACCTGGGCCGAGGCCGCCGACGCGGCTTCCGGTGGGCAGTCGTGCAGGTGCTCGCCCACGTCTCTGTGGCGGTCACGGTGGCTCAAGTCGCGTCCTCAGTGCCCGCGCTGACGTGCTTCGGGCATGGATCCGGTAGTGACGGGCACGCGATCCCTACACAAAGAGCAAGCCCCGGAAACGGCCGGACAGGTCTCGACGCCGCTGCGCGAGGACGCCGCCGACCCGCCGAGTGCGTACGGCTACGACGTCCCGTACCGCGCCGCGGCTCCGGCCACCCCTTCTTCTTCCACGAGGCTACGGACGGACGATGACGAGAACCGAGAGGAACGACGCAGGCGACAGCGGAAGCGAACGCGAACGCATCGGCGCTGCCGAAGCGATGCGCCGCGCCGCTGCCCAACTCGCCGAACTGCTCGGCAGGGAACCGGACTCGGTGTCCGCGATCAAGAGGACCGACGACGGTTGGACCGCCTCCGTGGAGGTCGTGGAGATCGAACGCGTTCCGGACACGTCCAGTGTCATGGCGTCGTATCGCGTCGACATGGACGACCGGGGCGAACTGACCGGCTACGAGCGCGCGCAACGCTACGCGCGGGGCCGGGTCGACCGATGAGGCACGAGAAAGAAAGGGAGTAGCACCGTGAGCATAGTTCAGCAGTCCAGTGTTCCGACGAGCGGTAGTGGTTCGGGGAATCTCTACGACGTCCTGGAACTGATACTCGACCGCGGTCTCGTCATAGACGCCTTCGTCCGGGTTTCCCTGGTCGGGATCGAAATACTCAAGATCGACGTTCGCGTCGTCGTAGCCAGTGTGGACACCTATCTGCGCTTCGCCGAGGCGTGCAACAGGCTCGACCTGGAGTCGGGCCGCAACAAGCCCTCCGGCCTCACCGATCTCGTCGGCGACTCCATGGAGCGCGGCGCGAGGGGCAAGAGCAAGGGAGCGCTGACCGGAGCGGTCGAGGCGATCACCGATTCCCTCCAGAGCCACTCCGACGGTGAGGGAGAGGGCGAGCGCGCCGGCAAGTCGACGTCGTCGAGCCGCCGTACGACCCGCCGCCGGGAGGAGTAGTCCATGCCCACCTACGTCTACGCGATCACCGCGTCCGACCATCCGCTCCGCGTCGACGCCTTGAACGGGGTGGGCGAGCCCGCCGCCACGGTGCGTACGGTGCGGGCCGGGGAACTGACCGCGGTCGTCAGTGACGCGCCCGACGGCCTCCGGGCCAAGCGCAGGGATGTGGCCGCGCACCAGGCCGTGTTGGAGAGCCTGATGGCCGACGGCGCCGCGCTGCCCATGCGGTTCGGGCTCGTGGGACCGGATGACGCGCAGGTGGCGGCGGTCCTCGACGACCGCCGGGAAAGCTACAAGGAACTGCTTGCGCAGCTGGACGGCTGTCTTGAGTTCAATGTGAAGGTCTCGCGGGACGCGGACGATCTGCTGAAGGAGATCGTTCGCGCATCGGACGAGATCCGCCGGCTGAACGAGTTCACCCGGGAGAACCCGGACGCGCAGAACGAGAAGATGCGCCTCGGTGAACTCATCGCCGAAGAGGTCGAGGCCCGCCAGGAACGGGAAGCGAAGGAGATCACCGAGCGGCTCTCCCCCGCCGCGCTCGACACCGTGGTGGGTGAGGCACCGCAGGACGCCTTGCTGAATGTGTCGTTCCTGGTGAAGCGCGACAAGGCCGCCGCCTTTTCGCAGGCCGTGCACGAGGAGGCCGCGCTGCACGGCGATGCGTACACGATCCGGCTGAACGGCCCGCTCCCGCCGTACAGCTTCGTCTGATGGGGCTCATCACTCAGCTCCTCACCCTGCCGGTGGCCCCGGTCCGCGGATTCACCTGGGTGCTCGGACAGGTGCTGACGGTCGCCGAGCAGGAATATTACGACCCCGGCCCGGTACGCGGGCAACTGGCGGAACTCGAAAGGGAGTTCGTCGCGGGGCGAATCTCCGCCGAGGAATTCGACCGGCGCGAGGACGAACTGCTCGACACGTTGGAGTCCATCCAGTACGAGCGATGGCGACTCGGCCTCGATCGATGACATCGCACGGCCCACGGATCCACGGGGAAACGAGTGAACGGGTGAACGGCCCTCTCATACCGGAGAACGAGGTGCGCACCAGATGATGCCCCACAACGTCCAGATAGGCGCGGCCCTGGTAGGAGGCTACGTTCTCGGACGTACGAAGAAAGCCAAGGTGGCCATCGGACTGGGGATGGTACTGGCCGGCAGGAAACTCAACCTCGATCCCAGGCGGTTGGGGTCCGCGCTCAGCAACTCCCCGCTGCTGGAGGGCTTGGACGACCAGGTCCGCCGGGAGTTCCTCGACGCCACCAAGTCCGCCGCCACTTCCGCGCTCACTCGGCGGATCGGCGGCTTTGCCGACTCGTTGCACGAGCGCACGCTGCGGCTTGAGAACGGTGGCGGCCATGGGGAGGCGGCGAAGCCCGACTTCCCGCGCGAGGACGCCGACGCACGCGACGAGGACGCCGACGCGCGTGAAGACGCCGACGCGCGTGACGAATCCGCGGGCGGCGCCGCGAAGGGTCCGGCGAAGGGCTCCGCGAAGGCCAAGGCGGCGCCGCGCAGAAGCCCGTCGAGCACAGGTGCTCCTACCTCCGGCGCCGCGAAGAAGACGGCGTCCGGCGGCACCCGCAAGGCGTCGTCCAGCGGCACCGGCAAGGCATCGTCCGGCGCGCGGAAGTCCGCCTCGTCCGCACGCAAGGCGGTCTCCGGTACCGCCCGCAGGACCAGCCGCGGAGGTGGCGGCCATGGCTGACCCGGCGTTCCGCGCGCTGCGCGAGGAGATCATGGCCAGCCCCGCCGCCGACCGGCTCAAGGAAGAGCTGCGGAACTATCTGCTGGCCCGCGCCGCGCACACGGTGACCGCTCTGGGCCGGCGTCGTCTCAAGAACACCCTGGGCCGGCGTCATCTCAAGAACTCCCTGAAGGACAAGGCGAAGGGGGCGCTCGGGAAGAGCCCGGGGAGCGGCCAAGGCACGGCCAAGGCCGTCACCATCAGCGAGGACATCGACGTCGGCGTGCCGGTGCGGGAGGCGTACGACCAGTGGCCGCGGTTCCAGGAGTTCTCCGCCTTCGCCAAAGGTGTCGTGAGTGCCGATGAGGCCGACGACACCTCCGGCGACCGGACGGTCAAGGCCGCAAAGCCGACCCGGAGTTGGACCGCGCACATCACGGAGCAGGTGCCCGGCGAGCGCATCGCGTGGTCGACGCAAGGCGCCAAGGGCGCCGTGAAGGGTGTCGTCACCTTCCACGCGCTGACCGACAACCTGACCCGGGTGCTGATGGTGCTTGAGTACGTCCCCAAGGGGCTGTTCGAGAAGACCGGCACCATCTGGCGTGCGCAGGGCAGGCGGGCGCGGCTCGACCTCAAGGCGTACCGCAGGTTCGTCATGATGCGAGGAGCGGCCACCGACGCCTGGCGCGGCGAGATCCGCGACGGCGAGGAGTCCGAGGACGCCACGACGATCAGTACGAGGGTGAACTGACATGCGCGACTCACTGGCCGGCCGTACGGGTGGGTCCCCTGCCGCAGCCCCCTACGGGCCGCCGGCGCAGGGTGGCTCCGCCAACCTCGCGGACATCCTGGAACGCGTCCTCGACAAGGGCGTGGTCATCGCGGGGGACATTCAGATCAACCTGCTCGACATCGAGTTGCTGACCATCAAACTGCGGCTGCTCGTCGCCTCCGTGGACAAGGCGAAGGAGATGGGCATCGACTGGTGGGAACACGATCCTTCGCTCTCCTCCCGCGCCGGTGACGACGCGCCGGACCGGCAGATGACGGCGGGCCACGCGGGCGGCCGTGCCCGGACGGCCGCGCCGGCCGGGAGCACCGACGGTCAGGCCGCGGAGATCGCCCGGCTGCGCGCCGAGGTCGCGGAGCTGCGCGCGGCCACGGCCCTCCCCGGGGCCGAGACCACCGACGGCGAGCGGGAGCCGTACAGGCCCGAAGGGAGCGAGGAGCGATGACGACGGACCGTAAAGCCGGCACCGTCTCCTACCTGTACGCGGTGTGCCGCGCGAACGCCCCCGACCCGCCGTTCGTGCCCGACGCGCCCCCGGCGCCGGCGGGCGGGACCGGTCTGCGGCTGGTCCGGCACAACGGGCTCGCGGCCGTGGTGGCCTCCGTGCCCGCCGAGGAGTTCGGCGCCGAGGGCCTGGAAGCCCGCCTGAACGATCTGGAGCGGCTGGAGGCTCTGGCCCGCGCGCACAACGCGGTGGTGGACGCCGTGCACAGCCGTGCCACCGTGCTGCCGATGCGGCTCGCGACGGTGTATCTCGACGACGCGCGCGTGGCCGGCGTTCTGCGTTCCGACGCCGATCGGTTCCGGCGGCTCCTCGACTGGCTGGACGGCCATGAGGAACTCGGTGTGAAGGTGTACGCGACCCCGGTGCCTCCGCAGCGGCCCGCGGCCGCCGGCGCTGCCTCGCAGCCGCCGCACGCGGGGGCCGGCGCCGACACTCCGGGGCGTGCGTATCTCCGTCGCCGCCAGGCGCAGCGGCGCGGCCACCGCGAGGCCTACCGTGCCGCGGGCGAGGTGGCGGCACTGCTGCCGCAGACGGTGTCCGGGCTTGCGCGGGCACGTGCGGCGCACCGCCCGCAGCAGGCCGGCCTGGCTCCACGGCCGGGCGAGAACATCGCCAACGAGGCGTATCTCGTGGCGCGTTCGGACCGCGCGGCATTCCGTGCCGCCGTCTCCTCGCTGGCTCAGGGAGTGCCGGGGGTGCGGGTCGAGGTGACGGGCCCCTGGGCTCCGTACTCGTTCACGACAGACGTCGACCGGGGAGAGGCGGAAGTCCGATGACCACCCTGCCTTGGGACATCCCGGCGGCCGGCGCGCGGCTCGACGGCTTCGAGGAGGAATCGCTGTCGGGTCGTGAAGTGGCCCTGATCGACCTGCTGGACCGGCTCCTGTCCGGCGGTGCCGTTCTGACCGGGGATCTCGTGCTGTCCGTCGCGGACGTCGATCTCGTCCACATCAACCTGCGCGCGGTCATCAGGTCGATCACCGGCGAGGAGCCGTCGCCCTGGGTGCGTGAGCCATGACGGCGGAGCACGACGACTTCGCCGCGGTCGCGCGGTCGGCGGCCCGCGCCTTCGGCCTCGTGCCCGCGCCCCCTCAGGAGGCAGGCGGGGGCACGGAACCCGGCTCGCGCGGCGGGGACATCGCCCAGCGGCTGCGCACGGACCCGGAGACGGTGGAACGCGACCTGATCAAGTTGGTCCTCACCATCGTCGAGCTGCTGCGCCAGCTCATGGAACGCACGGCCCTGCACCGGGTGGACCAGGGCGACCTGGACGAGTTCCAGGAGGAGCGCGTCGGCATGACGCTGATGATCCTGGAGGACCGCATGGCCGAACTCTGCGAGCGCTACGGGCTGACGATGGACGACCTGAACCTGGACCTCGGTCCGCTCGGGTCGCTGCTGCCGCACGGCCAGGGCGGCTGACGCCATGGCCCCGGCCCGCCGTCCCCGCCGGTTTTACGGGCCGTTCAGCGGCAAGACGCACATCATGGCTACCGAAAAGAACAAGGATTCGAGCAAGGGCCCGCAGGCCGCGCGTGCGCGCACTGCGGGCAGCGCCGGCACCGCCCGCAAGAAGGCGCAGGCCGCCGTGGGGCAGGCCAAGAGGAGCGGCGCCGATTCGGCGCGGCAGTCCAAGGAGTCCGCGACCGCGGCGAAGAAGGCCGCCGAGTCCGGCACCACGGCGTGGGGCGCGGCGGCCTCGCAGGCGGGACGGGCCGCCGCCGCGGGCGTCGAGTCGACCCGACGGACCACGGCCGCCGCCGCTTCCGGTGTCGCCTCGGGTGCCACGACCGCCTGGACGGTGGTGAAGCACCGCAAGATGGCCGCGATGGGCGTCGGCGCGGGACTCGTCACCGTGCTGGGTGCGACGTTCGCGGCGGGCAGGGCCACCGCGCATCCGGCCGCCAAGGGTGGCCTCCTCACCCGTGTGACCAACGGCCGCGTGTGACACGCTCGCTCGGGAGCACCGGACCGCCCAGGACCGCACGGGCCCCGGACGACACCCGACTCCGCCCCTGTCTTCGGCCGCCCCGGTTCCGGGGCGGCCGAAGTCGTGTGACGGGCGCATCGACGAGGGCGGTTCGCTCGAACCGGTCACTCGCCACGGCGACGCTCGGCGCTGCCGCGGCCAGAAGGCGCCGCCCCGCCCGCGGGTCACGGCCACCGGACGTACGACGGCGCGTACGGGGCGGCCGGCCAGGCGGCCGAGACCGCCTGCCTGGACCGCACCGCGTACTGGACGAACCGCTTCCAGGAACTCCCGGGTCCCTCACACCTCCCCCGCGGGGATCTCTGCCGAGTCTGAACGGGCGGCCCCTGCGGGCCGTACCCCTTGACGGATCACGAGACAGCTCCGCGGAAGGGAATCCCCTCATGACCAGCGCATCGCTCGAATCCGGGGCGGGGCCGGCCCGCCGTACCGTCGTCGCGGCGGCCGGAGCGACGGGGCTCACCCTCGTTATGGCCGCCTGCGGATCGGACAGCGACTCCGGCTCGTCCGACTCGGCAGGTGGCACCGACGTGCAAGGCGACGGCGCGTCCACCGGTGGCGGTTCGGGAGGCGGCGAGAACGCCGCGGCCGGCGGCACCGTGCTCGCCAAGACCTCCGAGATCCCGGAGGGCGGCGGCAAGATCTTCAAGGGCCAGGGCGTGGTGGTCACGCAGCCGACGGCGGGCCAGTTCAAAGCGTTCTCGTCGACGTGCACCCACCAGGGGTGCGCGGTGGGCAGCGTCTCCGACGGCGCGATCGTCTGCCCGTGCCACAACAGCAGGTTCTCCGTCGCCGACGGTGAGGTGCAGGGCGGCCCGGCCACCCGGCCGCTGCCCGCCAAGAACATCACGGTGTCCGGTGACCAGATCACGCTCGCGTGAGGCTCAGGCCCCGCGGCGTGGCCGTCTGAGGCAGCCCAGTACCTCGTCGGTGGTCGCGACCGTGGCGACCAGCGCGAGGGTGTGACGGATCATCGCGGGGATGTAGTCGGCGGGCACCCCCGCGATGGCGTCGGCGGGCACGACGGCGGTGTAGCCGAGGTTCACGGCGTCGAAGACCGCGTTGGGGATCGCCACGTTGGCCGAGACACCGGTGACGATCAGCGTGCGGCAGCCCAGATTGCGCAGCAGCGCGTCGACTTCGGTGCCCTGGATGGGTGACAGGCCGTGCAGGCGTCGTACGACGATGTCCTGCTCGGCCACCTCGATCGGGGGTGCGACGCGCACCGCGGTGGTGCCGGACAGCTGCCGCACGGGAAGCCGTTCGGCCGCGCGGAACAGCCGCGCGTTGCGGCCGGCGCCCCGGCCGTCCGGGCGGCGCTCGGCGATGGCGTGGATCACCTGGACGTCGCCGTCGTGCGCGGCGGCGACGAGCCGGGCGACATGGCCGAGGGCGCCCGACGAGCGGGCCGCCCTGGCGAGTTCGGGCAGCGCCCCGTCGGGGCCCACGACACCCTGCTGGCACTCCACGGTGAGCAGCACGGTGACCGTGGGATCGAGGAGTTCACTGAGCCGTTCGCAGGACGGCACGATGCCCCCTTTCGCCGAGGTGCGGGGCGGGCGAGACTAACGAGCATTGCCCGAGAGGGGAAGAAGGGGGCCGTATGACCGTCGCTCAACGCCGGGGCCGGAAGATCATGATGACGCCCGGTGAACTGGACGAGTTCCTCACCGGCCAGCGCACCTGCCGGGTCGCCACCGTCTCCGCGGACGGCGCGCCGCACGTCAGCGCGCTCTGGTTCGCCTGGGACGGCACCTCGTTGTGGCTGTACTCGGTGGTGCGCAGCAAACGCTGGTCGGAGCTGCGCCGCGATCCGCGGGTGGCCGTCGTGGTGGACTCGGGCGAGGAGTACGACCAACTGCGCGGCGTGGAGCTGTCCGGGACCGTGGAGTTCGTCGGCGAGGTGCCGCGCACCGGCGAGCTGTGCGCCGAACTCGACACCCCGGAAACCCTGTTCGCCCGCAAGAACTTCGGCCTCGACGAGCTGCCGCACGACGGCCGGCACGCCTGGGCGCGGCTGACCCCGGAAAAGATCGTCTCCTGGGACTTCCGCAAACTGGGCCTGCCCTAGGGCGTGTTCCGAAAGTCCCGTCTGGCCCGCGACGCTACTTTCGAAACACGCCCTGGGGCGGTTCGCCGGGTTCAGCCCACCGTTTCGGCCGCCATGCGCAGCGCCTGGACCGCCGCTCGGATCGACGGGCGGCGGTCGGCGTCGGCCCGCCAGACGACGTACACATGGCGGCGCACCCGCTGGGTGAGCGGGACCATGACGACGCCGGGCGGTACCGGGTGGCGGCCCAGCCGCGGGGCGATGCACACGCCCAACCCGGAGGCGACCAGGCCCAGTTGGGTGTGCGTCTCGGCGGCGCGGTGGCCGACGACCGGTTCGACGCCGCGCGAGCGCAGCGTGAAGATCAGCCACTCGTGGCAGAACTCGCCCTCGCCCCAGGTGATCCACTCGTCGTCGGCGAACTCCCCGAGGTCCACCTCCGCGCGCTGCGCGTGCCGGTGGCCCGCGGGCATGGCGACATCGGCGGGATCGTCCAGCAGGGGCGCCTTCACCAGCCCGTCCGGGACCGGCATCGGCTTGTTGTACCAGTCCAGTACGACGGCGAGGTCGAGGTCGCCGCGCACCACTCCGGCGATGCCGCTTTCCGGTTCCAGCTCGCACGAGCGCACCCGCAGGGCCGGATGCCGGGCGCGCAGGGCCGCGAGCGCGGTGGGGAACAGCCCGCGGGCGGCGGTCGGGAACGCGGAGAGCCGTAGCTCGCCGACGACCTGCCCGCGGTGCGCCTCCAGGTCGGACTGGGCCAGCTCGACCTGGGAGAGGATGCGTGCCGCGTGCTCGGAGAGCAGCCGGCCCGCGTCCGTGAGGCGCACGCCCCGCCCGTTCTTGGCGAGGAGTCGCTGCCCGACCTCCCGCTCCAGCTTGCCCAGTTGCTGCGAGACGGCGGAGGTGGTGACGTGCAGCGCCTCGGCCGCCCCGCTGACCGAGCCGTGCCGGGCGAGGGCGTCGAGGGTGCGCAGGCGCTCCAGGTTCAACATGTAAGCAATACTAAGAGGTATTGGGTGAGCATTCTCGATTGTGCTAAGAGGTGGGCTCCAGCATCGTTGCGTCCATGACCACCGTCACCCCCGCCCGGACCGGGGCCCGCCCCGCCGCCGTTCCCCGCGCCCGCCTCGACTGGCGCCTCCGGTTCGGCGCGCTGTCGCTGATCTGGGGCTTCAGCTTCCTGTTGATCAAGGTGGGCACCAAGGGCTACGCACCGTTCCAGGTCACGCTGGGCCGGCTGGTGTTCGGTGCGGCGGTGCTCGTCGTGGCGATGGCCGTGAAGCGGGAGCGGCTGCCGCGCGGCCCGCGCACCTGGCTCCATCTGACGGTTGCCGCGTTCCTGCTGAACGCCCTGCCGTTCTCCCTGTTCGCGTACGCGGAGCTGACGGTCCCCTCCACGCTGGCCGGCATCTGCAACGCCACCTCGCCCCTGTGGGGCATGGCCCTGTCCCTGGTCGCCCTGTCCGAGGACCGCCCGACACGGCTGCGGGTCGCGGGGCTCGGCCTCGGCTTCCTCGGGGTCCTGACCGTCCTCGGCGCCTGGCAGGGCTTCCACGGTCTGGACGCCACGGGTACGGCGATGGCGCTGCTGGCGTCGCTCAGCTATCCCGTCGGCTGGATCCACGTCCGCCGCACGCTGGCCGGGACGGGCGACTCGCACCTGTCGATGACCGGTGCGCAACTGCTCCTGGCCACGCTCCAACTGGCCGTCGTCACGCCCCTGTTCACATCCTTCCCGAGCCGCTTTTCGCTGGTCCCGCTGCTCGCCGTCGCCGCCCTCGGTGCGCTCGGCACCGGGCTGGCCGTGCTGATCCAGTACGGCCTGGTCGCCGAGGTCGGGCCCACCACGGCCCAGATGGTCACCTATTTCATCCCGGTCATCGCCACCGCCGCCGGCGTCGCGATCCTGGACGAGTCACTGACCTGGACGACACCGGCGGGCGCGCTGATCGTCCTGGCGGGCGCCGCCCTCACCCAGGCGCGCCCCGCGCACTGAGCGCGCCGCTGGGTGTGCCGCGCTGGGCCGTCGGTCGGCTGCGGCGCCGTTGCGGCTGATCGCGCCCGCGCGGCGGAGCCGCATATCGATACAGCCCCGCGGCCCTTTCGCGGCGTTGTCGTCCCCGCAATGAACTTCGCCGGGGGCCTGCTCAGACGTAGCTTCGCGAGGGGCCTGCTCAGACGTAGCTTCGCGAGGGGCCGGGCGCCAGGGCCGCGGCGACGGCGTCCGCCAGCGGGACGGTTTCCTGCTCGGTGAGCGTGGAGACGGTGATACGGATGGCGGGCGGGGCCGCGAGACGGAACCGGGCGCCGGGGGCGACGGCCCAGCCGGCGTGCAGAAGGCGGGCGACCGCGCCGGTCTCGTCCGGTACGGGGATCCAGACGTTCATGCCGCTGCGCCCGTGGGCGCGGATCCCGCGTTCCGCGAGCGCGTCGACGAGCGGGTCCCGACGGGCCCGGTAGGCCGCGGCCACCGCCGGTCCGTCCACCGTGCCGTCCGTCCACAGCCGGACCACGGCCCGCTGCACCAGCCGGCTGACCCAGCCCGGCCCCAGCCGCTGTCTGCCCGTCACCCGGTCGACCGTGACGGGGTCGCCGGTGAGGACGGCGAGGCGCAGATCGGGGCCGTACGCCTTGGCCACCGAGCGGACGAAGGCCCAGTGGTGCGTGCCGCCGGCCAGGGGGTGCAGCGGCAGATCGACGATGCCGTGGCCGTGGTCGTCCTCGATCAGCAGGGTCTGCGGGTGCGCGCGCAGCACGGATCGCAGGGCACGCGCGCGTGCGGCGCTCACCGAGGCGCCGGTGGGGTTCTGCGCACGGTCCGTGACGATCAGCGCACGCGCGCCGGACTCCAGGGCGCGCCGCAGCCCGTCCACGAGCGGCCCGTCGTCGTCGACACCCACGGGAGCCGTGCGCAGCCCGAGCGCGGGCACCAGGTCCAGGGTGCGACCCCAGCCGGGGTCCTCGACGGCGACCGTGTCGCCCGGTTTGAGGTGGGCGACGAGTACCCGTTCCACGGCGTCCAGCGATCCGGACGTCACCGCGAGGGGCCCGTCCGGCACACCGTCGGCGTCGAGTTCGGCCCGTGCGATCCGGGCCAGTTCCGGCTCCACCGGCCCGGCGCCGTACAGGACCGGCTCCCTGTCCCCCGCCGCCGCGACCGCCGCGAGGGCGGGCGCGAGCGGTGGCAGCAGCGCGGGGTCCGGGTTGCCGTCGGACAGGTCGCGCACCCCGGGCGGCACGGCCACCTCCAGTTGCTCACGACCGGTCGTGGCCGGCTTGGGCCGGATCCGGCTGCCCCGGCGGCCGGCGGTCTCGATGACCCCGCGCTCACGCAGGGTGCGGTAGGCGGCGGCCACGGTGTTCGGGTTGACGCCCAACGTGGCCGCCAACTCCCTCATGGGCGGCAGCAGTCGGCCCGGCTCCAGGCGGCCGTCGCCCACCGCGCGCTCGACGCTGGCGGCGATCTCTGCTGCGCCACGGCCTTCGATCGGATACTCTCCTAGCACAAACCACATTATGCACTAGTGCAATGGAGAGGCGCCATGCAGGGGCCCCAGCAGACACCGCCACAGTCCGCCGCCTACACCCCGACCGACCGCACCGTCCCCACCCGCTCCGCGGACCGGGCGTCGTACGACCGCGACGTGGTGCACGCGATACTCGACGAGGGCTACGTCTGCCACCTCGGCTTCGTCCGCGACGGCGCGCCCGTGGTGCTGCCGACGCTGTACGCCCGGGTCGGCGAGCGGCTGTACGTCCACGGCTCCACCGGATCGCGCCCGCTGCGGATGACGGGGCAGGCCGGCCCCGGGCTCCCGGTCTGTGTGACGGTGACCCATGTCGACGGCCTGGTCCTGGCCCGGTCCGCCTTCCACCACTCCCTCAACTACCGCTCCGTCGTGGTACACGGCATTGCCCACGAGGTCACGGACCCCGAGGAGCGGCGGCTGGCCCTCAACGCGCTGGTCGACCACGTCGTCCCGGGCCGCGCGGCGGACTCCCGGCCCGCCGACAAGAAGGAGCTGGCCGCCACCGCGGTGATCCGGGTGGACCTGGACGAGGTCTCCGCCAAGCTCCGCACCGGCGGCGCGAACGACGAGCCCGAGGACCTGGGCCTGCCGCACTGGGCGGGCGTCGTCCCGCTGCGCAAGGGCTACGACGCCCCGCTCCCCAACGCCGACCTCGCCGCCGGCGTCGAACTCCCCGGCTACCTCAAGGCCCTGTGATGCTGATCCACCCCTGGGACGCGCCGCACGAGGACACGGAATGGCAGACCTGGCTGGCCGCGCACGACTTCGGTCAGCTCGCGGTCAACGGCCTGCCCGGCGAGCCGCCCTGCGTCCAGCCCCTCCACTTCGCCTACGACGCCGACCGCGCCGAGGTCGTCACCCACCTCGCCCGCCCGAACCCCCTGTGGGCCGCGCTCCAGGCCGATCCGCAGGTGCTGCTCAGCGTGGTCGACGACTACGTGTACGTCCCCGGCCCCTGGCAGGCCGCCCCCGGCACCCCGGCCGAGCACGGCGTCCCGACCAGCTTCTACGCGGCCGTCCAGCTCCGCTGCACGGCCCACGTGGTGGACGACCCCGCCGAGAAGGCCGACCTCCTCAACCGCCAGCTCGGCCACTTCCAGCCCGCGGGCGGCTCGGCACCCGCGACACCGGACGGACCGCCGTACGGCAGGATGCTGCCCGGCATCCGCGGGCTGCGCCTCGAAGTGACCGACGTACGGGCCAAGTTCAAGTACGCGGGCCAGAAGCCCGAGGAGATCCAGGACCGGATCGCCGCGGCGCTGGCACGCCGCCACGGCCCCCACGACAGCGCGGCCCGCGAACACCTACTGCACCGCCGCAACCCCTGAACTCCCGCCCGGCCGCACACCGATGCCACCCGGACACCGGGGAACCCGCCGGGACACCGCTGGACACCCGCGCACCCCGGACACACGGGAAACCCGACGGACATCTCGGGAGACCGACCAGACGCCCGAGGACGCCCCCGGACACCTCGGGGAACCGCCGGGCGTCAAAGGATCTGCCGCGCGCTTGTGGACCGGCCGGGCGGCGGTGCGGTTCGCCCGCGGGGGCCGGGTCGACGGACCGGTCGGGGTAAGGGGCCGACCGGGTGTCGCAAGAGGGCGGTCGGGGCGCCTGGGTGGCGGTCGGGGGCAAGAGGCCGGCCGGGTGCGGGACGTCGGTCGGTCACAGGTGTGGTGGGGTCAGGCCAGGGCCTGGTCGGCCTCCGTTCGGCGGGCGTCTCTCGCCTCCGTCGCCGCCAGGCCGCCGACCGAGGCCGGCATCAGGAGGGTGCCCGCGACCGTCGACGCCGTCAGGTGCTCGCCGAGCAGCGTGACGGCGAGGACCGCCGCGCTCACCGGCTCCAGCAGCATGATCACCGAGACGGTCGCCGACCGCACGACGGCGGCGCCCGCGAAGTAGAGGGCGTAGGCGAGCGCCGTGGGGATCGCCGCGATATAGACCACCAGCCACAGGAACCGCGCGGGATGCGCGGTGTGCGGGACCAGACCGTCCGCCGGCGCGAACGGCAGCAGGCACGCACTGGTGACCGCGAACGCCCACACGGTCGTGCCGGAGGCGTCCGCGTCGCCGTGCCGGCCCCACCAGCGGGTGAGCAGCGTCATGGCGGAGTAGCCGCCCGCCGAGGCCAGCGCGAGCAGCACTCCCGAGGGGCGTGCGGACGCGCCCGCGCTGCCGAGCGTGAGCACGGCGAGCCCGGCGAGCGCCCCGACGACGGCGGCGGCCCCGCCGCCGCGGCCCAGCCGCTCGCCCAGCGCGAGCCGGGCGCCGAGCGCGATCAGGACGGGTCCGGCGCCCAGGGTCACTACGGTCGCGACGGCGAGCCCGGTGGCAAAGACGGCCGAGAAGTAGGCGGTCTGGAAGACGGCGAGGCCGAGGCCGGTGGCGACCGCCTTCACGGCCTTGCGGCCGAGCGGTTCCGGGACGGCCGGACGCGGGGCGCCCCGGTGCAGCGGCCGGCCGGCGAGCAGCAGCGCGAGCCCGGCGGCACAGCGCCAGAAGGACAGGGTGGTGGCGCCCATGTCACTGGCCCGGTAGACCAGGGAGGCGGCGGCTCCGGCGGTGGCCCCAGGCGGCACCGGCGACGGTCAGACAGAGCAGGCCACGCCCGACGGCAGGCCGAAGGCGGGGTTCGACACGAATCTTCTCCGCAGATGTGCAGAAGTACGGGGGCGACCCGCTCAGGCGGGGCGCGCGGACTTCATCTGCGGGCAACACCGTCCGGCCCGGCGGCGAGGTGCCGGGCGTGGTTTCCCGAGGCCCGCCTCAGGCAGCCGGGGGCGGAAGGACGAGTGCGTTCGACGGCATGCCCAGCACCCTAGGTGGCTGTCCCCCGTACGGACAACTCGCGTTCCGCGCCGCCGCCCGCCACCGGCTCGGCGGAGCCCCTGGCGGGCGTCGAGGACTGCGCGATGAAGGCGCCGGCCAGCACGATCACGCCGCCGGCCAGCTGCGGAGGCGACAGGTGCTCGCCGAGCAGCACCCAGGCGAGCACGGTCGCGATGACCGCTTCGAGACAGGCCACGACCCCCGCGACCGGCGGGGAGAGCCGGCGCACGGACAGCACTCCCGTGATGTACGCGGCGACCGTGGCGACCAGGACGATCCAGGCGAGCAGCGCCACGGCAGGCACCGCGTCGCCGTGCATCCGCGCGGTCCCGGAGAGCACGGACCAGTCCATCGTCCAGGGGCGGGCCAGGGCGGTCAGCACGGCGGCGCCGACGAGCAGGCCGTACGCGATGACACCGAGCGGGTCCGGTGCCTCCTCGCCCGCGTCGCTGCCCTGGTCGGACAGGACGAAGTAGCCGACCTGGCAGCAGGCGGCGCCGAGGGCCAGCAGCAGTCCGAGGGCGTCGAAGCTCAGTCCGGACCACACCTCGACCACGCAGGCGAGGCCGCCGGCCGCGAGGACCACGCCGAGCGCGGCGGCGCGGGTCACCGGCCGCCGTTGCACGAACCGCACCCAGCCGAGCACCAGGGCGGGTGCGAGGTACTCCACGAGCAGCGCGACGCCGACCGGGATGCGGGAGAGCGCGGCGAAGTAGCATGCCTGCACGCCGGCCACGGCGAGCAGGCCGAAGCCGGCGAGGAGGCCGGGGCGGCGGCGCAGCAGGGCGCGGTGGCGCACGGCGAGCGGCAGCATCACCAGGGCGGCACCGGTCACCCGTAGCCACACCACGTGCAGCGGATCGAGTCCCGCCTCGATCAGCGGCTTGGCCGCGACACCGGATCCTCCGAAGGCGAGCGCGGAACCGAGCGCGAGGCCGAGGCCGACGCCCTTCCCGTGGCTGCCCGGACTGCTCTCAGACGTAGGCACCGGCTCATGATGACAGGCGACGTCATGACCGTCATCCCCGTTGACACCTGTCTCACCGACTGGACGGGGGGCGGGCTCGGCTCGGCGGCCGTCCCCGTCTCAGGACACCTCGCCGTCCGCCGCGTGTCTCAGGACACCTCGCCGTCCGCCGCGTACTCCCCCGCGCGGTTGTCGATCCGCGTGAGCAGGCCGGGCATGTCGATCCCGGCGCGGCCGAGCACTTCGACGGCCCGGGACTGCCGGTCGCCGACGATGGCCGCGAGCAGGTCGGCGCCGACGGCGCGGTCGGCGCCACGGAGGGCGGCGCGGGTCGTGGCGTACCGCATGGCGGCCGCGGCCAGCGGTGACCAGCCCTCCGTCTCGCGCGAGTCCGCTCCCTTGGGCGCCGGCCCGTTCGGCTCCGGCTCCTGCGGCTGCGGTTCCTGCGGCTCTGGCTCCTGCGGCTCTGGCTCCTGCTGCGGCTCCTTCGGCTGCGTGCCGGCCGGTCCGGCATCGCGCAGCACGGCGATCGGACCCGAGTCCTCCACGGAGTTCTGCCAGCGCAGGCCGTACCCGATGCTGCGCTGCACGAGATAGCCGAGCAGGCGGGCGATCTGCGGGGCGTCGCCGATGACGGCGCGCACGTCCGGATCGGACTCCAGCAGCGAGTGCAGCAGATGGGCGGTGTCGATCTGCCGGTCCCCGTCCCGGACGGCCCTCCGGCGGGCACCGGCGACCACCGCCGCCAGCTCGGCACTGAGTCCGGCATCGCCGCCCGCACGGTCCGTGCCCTGGTCATGGGCGGTCTGGCGGGGAATACGGGGTTGCACATCCCCTACCCCATCAGCCCCGTGAGCCGGAGTCATCCCCGACGGGGAGCATTTCGGCGTCCCACACAAAGTGGACGCCGCAGCCCGCAATCTCCTCCTTACGGAGGAGATCAGGCCGTTTTCCCCACGCCGGCGCGCGCCGCCTTGCCCCGCACCACCGAAGAAAACCGCCGCGCGCAGGGGCACGTCCACACGAGCGTGGAGAGCGGGTACGGGCTGGTGGCCCTGCCCGCGGTCGACGGCAGGCAGTACGTGTACCGGACGTACGCCCCGGCGGACCCGCTGCCCGGCGACCTGTTCTGGGAAGCGCGGCACTGCCATGCCGAGAGCAGGCTCCCGCGCGCCTGGGACCGGTCCGACGCGGCGGCGATACGGCGGGGGGCGCGTCCCGGGCCCGGGACGCGCACGCACAATTCCTGACGGTTCATCAGTATTGAATGTTCGGGACCCTGCGGCTACGTTCCGCGACACCGTAGCCCGACACGAAGGGGTGGTCGCATGGCCGAAGTCAGCGCGGAGGCACGCATCCAGGCACCGGCCGAGAAGGTGTGGGCCCGGCTCACGGACTGGCCGGCGTACGGAGAGTGGAACGCGACCCACACCAATTTCCCCGAGGGCGGCCCCAAGACGCTGGCGGTGGGCGGGACCTTCCAGGAGAACATGAAGCTGATGGGCTTCCCGGCGGAGGTCGAGTGGACCGTCGAGGAACTGGAGCCCGCCCGGGTGCTCGCGATCCGCGGCAAGGGGCCGATGGCGGTGACCGTCGCCACCCGCTACACGCTCACGCCCGAGGGCGAGGCCACGACGGTGCGGATCGACGGCGAGTTCACCGGTGCCGCGGTCTCCCTGATGGCGGGCAGGCTCAAGGACTCGGCGACCGCCGCCCTGAACGAGTCGCTGCGCAAGCTGGACGGGCTGGTGACCTGAGCCGTCGGCCGCGCGCCCGAGCGAAGGCGCCCCGCGGACCGCTCCACGGGGCGCCCTCCGATCGCACGCGCCGCTCCTTTCGACCGCGGCCTCAGGCCTTCCGGCCGCGGCGCGCGGGCGTGGCCTTCCGGCCTGCGGGCGTCAGTCCTGTCGGTCCTGTCAGTCCTCGTCGGCGAGGATCAGGTACAGCTTCTTGCGGGACTCGTTGATGACGGCCAGCGCCTTCTCGCGCTGTTCCTTCGAGCCCGTCCGCCAGACCTGCCCGAAGGCCTCCATCAGACCGAAGCCGGCCTGGCGGATCTCGCCGAACGCCTCCCAGTCCACCCCGCGCGAGGCCTCCTCCCAGGGGGCGTCGGGCCCCTGGTCGGCCGCGGCACGGCCGCTCTCGGTGAGCGAGAACAGCTTCTTGCCACCCTCGCTCTCACTGGCGATCAGCCCCTCGTCCTCCAGCAACTGGAGGGTGGGGTAGACCGATCCGGGGCTGGGCTTCCACGCCCCGCCGCTGCGCTCGGCGATCTCCTGGATCATCTCGTAGCCGTGCATCGGCCGGTCCTTGAGCAGGGCCAGGATCGAGGCCCGTACATCACCGCGCCGCGCCCTGCCGCGCGGCCCGCCGCGCCCTCGCGGCCCCCAGGGCCCGGGGCCGAAGCCGGGCCCCCCGTGCCCGCCGTGCCCGAAGCCGGGGCCGCCGGGGCCGAACGGCCCGAAGGCGGCCCGCCGCCCGTCAAAACCGCCCCGGTCGTACCGGCGAGGGCCGTCCTGTCGATGTCCACGCTCGAATCCGTGGGTACGCATCGCCATCACTCCATTCATCGTTGATCAGTCGCGATACCTCAACGATATATCGGAAACCCACGAACGACAACCCCGTCGGTATGAGTTGACCTGTCTCAACGAAGATTCCGTGAATCTCAGCGAAGGTAAACGGATGATCGTTAGTCTCACCGAAGGTTGAGCACCGGCTCGGCCGTCGGGCTGGGGGTGCGGTGGAAGCGCTGTCGCGTGTGTACGGCGATGAGGCGTTATCAGCGTTTGAGCTGGACTTTCTCAGCCACGGAGAGCGTCGCAGGCTCCCGCTGGGAGCGAGTTGGCAGGTCCCGTTCGAGGCGGTCGAGCCTGTCCGGTTGTTCCGTTGGGACAAGGGCACGCCGGGCTTCGCCGGCTGGTACTACTCGGTGACCGCGCGAGATCACGTGGGCTATGAGTCGTGGCTGGAACGGGACCGGTTGATCCTGCTCGACCGAGATCCGCAGGTCACGGCGATATCGTCGCAGCCTTTCTGGCTGCACTGGCACGACGGCCGACGGCAACGACGCCACGCTCCCGATTACTTCGTCCGGCTGGCTACGGGGCATGCCCGCGTCGTGGACGTCCGCGCTGAGGAGGACATGGATCAGCGCACGCGGGAGGCCTTCGCTGCCGCCGAGCGGGCCTGCGGGGCGGTGGGCTGGGACTTCGAGTGGGCCCGCCGTCCGGATCCGGTGCTCATGGCCAACGTCCGCTGGCTGGCACGGTATCGCCGGGCACGCTCTGGTCGGCCGGTGGCGGTGGCCGACCTTCTCTTGGAGGTGTTCAGCGAGCCGAAGGGCCTATGGGAGGGGGCCGTCCTTGCGGGCGACCGGATCCAGGTTCTGCCGGTGCTGTTCCACCTGCTGTGGTCGGGGAAGTTGAAGGCGGATCTGTCGGAAGGACTGTTGGAGACCGGGAGCCTGGTCTGGGCGGAGGGACGACACGGGTGGGCCGGCTGAGGCGTCCGCCGGCTCTGGCGGTCGGCGAGAGAGTCCGGTTCGACGGGCAGGTCCGGGGAGTGTTCGAGGTGACCGCGCAGGCCGCGGTCTTGGAGGACGCCGAGGCTCCGCACCGAGTGGTGGCTTTGATCGAGCTGTTCGAGGCGGAGGACTTCGAGGTCTTGTTCCGCCCGGAGCGGATGCCGTTGCCGCCCTCGTCCGTTCTGGAGACGCTCCCGGCAGTAGCGGTCCAGCAGGCCCTGTGGTGGGAGGGCCACATCCTGGAAGTGGTGCACGGGCTGCCGCCGGACGCGGAGCCCGGCACGAAACCGCGTGGGGAGTACGGGGCCGGCACGTCGGTGACCTCGAGGGAGAGGGCCAAGGCTGCTGAGCTGTCCCGGTCCGGTCGTCCGGTGACGGCCAGCACGGTCGCCCGGTTGCGTCGCCACTATCTCAAGGACGGGGTTGCCGGGCTGGCCGATGGCCGAGCGGCCCGCAAACGGCCGGAGTTCGGGGCGGTGGATCCCCGGGTGGTGGACGCGATGCGACAGGCCATCAAGGAAGGCGTCGACACCTCCACCCGGACCGCGTCCTATCTCATCTGGAGGGCAAAGGAGATCCTTACCCAGGCCGAGACCGAGTCCGAGGTTGAGGACGGACAGGAGGCGGCTCCGTGGCCGTCCAGGGCCACTCTCTACCGGCTGGTGGAGAAACTGACGGCCGGCACCCACTCGACGGGCTCGGCGGTGACACGCCGGTCGAAGGCCCACACGGCGGGCGCCCCCTTCGGGGAACTGACGGTGACCGCTCCGGGCGAGGTCATGCAGATCGACTCCACCCCCCTCGACGTGATGGTGCGCCTCGACGACGGAGTCGTCGGCAAGGTCGAGCTCACCGGCATGATCGACGTCGCTACACGGACTCCGACAGCGCTCGTGCTGCGGCCGTCGACGAAGTCGGTCGATGCCAGCGTGCTGCTGGCCAGGACCGTGACGCCGGAGTTGATGCGGCCGGGCTGGGTGGATGCGCTGAAGATGTCCCGCTCCGTGCTGCCGCATCGCCGGCTGCTTACGTTGGACGAGCGTCTCGAGCACGCGGCCGCCAGGCCGGTGATCGTCCCGGAAATGATCGTCTGCGATCACGGGAAGGTGTTCGTCTCGCACAACTTCCGGGCCTCCTGCCGGTTCCTGGAGATCGATTTCCAGCCGACGCACAAGGGCTCGCCCTTCGAGAAGGGCCACATCGAGAAGATGCTGGGCTCCGTCGCCACGATGTTCGTGCAGTTCCTCCCCGGCTACACCGGCCGGAACACCGACCGCCGCGGTCGGCACCCGGAGAAGGAGAACCTGTGGTCGCTGCCCGAGTTGCAGGAACTGCTCGACGAGTGGGTTGTCGCCAAGTGGCAGAACCGTCCCCACGAAGGGCTGCGTGACCCCGACCATCCGGGCCGGCTGTTCACGCCGAACCAGAAGTACGCCGCACTGGTCGAGTCCTGCGGCTACGTCCCGGTCGCGCTCGGCGGCCAGGACTACATCGAGCTGCTGCCCGCGGCCTGGCGTGCCGTCAACGCCTACGGCATCCGGATCAACAACCGCACCTACGACGCTCCGGAACTCGGGCCGATGCGACGGCGGCACTCCGGTGTCGCCGCCAAGCGAGGGCTCTGGGAGGTCCACCGCGACCCCTACGACGTCTCCCGAGTCTGGGTACGCAACCACCGCGGAGACGGTGAATGGGTCCAGGCGACCTGGAAATACCTGAACCGGGCCCCTATCCCCTTCGGTGACCTTGCCTGGGATCACGTCAGCCACCAGCTGCCCAAGGCCACCGAGGAAGAACTCGCCGAGGCCGTGGCTGCCTTGCTGACCCGCGCCCATGGCGGCCCTGTCCAGGCCGTCGAGGGCAAGAAGGCCAAGAGGAGCAAGCCCTCAAAGCGGGACCGTCAGGTGACCGCGCGAACCAGAGCCACGGCTCCAGCTGCGCTCACTCCGCCGCCAGACCCGTCACCGGTCACCGCGGACGAGCTCGCCGAGGAAGAACAGCCGGAAGACGAAGAGCCGATGGCCGACGTGATCCCGCTCGGCCTGTTCGACCCGCGCGAGGACCCCTGGAGACGTTCATGACCACGCCGCACGTCCTGCCCTCCGAGTCGGGCGGACACCTGAGTACGCGCCCGGGCTGGCGCGAGTTCGCCCAAGAGCCGCCGATTCCGCCGGCCCTGCTGACCGAGCACGAGTACGCGGTGCTGAACGACGCTGACCTCGCGCGCGACACCGAGGACCGCCTGGACCACCACACCCGCCTTCAGGTGGTGGCCACCTCCACGGTCCGTCACACCGTCACCACCGGCCGACGCCTGATCCTGCTGAACCGGCACGCCGTCAGCGCCCGCCGCGGCCTGATCGTCTCCGGGCCCGCGGGCACCGGAAAGACCATCGCGATCACCCAGCTCGGCCTCGCCCACGAGATCCAGGACCGCGACCGCCACCCGAACTCACCCGACCGCATCCCGGTCCTCTACATCACCGTCCCGCCGGCCGCGACAGCCCGCATGATCGCTGCCGAGTTCGCGCGCTTCCTCGGACTGCCCACGCCCGGCCGCTTCAACATCACCGACATCATCGAGGCCGTCGTCGGTGTCTGCACCAAGGGCCGCACCGGCCTGGTCCTGGTCGACGAGATCCACAACATCTCGCTCACCAGCCGCACCGGCGCCGAGGTCGCCGACACCCTCAAATACTTCTCCGAACGCATCCCGGCCACATTTGTCTACGCGGGCATCGACGTCGAGCACAGCACCCTGCTCTCCGGTACCCGCGGGGCCCAGATCGCCGGACGCTTCACGCTGATCCCCTCCCACTTCTTCCCCTACAACGCCGAATGGAAGGCACTGGTCAGAACCTTGGAGCAGACGTTGCTCCTGCGTCGTCACACGCCGGGCACGCTTGCCCGTCTGGACCGGTTCCTCCACGACCGCACCGGCGGGATGATCGGTGCGCTCTCGCACCAGATCCGCGGATCCGCGATCGACGCGATCCTCAGCGGCACCGAGAAGATCACGAAGAAGGACCTGGTGAACGTCCCCCTCGACGTCGCCGCAACCACCCGGACACGCACGCCACAGGACGGGAGCTGACCAGCACCGGGCCGTGGGCCGGCCCTGCACTCGTCCCCCTGCCCTTCCAGGTCAGACCCGTTGCCGACGAGGGCCGCGACAAATTCATCGAACGCCTCGCCAAGGCCAACTTCCTCAAGACGTACTACCTGCGGAGGGCTCTGCGAGAGCCGCCCGGCTATCACGGCCCCGTCCTATGGCAGCGCCTTGGAACCGTCAGTGACCGTGACCCCGTCGAACTCAGCAACATCCTGGGCCACTCCCGCTGCAGGGGATGCGGCACCGTGCTGCGTCTCGACAACACGGCGACTGAACGCCGGACATGCTCTGCTGCCTGCCGAACGAAGAGCTACCGCCGACGACTCCAACGCCCAGCCGACGAGCCCCCCACGCATCGCTTGATCGTCTGCGCAGGCTGCGGTCAGAACGCCGAAGTCCCCGCAGAACAGCACAGCCGCCGTTACTGTTCACGAACGTGCCGCCAACTGGCCCGCGAGCAGCGCAAACGCGCGTTGGAGGAGCTCCCGATCAAGGCCTGTGAAGCATGCGGGAAGCCCCTCGGCAGGTTCTCCAACAGACGCTGGTGCTCAAAGCGTTGCTGCGACTGGGGTTACGTCAAGAGCAAAGGGCACACGCGCACCCTCTTCCCCGGAGGACCGCGTCCGGATCAACCGTCCAACTGTGTTGAATGCGGCATCCCCATACAACCAGGCCGACGAAGGATCCGCTGGAACTGCTCGAACGCCTGCGCAGCCCGCGGCCGCCGACGCCGCGAGAAACCGGGAGCCGACCCCACCCACGCCGATCCCGCCTGATCACCGATCCAACTTCGGTGGCAATCGGCCCAGATGTGATGTCAGGGAGGACAGCGAGCGCGTGAAACAGCCCAGTACGAACGGTGAGGCGATCGCCAAGCTCCCCTTTCAGGTCCGGCCGATCGCTGGTGAAGGCTGCTATCCGTTCATCGCCCGCCTCGCCCATGCCAACTGCCTCCCACCCACCTACCTGCGGCGTTTCCTCGCGGGACCGCCCGGCTATCGCGGCAGCCCGTCCTGGGAACGGCTCTCGGCCGTCACCGGCCGTGACGCCGGACAGTTGCGGAAGACTCTCGACACCGCCAAGTGCAAGGAGTGCGGCTCCGTATTCCTGCTCGACCGCACGTTCGGTAACCTGCCCCGCTACTGCTCCGCCCGATGCCGAGCCCGCCCATCCCTCAAACTCGAGGTCACAGAGCCCTGCCGAATCTGCCGGCAACCCATGAAGATCCAGTTCGGCCAACGTTACCGGCTCTGTTCCACCGCCTGCCGCAGAGTGGCCTACATCGAACGCCAACATCGCAACAACGACACCGTCGAGCAGCACGAACCCCGCACATGTACCGCCTGTGAGCACCCCCTGCCACCGGACACCCCGGCCTCCGAGCACACCTGCTCAGAAAAATGCACCCGACAGGTCTCCCGCTGGGACTGGATGATCGAGCAGCACGGACTTCCCCTGCCTTCACGGACATGCGCGTTCTGCGGAACCCCGATAGAGGTCACATTCCCGTCCGATCCCCATCGCCGGTGGTGCAGCCGCCGATGCCGCACACGGGCATCCCGCGGCCATGACCCAGCAACCTTCTTCAACCCGCTGACCTGCGAACAATGCCATAAGTCATTCCAGCGCCCCGCGAGCGGCAGGGACCGGCGGTGGTGCTCACGCAAGTGCTATCGGCTATCCCGGGGCTGGCCTGCCACACCGAAGACACACCAGTAAACGGAACGGTCACAGACTGCCTGTCTTGCGTGACCTGTGTGCGCGTCTCATCGATCATGACGAGCCCAGTGCACTCTGAGCTGGGGTGCGAACGGCAGCGGAACGCGCGTTGAGTTCGGAGGTCATTTCAGACCGATTCGCCGGGCATCAGATACCAATTGCCGCTGTCAGTCTCCTCGGTGAGTCAGCCGTTGATACTGCTGAGGCCGCGACCGTTGAGAAATTGTCAAGAGTTGTGGTCCGAGGTCGTCACCGACCGGATTGTAGGGTGAAGGGTTCCCCTACGGCCGTTGTAGGGGTAGTGGTTGGAGTGTGGGCCATCGGGTGAGCATGCCGTGCCTGATGGCCGCGGCGAGTTGCCCCACGCCCTTGAGCTCACCGCTGTCCGCAGTCAGCTGGCTGACGATTCCGAGACGGTGCACGAGTCGCTGCCGAGCCGTTGCCGTGCCCCACTTCCAGTCGCGGTTCGGGATCTTGGCCAAGTGGTCGGCGGTTCCGCGGTAGGCCCGCTGGACCAGCGCGTCGCCTCGTAGCAGCCAGCCGGCGCATGCATCAGTGAGATCGTCATGTACCTCGGTGCCCGTCACGTTGCGCCACGTCGTCCGGTAGGCGGTCTCCGCTGCATGCAGCAGCGGCTGGGCCGGGGCGGTGACGCACCAGCAGGTCGGAAAGCCGATGCGCAGGTAGGCAAGCTCCACGAGCCCGTTGCCCAGCGCGGCCTGTTCGAAGTCGATGAACCGGACGCCACTGCTGGTGTGCATGTCGTTGCCGGGACAGGGGTCGCCATGCAGCAGAGCATGGCCCGGTGTGCCGAGCAGGCGGTTCACGAGGCCGTCCAGCTCGGTTCGGGTGCCGGACGGCACCGCGACGCCGAGCGTCTTGGCGAGCCCGAGGAAGGAGGCGACGTCGTCTTGGGTCGGGCCGGACCAGGCGGGGAGTACGCCTGTATCGTCGGTGCCGGTGGCCGCGTGGAGTCGGGCCAGCGCCGAGGCGTAGTCGACTACCCAGTCCTCGCGAGGCTGCTGGTGCTCCAGGTGTTCAAGAACCAGGACCCGTTCCCCCGGATCAGTACCAAGGAGCATCGGCACCACTGGCGGATCGACCCGGGACGCGAGCTTCAGCGCGGCCACCTCGCGTGCATACCTCTCGGCGGCCTCCGGACCGTCGACCAGCTGCTTGACCACCACTGCTGTGCCGGACAGCTCGGTCCGCCATACCCGTGACCGCGGGCTGCTGCCCAGTCGGCGACCACGACGAGGCGCGCCAAGCTTGGCCCGCAGCTCCTCCCCGAAAGGCAGTCCTGACCTCATGGCTCCATCCTTGCACGCGCGTGAACACTGCTGGCTGTTAAGCGAGTTAGACCGCGCGGCGGCTGGATGCGAGTGTCTGGTGTCCTCATGGGGTTCCGGGACGGTTCTCTGAACGCAGCAGGCCGTAGACAAGCACATCGACGTACTTGCCGTGCTGGAAGGACCTACCGCGCATGACCCCTTCCCGACTGAACCCCAAGCGTTCGAGGGCCTTCTGCTCGGCGAGGTTGCCGCCATTGGTGAGGGCTTCGATTCGGTTCGCAGTCGTGTGGTCCAACAAGTAGTCCACAAGCAGCTTCTGTGCCACCGTACCCACCCCCTATCCACGATGCTCGGGTAGCACTCCAACGCCGATCTCGTAGGTGACACCCGACGGGAAACCGCGGGGCTTCCACGTGGCGATGCCGATAACCGCGTCGTCGGCCCGCACGATCGCAACCGCCGCGGACTCGGCGGAGATGTACCCGTCGGTCTCCCACCGCTTGCGCCGTGCCCTCGGATCACCGAATCCGGGCCACTCGAACTCGCCGAGCGCATCGGGATCCGTGCAGAGGCGATCGAGGAACGCGAGGTCGCCCTCGGCGAATGCCCGTAAGGGGACCGTGTCCGCGTGGATCGCTGGAGTCATGAAGGTCAGTATCGCCTCCCGAAGACCACCCGTCAGACAATGAGCTTTTCCCGAACTCCCGCACCGGAGCGATCGCTTCGAAGGCAACCGCTGTCGCGTCACCCAGCGGCCTGCGTCCCTCGACATCCTCCTGGACCCAGGCCACCTCGGAATCGACCCGCACACCCCTCCCTGCCGCTCGGCGGATCGGCCTCATGCCCGGGCGCCGGGACGTTGTCCAGTCGTCCGTAACGAGGTAAGAACCACCCCAAAGCGAGACACGGGCAACGGGGCATGGCCCGTCGGGCCGATCAATCTTCGTTGAGACAAACGAGCAGGTCGCCAGTCTTCGCTGAGACGGAGACCGGTCAGTCCAGGTTGCCTGAGATCGAATCAACCTTCACTGAGACGGGTCATGAGTCGTCTGTCCTGTCTCATCGGGCCTTGACCGGTCTCACCGAAGCTTGACGACCGTCCTGTTCGTCTCCTCGAAGTCCGGTCACCGCCAGGGGCTTGTGGATCGGGCCACGTACCCTCGGTTCCGTGCCCCGCCGTTCGAAAAAACCCCGTCGGCTGATTGCCGACGGGCGCGCGTACCTGTGGACGCTCCGTCACAGCCACAGCCACAGCCACAGCGTGGCGGACAGCGGCCGGTCATGCTGCGAGACCCTCACGCTGTACCCGCAGCCGGCTGGCACCGGCGGACCACTGCGCATCGTCTTCACCGAGGGCCCGGGCCGATACGTCCCGGGCGGGGCTCCTTTGGGCTCCGGAGACGTGGGGTACGTCCGGGGCGCCTCCCTGAACCTGCACGAACCCGGTGCCGTCCGAGCCCTGCTCGACGCGGCGTCGACCCGCGGGTGGCGGCCGGAGGGGCGGCGGGTGGTGGAGATCGACGGCTGGTCCCTTCTGGAGGCGGCAGCCGCCGCGCGGGCCGGGGCCACCCGCCCCACGGGCCCCAAAAAGTGACTCCGATGACTTCCTCGGCCCTCGAACCGGCCCCTCGGGCACCGGTCAAACTTCGTTGAGACTGGTCAAACTCCGTTGAGACGGGCCACATGAGTCGTCCCCGGAACAGGAAGCAGGGACGGAAACCGGGACCGGGGGCCGCGACCGGGGTCGGGGGGCGGGGGCGGGGACCGGAGTCGGGGACGGGGACCGGAGTCGGGGACGGGGACCGGGACCAGGGTCAGGAACCGGGGACTGGATCCAGGGACGGGGGACCGGGACCGGAGTCGGGAACCGGGGGCGGAGTCGGGAACCGGGGGCGGGGACCGGAGTCGGGAACCGGGACCGGGGACCGGAGTCGGGAACCGGAAACCGGAGTCGGGGACGGGGACCGGACCGGGTCGGGGACTCGTGGGCCGGGTATGCGATCGGGCCAGGGTTCGTGGATTGGCCTTGGTGCGGCCCGCGCCGTTGCCTCTAGCGTCGTCGGCATGCGCATCCGAATCGTCGACGCCTTCACCGACCGCCCCTTCGCCGGCAACCCCGCAGGGGTCCTGCTTCTGGACGCCTTCCCGGAGGACGACCGGCTCCAGGACATCGCCATGGAGGTCAACCACGCCGAAACGGCGTTCGCGCACCGCCTGCCCGAGGGCGGCTCCGCGGACTGGGCCCTGCGGTGGTTCACGCCGGTCACGGAGGTGGCGATGTGCGGGCACGCCACACTCGCCGCCGCCCACGTCCTGCACACCACCGGCGCGCACGAGGGGCCGCTGCGCTTCGCCACCCGCAGCGGCGTACTCATCGCGACCCCCGACGCGGACGGCTCGATCACCCTGGACTTCCCGACCGCCCCGCTCACCCCCGTCGAGGTCCCGGCCGGCGTCGCCGAAGCCCTGGGCGCCGAGCCGGTCGCCGCGTTCGACACCGGCCCGCAGGTCGGCGATCTGCTGCTGGAACTCGCCGACGAGAAGACCGTCCTCGACCTCGCGCCCGACCACAGGGCGCTCGCCGCGTACTCGACGCGCGGCATCATCGCCACCGCGCGGGCCGCGCACCCGGACCGCGGCCACGACTTCGTCTCCCGGTGCTTCTTCCCGAACGTCGGCATCGACGAGGACCCGGTCACCGGCAGCGCGCACACGGCCCTCGCGCCGCACTGGTCGGCGCGCCTCGGCCGCTCCGCACTCACCGGCCTGCAAGCCTCCGCGCGCTCCGGCGTGGTCCGTGCCGTGCTGCGCGGCGAGCGCACGCTGCTCACCGGCCGCGCGGTCACCGTCATCGACGGAGAACTGCTCGCCTGAGACCCGCCCAGACGGAGAACTGCTCGTCTGAGACCCGCCCAGGGGGCGTACGAGCCGGCCGTACGCCCCCACGCGGACCGGTTCACGCCGTCGGCAGCCACCCCACCTTGCCGGCGAGCAGCGCGTAGCCCACGAACGCGCCGATGTCGAGCAGGGAATGCGCGACCACCAACGGACCGACCCGGCCCCAGCGCCGGTACAGATGGACGAAGACGACGCCCATGACCAGGTTGCCGAGGAAGCCGCCGATGCCCTGGTACAGGTGGTAGGAGCCGCGCAGCACGGAGCTGGCCGCCAGCGCGGCGCCCGGGCCCCAGCCCAACTGGCCGAGCCTGCGCAGCAGATAGCCGACGACGATCACCTCTTCGAGGATCGCGTTCTGCAGCGCGGACAGGATCAGCACGGGGTACTTCCACCACACGTCGGGCAGTGCCTCGGGCACCACCGTGAGGTTGAACCCGAGGCCGCGGGCGGCCAGATAGAAGGCGATCCCGGCGCTGCCGATCACGGCCGCGACACCGGCTCCGCGGCCCAGGTCGGGCCAGGGACGGGTGCGGTCGAAGCCGAGGGTGCGCAGGCTCTTCTGCTCGCGCATCAGGAGATGCGCCACCAGCGCGACGGGGACGAGCGCCGTCGCGATGCCGAACAGCTGCCAGGCGAGATCCAGCCAGGGCCGGCCCGGCGCGGCGGAGGCGTTGAGGGTCGTGGCCTGGTCCTTGAGACCCCCCGGTTCGGTGACCGAGCCGATGAAGCTGATCAGAGCGGACACCCCGCTCGCGCCGAGCGAAAGCCCCAGAACGAGCAGCGTCTCGTCCCGGAGAATCCGCCGCGAGGGCCGCTCCCGCGGCTCAGAACCGGTCACCGGGTCCGCCTCCACCTGCACACCTGCCTCCAGTTGACTGATCCCGCCCCATGCTCGCCCTCGCCCCGCTAGGGTCTCGAAAGAAGTTACGAAGGACGTGCGCGACAGGCCGCCCGGGGGACGGAAGCCGCACGGGGCGTACCTCCCCGTGGCCTGCCGTGCGGCCGGATTGCGCCGCACGGCTCACCAGGGAGGGGCACCACCGCCATGGGACGTCACAGCTTGCCCGATCGGTCCCGGGCGGGCGCGGCCGACCCCCGTCCGCGCGCCCGTCGCCGCAGTGTCGCCATCGCGACGGTGCTCGTCCTGACCGTCGCGGGCGGCACGGCGGCGGCCGTCCGCGGCGGGCTGCTCTCCTTCGGCTCCTCCTGCCAGGACGACCCGGTACGGCTGACCCTGGCCGTCGCCCCGGACCTGGCCCCGGCGCTGCGGGCGGCGGCCGAGCGGGCGCGCACGGAGGACGTCACCTCCGACGGCCGCTGCATCGCCCTCACGGTGAGCGCGCAGGACTCCGTCCATGTCGCGGACACGCTGCGCCGGGGCGGCAAGCCCGACGCGCAGGTGTGGGTGCCCGACTCGGAGGTGTGGGTCGAGCGGGTCGCGGCGGACGCGAGGGCGACGCAGGTCAACCAGCTGGGCCAAGTCGCCACCAGCCCGGTGGGGGTGGCGATGCTGCCGGCCGCCGCCCGTTCGCTGGGCTGGCCGAAGAAGACGTACACCTGGACCGAACTGGCGGGCGCCGCCCTGCGCGGCGACTCCCTGCGGCTCGGCGCGGCCGATCCGGCGCGCAGCGCGACCGGGCTGCTCGCGCTCACCCGGCTGAACGCCGCCGCCGGGACGAAGAGCGGGCAGACCCAGGCGGCGGCCATGATGAAGGCGCTCGCGCAGCGCGTCTCCGCCACCGACGAGCAGGTGCTGCGCACCCTGCCGCGTGGCTCCTCCGGCACCGAGCGGGACGACCCCGAGCGCAACACGGCACTGATCCTCAGCGAACAGGCCGCGTTCGCCCACAACACGACGGCCGACCCCGGCCGGCGGCTCGACCTCTTCTATCCCACGGACGGGTCCCCGTCGCTCGACCATCCCTACGCGCTGGTCGACGAGGCGGAACTGACCACGGACGAGAGCCGGGCCGCGGTCCGGTTCATGACGTATCTGCGGCAGCCCGCACAGCACCGGCTGCTGGAGAAGTACGGCTTCCGCACGGACGACGACGTCTCCCGAACGGTGGTCGACCGGGCCGGGGGCAGCACCCCGCAGCCGTACGCGGAGCCGTCGGCCGAACCGCCGACCGGCACGGACCTCCAGCAGGCGCTGGGCACATGGACGATCACGGTGCAGAGCGCCCGGATCACCACGGTCGTGGACGCCTCCGCGTCGATGGCGGAGCCCGTGCCCGGTACGGGTCGCACGCGCATGGACGTCACCCGGGCGGCGCTGCTCCAGGCCCTCGACACCTTCACGGCCGAGGACGAGATCGGGCTGTGGGACTTCGCCACCCGGCTGGACGGCGACACGGACTACCGCGTCCTGGTGCCGACCGAGCGGCTCGGCGACCGCAAGGGCGCGGGCGACGGCACCCAGCGGTCCCGGCTGACGGCGGCGTTCGGCGGCCTCGAACCGGTGCCGGGCGGCGCCACGGGCCTGTACGACACGACGCTGGCCGCGTACCGGGCGGCGACGGCGTCGTACGCGAAGGGCAGGTTCAACGCGCTGGTGGTGCTGACGGACGGGGTGAACGAGGACCCGGGCAGCATCTCCCGCTCCGCGCTCGTCGCCGAACTGGAGAAGCTCAGCGACCCGGAGCGGCCCGTCCCGTTGGTCGTCATCGCCGTGGGCCCGGAGGCGTCCCGGGACGAGGCCGCGCGGCTGGCCGAGGCCACGGGCGGCATCGCCGAGATGGTCGACGACCCCGCGCAGATCCACTCGGTGATCCTGAAGGCGATCGTGGCGGCGGGTGCGGCGGGCGCTGCGGGCGCTGCGGGCGCGGGCGACACCGCGGGCTGAACCCGCGACGGCGGCGCGGCCGGCGGGCCGCACCGCCGCATCGCCGCACCGGTGTCCGTGCGTTCAGCCGAGGGGCGCCGGCTGCGGCAGCCCCACCGGCCAGGCGTGGACGGGCTCGCCGAGGTGCATCAGCTGGGCATAGCGGCGGGTGGTGGCGGCCAGCGCCGCACCGCGGGACAGCCCCTGTTCCAGGGCCCGGTGGAAGGTCGCCGACTGCCAGGCCGCGCCGTTGACCCGGCGTCGGCAGCGTTCCTCGATGACGCCCAGATACAGGTCCCGGTCGGCGGGCTCGACGCCCCACGCGTCCAGCCCGGCCGCGGCCAGCGGCAGCAGCTCATCGCGTACGAGGGTGACCGCGTCGACCTCGCCGAGGCCGCCGTAGCGGCCACGGCGCGGCCACACGAAGCGGGCGTCGATGCCGTACCGGCAGGCGGCGTCGAAGTTGGCCTCGGCCGCGACGAAGGGCAACCGGGCCCGCACGGGCCGCGGCTCCTCGGCGAGGGCGCGCACCAGACCGTAGTAGAAGGCGGCGTTGGCGATGACGTCGGTGATGGTCGGTCCCGCGGGCAGCACACGGTTCTCCACCCGCAGATGCGGTACGCCGTCCGCGATGCCGTAGACCGGGCGGTTCCAGCGGTACACCGTGCCGTTGTGCAGGACGAGTTCGGCGAGCCGGGGCACGCCACCGGCGTCGAGCACCTCCAGCGGGTCCTCGTCGTCGCACATCGGCAGCAGCGCCGGGAAGAACCGCAGGTTCTCCTCGAACAGGTCGTACGCCGAGGAGATCCAGCGCTCGCCGAACCAGGTGCGCGGGCGCACCCCCTGCGCCTGGAGTTCGGGCGGGCGGGTGTCCGTGGACTGCTGGAACAGCGGCGGCCGGGACTCGCGCCACAGCTCGTGGCCGAAGAGGAAGGGCGAGTTGGCGCCGACCGCGATCTGGGCCGCGCAGGCCGCCTGCGCCGCGTTCCACACGTCGGCGAAGCGTGCCGGGGTGACCTGGAGATGCAGTTGGACGGAGGTGCACGCCGCCTCGGGCGCGATCGACTTGGAGGTGCAGGTGAGGTGCTCCACGCCCGCGATGTCCAGCATGAACTCCTCGCCGCGCGCGGCCACGATCTGATCGTTGAGCAGCGTGTAGCGATCGGCCTCGGAGAGGTTGGAGGAGACCAGGTCGTCGCGGTCGAGGGTGGGCAGAATACCGATCATCACGATCCCGGCGTCCACCTCCTGGGCCTTCCGGTCGGCGTAGGCGAGTGCGGTGCGAAGTTCCTCCGCGAGCCGGTCGAATACCCGGCCGCCCAATCGATGTGGAGCTATGTTGACTTCCAGGTTGAACATGGCGAGTTCTGTTTGGAAATCGCGGCTCGCGATGCGCTCAAGTACTTGTCCATTCAGCATTCTGGGCATGCCGTCCGGGCCGGCGAGATTCAATTCGATCTCCACGCCCATGAGGTTCTTCGGGCGGTCGAACCGCTTCTCGTCCAGCAGACGCTCCAGTCCCGTGAGACACCGGACGAGCTTGTCTCGGTAGCGCCGGCGTTCGGACAGGTCGAACGACCCCGCCACGACCTTCTCCCCCATCGAAGCGTCCCTCCTCGGATGGGCGGGCCGAGCCTCCGGCCGCCGGTGGTACCGGTCAGGTTGGATGATGCCCCGCCGAGGCGATCGATAACGTCCCGCGCGACCCCCGCGACCGCTACGCTGTCGGAATGTGTCCTGTGGCACATTCACCGGGCATGAAGTCGTCCGCATCTTCGGGTGCCCCGTCGATCTCGTGAAAAACACTGACGGCATTCGGCCGACCGCTCGAAGAGCGTATTCCGAGGTCAGCGGGCCGGATCGGACCTTGAATCGGCATGAATACCGCAAATCGGCGGCCGAATAACGCCTTGCACTATTCACCGGCGACGGTTAGCTGAAACAGCAGCTGAACATTGGTCGTATAAACTCCGCTCCAAGGCAGACGGCTGGCACCCACGGTCCTGATTCCTGCCGTCAAGGTGACGTGCGGCAGGCCTCGCCCGCACCTCGCTCACCGACCCGGGTCCCGCCCTCACTGCCCGCATCGAGCTGACAGCGCCGTCCGCCCACGCCCTCGCGCCAGCGCGCCTGTCGAACGAGAGAGGCGACCCACCATGCCGCTGCAAGTCCCCCCTGCTCCCACGCCCGCACTGCGCTCCGTCCTCACGGCCCTCGGTTCCCCCACCGCGGTCCGCGAGGCCCCGACCCCCTCCCTGCGCAACGCGGAGGGACCCGTCACCGCCGAACTCCCGCTGCCCGTCCATGTGCTGGACCGGATCACGGCGGAGTCCGGGGCCGTCACAAGACTGACCGGCTGGCGGTTCATGATCCGCTGTGGCGGCCGCTCGGTGGCCGCGGCCGAGACCGTGCTGACCGCGGACGGCTGGGCTTTCTCCCGCTTCTTCGAGGGGCCCTACATCGCTTCCACCGAACGCGCCCTGCACCAGGCCGAGACACTCACCCAGCCGTACCAGCCGCGTCTGCTGTCCGTACCTGGCCTGTACATGCTCACGCTGTGGCTGCACGGGGACCGTGCGGCGGACGGCGCCGAGGACCATCCTGCCGCCACCGACCTGCTGGTCCCGCTGGCCCCCGCGCCACCCGGCATCGCCGCCCACACCCCGCACCGGGTGGCCGAGTTGCTGCCGGTCCTGACCCACCGGGTGACGCCCGTGCCGCTGCTCGGCTCGCCCGCCTGAACCACCCCGCACCCCTGCCGTACCCCGTCTCCGGCACCCGGAGGCGGGGTACGTCCGGCTGCGGGCACGGCGTCGCGGGGCAGGCGGCACTCCCACGACCCGGGCCCTCGCTCCTCTCGTCGCGAACGGCCAGAGGCGGTCCCCGAGTTGGGCTGAACCATACGTGTGCGCGATGCGTCATCACCCGGTGAGAAGCGGTGCCGCGAAATGCCTGCGGATCGACGCCCGGACGGCAACACTGGGTTCAGACCGGCTCATCACCACACCGGCTCATCACCACGGGGGACCAACATGACCACGACACAGCGAGAGATCCCAGCCATGTGCCAGCACCAGCCACCGTGTCCGACCGCCCAATCCGCCGACCGAGAGTCCGCCCGCCTCGTGGCGCACCACCCTGAGCAGGGCTGGAGCCTGCTGTGCAACGGCGTTCTGCTCTTCGAGGACACCGGTGAACTGCTGCCCGACGGCCAGATCATCGCCCCGCACCGCCCGCTGGGCGCCGACCAGGTGATGACCGCCGCCTGATGACGTACCACCCGGGCGCCACCACGCCCGGTGACATAAGGGGCCGGCTCGCACACACCCGGTGCGCACCGGCCCCGACGCGTGTCCGTGACCGCGGCACATGTCCGTGACCGCGGCGCGTCGGACGGTGGGCCGGCAGTCGAACCAGTCGACATGGGCCCGGCCCTCGGTGACATGCATCCCGATGACACGTCCGGTGAAACCGCCCGCCACCTCACTGGCCAGATACCGCCCGTCGAGTTCGGCCAGCGGTACGACGCCCTCGCCCCCCACGACAAAAACGCCCCGGTACCCGACCCACCCGCCCTGATCCCTGGCGCCTCCTGCCCGGCGGCCGTCGAGGTGGGCACCGGGACCGCCCCGACCGTTCCGCCGCCCACCTCGATGCCGTGATGATGGGTCTCGTCCCCGCGCACGGACAGTCCCGCCCGGCCGTCCCGGGATCCACCAGGGCCGCCGCACGGCAGTTTGGATGCTGCTGCCGCCGGCCGACGAACCATGCCCTGTCGGATCAGCCCCGCCGGACACCCTGCCGACGCCCGGCACCCGGAGCGCCCGCCCCGGGCGGTGACCGAGCGGGCCCCGCCCTTGCGGGTCTCCCCGTCCGCCTCGACGTCCACGGCATCCGTGCCTGCGCGTTCCTGACGGACTGCGGGGCCGCCCGTGCGCCCCCGTTCTCCGTCCCGCGTCGCCGCACGCCTCGTGGCGTCACCGGCTTTGGGCCGCCACCTGCGGACCGGTGGTTACCCGCCGTACGTGGGGCGCGGCGGTTGTACGCCGTACGCGGGACGGCGATTGCCCGCCGTACGCCTCAGCGCGCGGCCCTGACCCGGCTGCGAGCCGCCGTGCGCCCCGTCGCCCTGCATCCCGCGTCGCCGCACCGCTCGTGGCGCCGCCGGTCCTGGGCCGCCACATGCGCGGCGGCGGTTGTCCGCCGTGCGCGCGGCGGTGGTCGTCCGTCGTATGGCCCAGCGCGCGCCGTGGGCGGGCCGGCGGGTGGACGCCGGTGCGGCCGGGCTTTCTTAACGCAAGATTGACGCCCTTCGGCCCTACGGCCCACAGGCCGGCACGTCACTGACTGCTTACGCTGGATCCGCCGCCGCAGGATGGCCGAAAACAGGGCTGAGCCGTACGTCAGGAGCACCCCCGATGGCCACGATCGAGCACCCGCCCCCCGGCCGGCTGCGCGCCTGGATGCTGGAGGGCCTGGCCGACATGGGCAGGAAGGGCGGCCTGCCGGGACCCCACGCCGAGCCGGAGCCGGCCCACCAGGGGCAGCGCTGGTGGCGGGTGATGTGCCTGACCGGTGTGGACTACTTCTCGACCCTCGGCTACCAGCCGGGCATCGCCGCCCTGGCGGCCGGTCTGCTCTCCCCCCTCGCCACGATCGTGCTGGTGATCGTCACGCTGGCGGGCGCCCTGCCCGTCTACCGGCGCGTGGCCGAGGAGAGCCCGCACGGCCAGGGCTCGATCGCGATGCTGGAACGGCTGCTGACCTTCTGGAAGGGCAAGCTGTTCGTCCTGACCCTGCTGGGCTTCGCGGCCACCGACTTCCTGATCACCATCACCCTGTCCGCCGCCGACGCCTCCACCCACCTGATCGAGAACCCGCATCTGAACAGCGCGCTGCACGGCCGGCAGATGCTGATCACCCTGCTCCTCGTGGCCCTGCTCGGCGCGGTCTTCCTCAAGGGCTTCCTGGAGGCGATCGGCGTCGCCGTCGCGCTGGTCGGCGTCTACCTCGCGCTGAACCTCGTCGTCGTGATCACCGGCCTGTGGCACATCGTCACCGCGAGCCATGTCGTCGCGGACTGGACCAGCGCCCTGACCACCGAGCACGGCAATGTCTTCGTCATGATCGGGCTGGCCCTGATCGTCTTTCCGAAACTCGCGCTCGGCCTGTCCGGCTTCGAGACCGGCGTCGCCGTCATGCCGCACGTCCGGGGCGACCCGGCCGACACCGAGGAGTGTCCCACCGGCCGGATCAGGGACACCAGGAAGCTGCTGACCACCGCGGCCGTGATCATGAGCTGTTTCCTGATCGCCACCAGCTTCATCACCACGCTGCTCATCCCCGCGCACGAGTTCAGAGCCGGCGGCCGGGCCAACGGCCGCGCGCTGGCGTACCTCGCGCACGAGTACCTAGGCAACACCTTCGGCACGGTCTACGACATCGCGACCATCGCGATCCTGTGGTTCGCGGGCGCCTCCGCGATGGCGGGCCTGCTCAATCTGATGCCGCGCTATCTGCCCCGCTACGGCATGGCCCCGCACTGGGCGCGCGCCGTACGCCCGATGGTCATCGTCTTCACCCTCATCGCCTTCCTGGTGACCTGGATCTTCGATGCCAACGTCGACGCGCAGGGCGGCGCCTACGCCACCGGTGTGCTGGTCCTGATCAGTTCCGCGGCGATCGCGGTGACCATCGCCTCGCGCAAGGCCCGGCAGCGCCGATGGACGGTCGTGTACGGGGTCATCGCGACGGTGTTCCTGTACACGACGGTCGCCAACGTCATCGAGCGTCCCGACGGCGTGAAGATCGGCGCGTGCTTCATCGCCGGCATCATCCTGGTCTCGCTGCTGTCCCGGCTGGCCCGGGCCTTCGAGCTGCGCGTGACCAGTGTGACGCTGGATGGCATGGCGGAACGCTTCGTCAGGGACATGTCCAGCCGGAAGATCCGCTTCATCGCCAACGAGCCCGACCGGCGCGACAAGGCCGAGTACCGCGACAAGATCGAGCAGATCCGCCAGGACAACGACCTCCCCGAGCAGGAGGACTTCGTCTTCGTCGAGGTGACCGTCACCGACCCGTCCGAGTTCGAGGCGGGCCTGACGGTGCACGGCGAGGTCCTGCACAACCGCTACCGTGTCATGACCCTGGAATCCGCCTCCATCCCCAACGCCCTCGCCGCGCTCCTCCTGCACGTCCGGGACAGCACCGGGTGCACGCCGCACATCTACTTCGAGTGGACCGAGGGCAACCCGTTCGCCAACTTCCTGCGCTTCTTCCTGTTCGGCCACGGCGAGGTCGCCCCGGTCACCCGCGAGGTGCTGCGCGAGGCGGAGCCGAACCGCGGCCGGCGCCCGCGGGTCCACACAGGCTGACGGGAACCCCCACATCAGGAACCGCACATCAGGGACCCCCACGTCAGAAAGCCCCACATCAGGAACCCCCGCGTCAGGTAGCCCCCACATCAGGAACCCCCCACGTCAAGGGACCGTAAGGAAAGGGCGAGACGGCATCAGAGCCATGTCAGCAGGACGTGTGGCGGCCATCGGAGCGGCCTAGCCTCGGTGGTATGGAGCATGGCGCGGCACCCACCCCGGCCGGCGACCGCCACTGGCGCGGCAGCGCCCGGCTGGCGGTGGCCTACGCGCTCGTCTTCGGCACCCTGACGGCGCTGACCGACTGGGAGGCGGGCACGCTCACCCCGGGACGCGCGGCACTGTGGCTCGGGCTCGCCACCGCCATCGGGCTGCTCCTGATGCCGCCGCGCGTCGCCGCGGGCCGCGGCTGGCTCTCGGTACGCGGACCGCTGTGCCGGCGGGCGGTCCGCACGGACGCGCTGGTGGGCGTCCGCCAGTACGACGGCGTCTCCTCGCACCTGGTGTTCCGGGACATCGACGGCCGGCGCCTCGAACTCGACCCCCGGGTGCTCGCCGCCAACCCGTTCCTGTGGCACGAGGTCGACAGGGGACTGCGCCACTCACTGCAGAGCGGCACCCTGTGCCAGGGCGTGGAGGTGCTGCGCAGACTGGAACGGGCCATCGACGACGAAGGGGCCCGGGCGGTGCTCAAGGAATCCGGGATGTCCTGACCCCGGTCCGCCGGACCCGCCGCCACCCGCCCCAACTGCGCCGTTCCCGGCCCGTGGCCCTATCGTGACCGCCATGCAGTCCTACACGATCGGCCAGGCGGCACGGCTGCTCGGCGTGAGCCCGGACACCGCACGCCGCTGGGCCGACGCGGGCCGGATGACGACCCATCGCGACGAGGCCGGACGGCGGCTCATCGACGGCAGGGACCTGGCGGCGTTCTCGGTCGAACTGGCCAGGGCGGGCGGGGGCGACGAGGACACGTCGTACACCTCGGTGCGCAACGCCTTCCCGGGGATCGTGACCGCGATCAAGCTCGGCGACGTCGCGGCCCAGGTCGAGATCCAGGCGGGCCCGCACCGGCTGGTCTCGCTGTTGACCCGGGAGGCCGTGGAGGAACTGGGCCTGGAGGTCGGCATGGAGGCCACCGCGCGGGTGAAGTCGACGAACGTGCACATCGACCGCGTCTGAGGGCGGCCCCCGCCCGGTTCAGCCGGGCGCCGCCGAGCGGGAGTGCGCCCCGCACGAGCCGCGGGAACCACATCCCGCGCCGAGGCAGGCGCCGCGCTCGGCCGCGAAGCACTCGTCCGAACCCCGTTCTGCGCACGGCCTCCGCGGCGGGTCTACACCGCTGAGGTCTCCGTGGCGCACCGGTAGCGGCCGTCCAGCCGTATCCCGTTGATACCGCTGATGTGCCGTCCCCCACACCGGTCCTGAGGGAGCACCAGCTGGGGCCCGTGCCGGTCGAGCGGGGTGTCGTCGATGCTCACGGCGAGCAGCACGGGCGCATGGGCGAAGTCGGGGTCGATCTCGGCCCAGGACAGCAGCGCGCGATGCCCGTCCGTGCCGTCGACGGCGATGAGGAAGCGCAGTCGGTCCTTGCGCCGCACGGGATCGAAGCCGGGACCCGCGGCGGACAGGACGTCGTACAGCAGCGGTCCGGCGAACCGGTGGTGCTGCGTTCCGCTGGTGGCGCACTCGAAGCTGACCCGTACCCGGTGCTGTGGCCAGGCGAGCAGATCCGGCACCGTGAGCCGGGCCGGCCGGGCCAGGTCGCCGGTCAGGGCGAGTTCGGCGAATGTCATGGACGGCCACCTCCCGGATGACGCTACCCGCGGCACGGACCCAAGCAAACGCACATGCCTGGCTTGATCCGTCATTACCCCAGCTTATGCGAGGCCATTAGCGGCTCACACCTCGCAGATGCGGCAGTATCATCTCCTCGCGGCACGGCCCGGTGCGGCCGTGCCGGAGCGCGACCGTTTGTCCGAGGCTCGAAGGAGTAGAACCGTAATGACCCGTTCCGAGCGCCGGTCCCGGCGGATGCTGCAGATGGCCGGTGCGGGAGCCGCCGCCCTGATGGCGCTGAGCGCCTGCTCCTCAGCGGACGACTCGTCGTCCGCAAAGGACTCCGCGTCCGGCTCCTCCTCTGCCTCGCCGAAGCTGTCCGGCACGGTGACCGTGTTCGCCGCGGCCTCGCTGCAGGAGAGCTTCACCGAACTGGGCGCCGCATTCGAGAAACAGCACCCGGGCACCAAGGTCACCTTCAACTTCGGCGGCAGCGACACACTCGCGGCGAGCATCACGGGCGGCGCACCGGCCGATGTCTTCGCCGCCGCCAGCCCGAAGACGATGGCGATCGTGACGGACAAGGGCGACGCGGCCGGAACCCCGGTCACCTTCGTCCGCAACCAGTTGGAGATCGCCACCCTGCCCGGCAACCCCGACAAGGTCTCCTCCCTGAAGGACCTCACCAAGTCCGGTCTGAAGGTCGTCCTGTGCGACAAGACCGTGCCGTGCGGCGCCGCCGCCCAGAAGGCCCTGGAGGCCGGCAAGCTCAAGCTCACCCCGGTCTCCTACGAACAGGACGTCAAGAGCGCCCTGACGAAGGTGGAGCTGAAGGAGGCCGACGCGGCGATCGTCTACAAGACCGATGTGAAGGCCGCCGGTGGCAAGGTGGAGGGCGTGGACTTCCCCGAGTCGGCCGAGGCCGTCAACGACTATCCGATCACCCTGCTCAAGAACGCGCCCAACGCCGAGGCGGCCGGCGCGTTCATCGCGCTCGTACGCTCCACCGAGGGCCGGCGGGTGCTGGGCGAGGCCGGATTCCTCAAGCCGTGACCCGGCTCGACGCGTCCGGCGCCGCGCCCCGCACCGCGAAGGGCGGGCGGCGGTGCCGGGACGCCCGCGTGCCGGGCCGGCGCGGCGTGCCGCTGCCGCTCCTGCTGCCCGGTGTCGTCGCCCTGGCGTTCCTGCTGCTGCCCCTGCTCGCCCTGCTCGTCCGGGCCCCGTGGAGCAGCCTGCCGGACCTCGTGAGCAGCACCGAGGTGTGGCAGGCGCTCCAGCTGTCGCTGATCACGGCGACCGCGGCGACCGGGGTGAGCCTGGTCCTGGGCGTGCCGTTGGCCTGGCTGCTGGCCCGCACCGACTTCCCCGGCCGCGGTGTCGTACGCGCCCTGGTCACCCTGCCGCTCGTCCTTCCCCCGGTGGTCGGGGGTGTGGCCCTGCTCCTCGCCCTGGGCCGCAACGGAGTCGTCGGGCAGTGGCTGGACTCCTGGTTCGGCATCACGCTGCCGTTCACCACGACGGGCGTCGTGATCGCCGAGGCGTTCGTCGCGATGCCGTTCCTCGTCATCAGCGTGGAGGGCACGCTGCGCGCCGCCGACCCGCGCTTCGAGGAGGCGGCCACCACCCTCGGTGCCTCCCGGTTCACGGCGTTCCGCCGGGTCACGCTGCCGCTGATCGCCCCGGGCATCGCGGCGGGCGCGGTCCTGGCCTGGGCCCGCGCGCTCGGTGAGTTCGGCGCGACCATCACGTTCGCCGGCAACTTCCCCGGCCGTACCCAGACCATGCCCCTCGCGGTCTATCTGGCGCTCCAGAACGATCCCGAGGCGGCCATCGCGCTCAGCCTGGTCCTGCTCGCGGTCTCGATCGCGGTACTGGCAGGGCTGCGGGACCGCTGGCTGACCACGCCGTGACGCCCGCCTTCCCCCACCGTCCACGCCCCTGGCCCCGCCGTCCCCGCGCGCCGCGGCCGTACCGGCGCGCCGAAAGGTCGCGGGCGCGATCCCGGAGCGGTCCCGCGGCGTACGGCCGTACGATCGCCGGTGCGCGCAGCCGCATCCGTACCGTCCACGCCCCGGCCCACCCCGTCCCCGCCGCACCGCCCCACCGGAGGACCGCCGCGCCCACCGGCCCTTCGGTCCTGACCCGCCCGCCCGATCCCTGGATGTGCACCCCATGACGGACATCGACGACACCACCGCCGGCCGCGTCGCCGAAGGCACCCGCGGTGACGGGCTGGACGCCCGGCTCGTCGTCGACCGCGGTTCCTTCCGCCTCGACATCGCCCTGCGGGCCGCGCCCGGAGACGTCGTGGCCCTGCTCGGGCCCAACGGCGCCGGAAAGACCACGGCCCTGCGCGCCCTCGCCGGACTCGCCCCGCTCACCGGCGGCCATCTGCGCCTGGACGGCACCGCCCTCGACCACATGGCCCCGGAATCACGTCCCGTCGGCGTCGTCTTCCAGGACTATCTGCTCTTCCCGCATCTGTCCGCCCTCGACAACGTGGCCTTCGGCCCCCGCTGCCGGGGCGCGACCAAGGCCGAGGCCCGCAGCCTGGCCGCCGCCTGGCTGGACCGCATGGGCCTGGCCGAGCACGCGGGCGCCAAGCCGCGCCGTCTGTCCGGCGGCCAGGCCCAGCGGGTCGCCCTGGCCCGGGCCCTGGCCACCGGGCCCCGCCTGCTGCTCCTCGACGAGCCGCTGGCCGCCCTGGACGCCCGCACCCGGCTCCAGGTACGCGCCCAACTCCGCCGCCACCTCGCCGAGTTCGAGGCGGTCGCCGTCCTGGTGACCCATGACCCGCTGGACGCCATGGTGCTCGCCGACCGCCTCGTCGTGGTCGAGCACGGCCGCGTGGTCCAGGAAGGCTCCCCCACCGACATCGCCCGTCATCCGCGCACGGACTACATCGCGCAACTGGTCGGCCTCAATCTCTACCGGGGCCGCGCCGAGGGCCACACGGTACGGCTGGACGGCGGGCCCGCCGTCACCACGACCGAGGACCTGTCGGGCCCGGTCTTCGTGGCCTTCCCGCCTAGCGCCGTCACCCTCCACCGGGACCGCCCCACCGGTTCCAGCGCCCGCAACCTGTGGCGCTGCGAGGTGGCCGGCTTGGAGACCCACGGCGACCAGATCCGCGCCGACCTGACCGGCGAACTGCCGCTCGCCGCCGACCTCACCACGGTCGCCGCCGCGGAACTCGATCTGCGCCCGGGTGCCCCGGTGTGGGCGACGGTCAAGGCGACGCAGACCCACGCCTACCCGGCCTGAGGCAGCGGCTGCGGCTACGGTGGGGACCGCCAGGGGCCCATGCCCCCGAATCCCCCACATCCTGCGAGGCGTTCCCATGAGCCTGAGCATCCGCAACCAGCTCCTCGGCACCGTCACCGCCGTCACCCCGGGCGAGGCGATGGCCACGGTGAAGGTCCGTCTCACCGGCGGGCAGGACCTGACCGCCGCGATCACCCTGGAGGCCGCCGAGGACCTCGGTCTCGCCACGGGCTCCGCCGTGCGCGCCCTGGTGAAGTCGACGGAGGTCGCCCTGGCCACCGCTCCGGTCGAACGCGTCTCGATCCGCAACCAGCTGCCCGGCACGGTCACCGGCATCGCCGCCGGCGGCGCGATGGCCTCCGTGAAGATCGCGGTCGAGGGCGCCGAGCTGACCTCGGCCATCACCAGCGAGTCCGTCACCGACCTGGGTCTGTCGGCGGGCTCCGCCGTCTTCGCTCTGATCAAGTCGACCGAGGTGTCGCTGGCGACGGACTGAGCACGCCATGCTCCGAAGACGGCACCTCCGGCCTGCGACGGACACGCACGAGGGCGCCCACCGCAGGACCGGGCGGGCACCCTCACGCGTTCGTTCGGCTCAGTCCTCGTACGCGTCCAGCGGCGGGCAGGAGCAGACCAGGTTCCGGTCGCCGAAGGCCTGGTCGATACGGCGGACCGGCGGCCAGTACTTGTCGGCGGCCGAGACACCCGCCGGGAAGACCGCCTCCTCACGGCTGTAGGGGTGCGCCCACGGCCCGCCGAGCGCGGCCGCGGTGTGCGGGGCGCCCCGCAGCGGGTTGTCGTCGGCGGGCCACGCGCCCGAGCCGACCTTCTCGATCTCCGCACGGATCGCGATCATCGCCTCGCAGAACCGGTCAAGCTCGGTCAGGTCCTCCGACTCGGTCGGCTCGATCATCAGCGTGCCGGCCACCGGGAACGACATCGTCGGCGCGTGGAAGCCGTAGTCGATCAGCCGCTTGGCCACGTCGTCCACGCTCACGCCGGTCGCCTTGGTCAACGGGCGCAGATCGATGATGCACTCGTGCGCGACCAGCCCGCCGGGGCCGGTGTAGAGGACCGGGTAGTGGGGCTCCAGGCGCTTGGCGATGTAGTTGGCGGACAGCACGGCCACCTGTGTGGCCCGCCTCAGCCCTTCGCCGCCCATCAGCCGGACGTACGCCCACGAGATGGGCAGGATCCCCGCGGAGCCCCACGGGGCGGCCGAGATGGGGCCGACGCCCGTGTCCGGACCGGCGGCGGGCTGCAGCGGATGGTTCGGCAGATACGGCGCCAGGTGCGAGCGCACGCCCACCGGGCCCACGCCGGGGCCACCGCCGCCGTGCGGGATGCAGAACGTCTTGTGCAGGTTGAGGTGCGAGACATCACCGCCGAAGTGGCCCGGCTTGGCGAGCCCCACCAGGGCGTTGAGGTTGGCGCCGTCCACGTACACCTGGCCGCCCGCCTCGTGGACCTGGGCGCAGATGTCGGCGACGTGCTCCTCGAACACGCCGTGCGTGGACGGGTAGGTGATCATCAGCACGGCCAGCTCGTCGCGGTGCTGCTCGATCTTCGCCCGCAGGTCCGCGACGTCGATCTCACCGTCCTCGGCGGTCTTGACGACGACGACCCGCATCCCGGCCATCACGGCGCTCGCGGCGTTGGTGCCGTGCGCGGAGGACGGGATCAGGCACACGACGCGCCCCTCGTCACCGTTGGCACGGTGGTAGCCCCGCACGGCCAGCAGACCCGCCAACTCGCCCTGCGAGCCCGCGTTGGGCTGAAGGGAGACCCTGTCGTACCCGGTGACCTCGGCGAGCCGCTCCTCCAGCTCGCGGATCAGCGTGAGGTAGCCCTGCGCCTGCTCGGCGGGCGCGAACGGGTGCAGCTGACCGAACTCGGGCCAGGTCACCGGCTCCATCTCGGTGGTCGCGTTGAGCTTCATCGTGCAGGAGCCCAGCGGGATCATGCCGCGGTCCAGCGCGTAGTCACGGTCGGCCAGCCTGCGCAGGTAGCGCAGCATCGCGGTCTCGGAACGGTGCTGCTGGAAGACGGGATGAGTGAGGTACGCGTCGGTCCGCAGCAGCGCCTCGGGAAGCGCGTCCTCGGTTGCCGCGTCCAGCGCCTCGATGTCGCCCCGCACGCCGAAGGCTGCCCATACGGCGTCGAGCCGGTCCCGGTCGGTCGTCTCGTCGCAGGCGATCGAGACGTGGTCGGCGTCGACCAGGCGCAGATTGACGCCGTTGTCACGCGCGGCGGCGACGATCCGTTCGGCGCGGCCCCGCGCCCTGACCGTCACCGTGTCGAAGTAGGCGCCGTGGACGGCCTGGAACCCACCGCCGGCCAGACCCGCCGCGAGCAGCGCGGCGTACCGGTGAGTGCGCCGGGCGATGACCCGCAGCCCCTCGGGACCGTGGTGGACGGCGTACAGGCCGGCCATCACCGCGAGCAGCACCTGCGCGGTGCAGATGTTGCTGGTGGCCTTCTCGCGCCGGATGTGCTGCTCACGGGTCTGCAGGGCGAGCCGGTACGCCTTGTGCCCGTCGGCGTCGACGGATACGCCGACGAGACGGCCCGGCAGGCTGCGCGCGAACTTCTCGCGCACGGCCATGTAGCCCGCGTGCGGCCCGCCGAAGCCCATCGGCACACCGAAGCGCTGGGTCGTACCGACGGTGATGTCCGCGCCCAGCTCGCCCGGCGACTTCAGCAGCGTGAGGGCGAGCAGGTCGGCGGCGACGGTGACGAGCGCACCGAGTTCATGGGCCCGCTTGACGACCGGCGCGATGTCGCGGACGGCTCCCGAGGCACCGGGGTACTGGAGCAGTACGCCGTTGATCTCCCGCTCGGCGATCCCGGCCGGGATGCCCTCGCTGAGGTCGGCGACGACGACCTCCACGCCGGTGGGTTCGGCGCGGGTCCGGATCACGGCGATGGTCTGCGGCAGCGTGTCCGCGTCGACCAGGAAGAGGCCCTTCTTGTTCTTGCCCATACGCCGGGACAGGGCCATCGCCTCGGCCGCGGCCGTGCCCTCGTCGAGCAGTGAGGCACCGGAGGTGGGCAGTCCGGTGAGGTCGGCGACCATGGTCTGGAAGTTCAGCAGGGCTTCGAGCCGCCCCTGCGAGATCTCCGGCTGGTAGGGCGTGTAGGCCGTGTACCAGGCCGGGTTCTCCATGACGTTGCGCAGGATGACGGGCGGCGTGAAGGTGCCGTAGTAGCCGAGCCCGATCATCGACCCGAGGACCTGGTTGCGGTCGGCGAGGGAGCGCAGCTCGGCGAGCACCTCCGGCTCGGTGCGCGCGCCCGGCAGGTCGAGCCCGTCGGCGTTCTTGATCACATCCGGTACGGCGGCGGCGGTCAGCTCGTCGAGCGAGCCGTAGCCGACCTGCGCGAGCATCTTGGCCCGCGCCTCCTGGTCGGGCCCGATGTGCCGCTGCTCGAAGGGGGTGCCCTGTTCGAGCTCGGAGAGCGGAGTGCGATGGGCGGTCATTGCGGAGGCCTCCTGGTCTGACGCGACCTTCGAGGGGCGCCCCGGCGCGGGCACCCCGACGGCCTCCCCCTCTGTCATCTCGACCTGAGAGCTTCACCACGTCACCCGAGGGTGGGCGGCTTTCCCCGTCGGTGAGAGCGGGAGCCGTCGACACCCGCCCTGCTTTCCAGAGTGACCTCGTCCATGCGGTACGTGAGCCTGAGAGATTCCGGGGAGGATTTGCTCCTTCGGCGCCTCCGACGTTGTCCGGAGGACTCTCCCGCACGGGATCAGCAGCCGCTTGCCAGCCTACCAGCGAGGTCAACGCCAGGGCTTCGAGTGGCCGCCTCCTCAAATCTGCTCTTTTGTAGTGCTTACGAATGATTTGCGCCATGAGGAGGGCCCGTGCAGACCGACATCGATCCGCGCAACCTGATCGGCCGCAAGGCGTTCGACCGCAACGGCACCAAGATCGGCACCATTGACGAGGTCTACCTCGACGATGCCACGGGCGTGCCGGAGTGGGCGGCCATACGGACGGGCCTGTTCTCCAGGGACGCCTTCGTCCCCCTTGAGCCCAGTGAGCTGGTCGAGGGCACCCTGCGCGTCCCCTTCGACCGCGCCCTCATCAAGGACGCCCCCGACTTCGGCGTCGGCCGCCACCTCTCCCCCGAGCAGGAACTCCAGCTCTACCACCACTACGGCCTGGACGTGGCCGCACCACCGCCCCCGCACCCGGACCACGACTTCGGCAACCTCGCAGGCCACGACGAACCCTGACACCCCCGGTACGGCCCAACACCCCCAACCAATGCCCACCGGGCTCAGCCCACCCAACAACTCCCATACCACCGAGGCTCACTCCCCCCACACACCCCGCCCCGCCGAACCACCCAAGGCCCACCACACCGCAGACCACTCCCCGCCACTTCCCCCCGGCGGCCCCGCAAACACTGCCCGCACATCCGCACCCACCGCCGGCCAACCCGCCGAGAACCCCTCCCCACACCCCGTGGTCCCGGCCGACGAGCCCACACCTCCCCTCACACAGCCCCCACACCCCACCGGCATCCGCCCCATGCCGCGCCGCCCCGCCAACATCCACCCCCACACCTGCGCCACCCAACACCTCAACGGCCCGACGCCCACCCCGCCCTGCCTCCACCAACCTCCTCCGACACCCGAACCCTGCACCCACCACAGGGCACCTCATCCCCACACACCAGCCGACCGCCCTCGCGACGCCAGCCGCACACATGCCCCACACGGCCACCGCCGCAGCCAGCATCCGCCCCATGCCCGCGCCGCCCCGCCAGCATCGGCCCTCCACACCTGCGCCGCCCAACACCTCAACCACCCGACGCCCACCCCGCCCTGCCTCCACCAACCTCCTCCGACACCTGCACCCCGGCCCACCTCAGCCCCCACACGACCGCGAGCACCCCCGCGACGACACCCGCACGCCTGCCGCCCCGCCAGCATCCGCCCCCACCCCTGCGCCGCCCAACACCTCAACCACCCGACGCCCACCCCGCCCTGCCCCCGCCAGCCACCTCCCGACACCAGCACCCCGGCCCACCGCAGCACCCCCGGCCCGCCCCCACCGCGGCCCCTCAGCCCCCACACAACCTCCAGCCGAGCATCCCCGCGGCGCCAGCCGCACAACCCACCTGGCCCCAACGGCGCCAACGGCGAAACTCACCCCGCGCTCAGCCCGCCCGGGGCCCCCGCTTCAGCCGCTGCCTCGCACCACCGCCGGCCCACCACCACCCGGCCCCACCACAGGTCCGCCCCCACTCCCCTGCGCTCCCCCGGGCACCAGCGGCAGCGGATCCGCCGGCTCCAGGCCGGGATCGTCGACCCGGAACGTCCGCACCCGCCCCGGCTCGGACCCGGGTGTCTCGAAGCGCACCGTGACCCGCCCCAGGCCGCTGCCCTGCACCCAACCGTGCCCGTGGTCGGCGTGCCGCACGTCGTGCCCCGCGGGCCAGTGCCGCTCGGCGGGCGACGGCCGCTCCTCGACGGACTCGGCCACGCTCTCCTCCGGCACCGCCTCGGCCAGTTCCTCCGCCGCCTGCGCGAACAGGTCCTCCTGTGTGTAGTCGGCGAGGCCGGAGACGCCGACCCCGAGCAGCCGCACCCCGCCCGTCGTGTCCACGGAGTCCAGCAGCCGGGCCGCCGCCTCCCGCACCACCGCGGGATCGTCCGTGGGTCCCCGTAGCGTCTCCGACCGGGTCAGCGTGGAGAAATCGAACCGCCGCACCTTCAGCACGATGGTCCGCCCGGACAGTCCCGCCCCGCGCAGCCGCCGCACACACCGGTCGGCCAGCCGCTGCACCTCCAGACCGACCCGGACCCGATCGTGGATGTCCACGTCGTACGTGTCCTCGACGGACACCGACTTGGTCTCCCGCTCGGCCACCACGGGCCGCTCGTCGTGCGCCAGCGCCATCGCGTACAACGAGTGTCCGTGGGCCTTGCCCAGCAGCCGCACCAACTCGGCCTCGCCCGCCTCGGCGATCTCCTCGACCGTGGCGATCCCGGCCCGCCGCAGATGATCGCCGGTCGCCGGCCCCACCCCCGGCAGGGTCCGCACCGACATGGGGCCGAGCAGGGCGCGTTCCGTACCCGGTTCGATCAGTACCAGGCCGTCCGGCTTGGCCTGCTCGGAGGCGATCTTCGCGAGCATCTTGGAGGCGGCGAGCCCGACCGAGCCGGTGAGCCCGGTGACGGCCCGTATGTCCGCGCGCAGCTTCGCCCCGGCCAGCCGCGCCGACCCCTCGTCCCAGGCCGTCCCGCCGGCCTCCAGGTCCACGAACGCCTCGTCCAGGCTCAGCGGCTCCACCAGCGGAGACAGCTCTCCCAGCAGCTGCATCACCTGCAAGCTGATCGAGCGGTACAGCCCGAAGCGCGGCACGAGATAGGCCGCATTGGGGGCCAGCCGGCGCGCCTGCGCCATGGGCATCGCCGAGTGGACCCCGAAGACCCGAGCCTCGTACGAGGCGGTGGCGACCACCCCACGCGGCCCGAGCCCGCCCACGATGACGGCCTTCCCGCGCAGACTCGGCTTGGACGCCTGCTCCACCGAGGCGAAGAAGGCATCCATGTCGAGATGCAGGATCGTGGGCGTGTTCCTCACATCTCCGATGCTGCACCACGCCACTGACAATGCCCCGTCGCCGGACGGCGACACGGCCCAGGACCAAGCCCGGGGCCGGCCCGGACGACCCGGAGGCCACAGGCGCGCCGGTCCGGACGGGCAGGGGGCCACAGGCGCGCCGCTCAGACAGACAGGAGCCCCAAACGCGCCTCAGACCAGCAGTGATCCCTAACCGCACCCGTCAGCCATACCGACGGGCCCCCAAATCCGCCGCTCAGACCGGCAGAGACCCCAAGACGCGCCGCTCAGCCGACAGGGACCCAGACGCGTCGCTCAGACCGCCCGGTTGCGCCGTCGTGCCAGCTCGTCCGCGGGGTTGTGACCGACCAGCGTCTCCCCGGTGTCGATGCGCTCACCGTGCAACTGGGAGAGGGCGCTTTCCACGTCCCGCCAGACCACTCCCACGGCGATGCCGAAGATGCCCTGCCCGCCCTGGAGCAGCGCGTGGACCTCGTCGGGCGAGGTGCACTCGTATACCGTGGCGCCGTCGCTCATCAGCGTCATGCGCTCCAGGTCGCGGAAACCGCGTTCCCTCAGGTGCTGGACGGCGCTCCGGATGTTCTGCAGCGACACGCCGGTGTCAAGGAACCGCTTGACGATCTTGAGGATGACGACGTCCCGGAAGCTGTACAGCCGCTGCGTCCCCGACCCGTAGGCGGGCCGCACACTGGGCTCGACCAGGCCCGTGCGGGCCCAGTAGTCCAGTTGCCGATAGGTGATGCCGGCCGCCGCGCAGGCCGTAGGCCCCCGGTAACCGATCTGCTCGGACGTCATGGACACCGCCCCTCCGCCGCCGGGTACGGCCGTGGGCCGTTGCGAGGCGTGCTCGGCCGCGCCGCTGCCGGAATGGGGATACCCCCCGCTGGGGCGGAGCCGAGCGCTTGAGGAAGGGTACGGACCGCTCTCCCCGAAACCGCGTCCGGGGGCACCCCCAGCCGTACCGTCGCCGCTGCTTCTCACGCCGACCTCCGTCCTTGACCTGCCTCCACGACGGTAGGCAGTCACCAGGAGTGCGTCAACGATCGCCACACTCGCCACGCCGAGTGATAATCACCCTAAGAGTGGTTTCCCGTGCCCCACCGCGGGGAAAGGCTAGCCGAATGCGCTCGCGGGGAGCCGCAGGACGCTCTCAAAGGCCGCCGGCATTTGCCCGGCCCAGGCCCCCTCACGGGGCCGTCCACCAGTACCAGCCCGGCGCGGACCCTCGGTCCACCAGGCCGGGCCGCCGGACTCACTGGCTGCTGGTGCCGAAGTCCTCGGGCGAGATCTGGTCGAGGAACTCGCGGAACTTCTCCACCTCGTCCTCCTGCTCGTCCGGAATGGCGATGCCGGCGTCGTCGAGCACCGTGTCACTGCCGTAGATCGGCGTGCCGGTGCGCAGTGCCAGCGCTATGGCATCGGACGGACGGGCGCTGACCTCGACCCCGCTGGCGAACACCAGCTCCGCGTAGAAGACGCCCTCACGCAGATCCGTGATGCGTACTTCGGTGAGCTCCTGGCCGACGGCTTCCAGCACGTCCTTGAACAGGTCGTGGGTCAGCGGTCGTGCGGGAGCCATCCCCTGCTGGGCGAAGGCGATCGCGGTCGCCTCCCCCGGCCCGATCCAGATGGGGAGGTACCGGTCGCCGCCCACTTCACGCAGGAGCACGATCGGTTGGTTGGAGGGCATCTCGACCCGGACACCTACGACATCGAGCTCGTTCACACAGCAACCCTAGGCCGTGCCCGGGACGTTTGGGTAGTCGGGCAGGGAACGGGTGCGCGATCCGGCCGACGGAGCACCGGCGCCGCTCACGGCGGCCGCACGCCCAGCGCGGTCTTCACCAGCGCCGCATGCAGCCTCACGGTGAGCGCCGCCAGTTCCTTCGCCCGGGCCTCCGCATGGGCCCTGGTCTGCGGGTTCCGGTGACGCCTGAGCGGTGCCACCACCTGGTCGACGAGGCCCGCCTCGCGGTCGGCGGCGGCCTTCATCACCCGAAGATGGCGCGGTTCGATCCCGAACCGCCCCAACTCGGCCACAAGGGAAGCCACGGTCACCGCCTCCGCCTCGTACACCCCGTCCTCCACGGGCGCGAGAAGCCCGTACGACTCCCACTCCTGGAGGTCGCTCTCGTCGATCTCGGCGGCCGCGAGCAGCTCCGCCCGCCCGATCCGGGCCGCCGTGCGCCCCTCGACGGGTTCCAGGGCGTCCTCGTCGTCCCGCTGCCGCCCCATGACCGGCAGCGGTACCGCCTCGCCCCGTTCCACGGCGTCGAGGTGCTCCCGAATCACCTTGAGCGGCAGATAGTGATCCCGCTGCATCCGCAGGACGTGGCCCAGTCGCTCGACGTCTCCGGCGCTGAACTTGCGGTACCCCGAGGGGGTACGCTGCGGCTCGACGAGGCCCTCCGACTCCAGGAACCGGATTTTGGAGACGGTGACCTCGGGGAACTCCTCGCGCAGCATGTTCAGCACAGCGCCGATGCTCATCAGCCCGCTGTCACTGGCGGCAGTACCGTGCCCGGCACCGCCGCGCGGTGTTTGAAGCATGGACCTTCCCTGGAGTCCCCCCGGACGGCGTCCGGGGGGCTGGTCAGATGCCGTGCCGGCTCGCGTAGAAGACCAGCCGGTACTTGCCGATCTGCACCTCGTCGCCGTTCGACAGAGCGACCTGGTCGATTCGCTCACGGTTGACGTAGGTGCCGTTCAGGCTGCCCACGTCGGCCACCGCGAACGAGCCGTCGGGAGAGCGCCTGAACTCCACGTGACGACGCGAGACCGTCACGTCGTCCAGGAAGATGTCGCTCTGCGGATGACGGCCGGCCGTGGTCAGGTCCCCGTCCAGCAGGAAGCGGCTGCCCGAGTTCGGGCCGCGGCGGACCACCAGGAGCGCCGAGCCGAGCGGCAGCGCGTCGACGGCGGCCTGCGCCTCGGGAGAGAGCGCCGGCAGCTGCGTCTGGCCGGTGGTCTCGGCGTCGTACGCCTCAAGACCGGAGATGGAGATCGTGGACGTCGTCTCCGACGGCCGCTCGGCTGCGGCGCCGGCACGCAGCGGCGCACCACAGTTGGAGCAGAACCGGGCGTTCTCCGCGTTGCGGTTACCGCACCTCGTACACACCAGGACCGACATGGACGGATCCTCCTGCCGCGGCTGCCCCCCCGGGGCATTGGACGCATACGGGCCGGGGGTAAACCCTCCACCCGCACTTGAGGTTGACGGTTGCCCGAAACCTATGCCGCTGGACTGGGCAGGGTCAACTGACGGCGCGCCCTGACCTCCGGAAACGTCGCCGCCCGGGCCACCCACCTGGTCCCGGAACAGCGGGCGCTGGCCCTCTGCGTCAGGCTGTGCGCGGTGGCGGGCGGTCGCGTTGCCGCCGCCCTCTCGCGCGCTCTTGCCGAACAACTTCGCAAACAACTTCACGGGCGATTCCCCTTGACCGAAACAGACCCGCCCGTGGGGCAGGACGAACCCTGATTCCATACACCGGTCGACCCGGACATCCTCACAACGTCCGTATCCACCAAACAGTTTCCACCACGCACCACCCCTTCGGTGCGCCGACCCCCCGCAACCTCATGCCCCTGCCGGTCCTCTGCCATGCACTCGCGATTCACTGGGAGGACGACCGAGCGTAGTCAGGCTGCTTCGCCGGTCGCAAGGCGTCAACAATGATCTTGTCCGACCGCTCGACGGTCACGGTGGCCTGCTCCTTCTCCAGAGTCTGCACCACGCCTCCCGGAATGTTGAGCGCCGGCTCAAGGTCCTGCGGCTTGCCGATGACCTTGAAACGATAAGGGGCGTTGATCTTGTTCCCGTCGACGCTCACGCTGTTGTCGGAGTCGGTGAGGTACGTACCGGCGACGATCCGTACGCCGTTGACCTGGATCGCCTCCGCGCCGGCCGCGCGCAACTCCTGTATCGCGTCGAGCAGCATGTCCGCCTTGACCGTTCCCTTCGTGTCGTCGACCGTCATCATGATGCCGGGCCCCTGCGCCGCCACGGTGCCCGCCAGAATGCCGAGTTGCCGCTCCTTCTCGGCCGTCTGCCTGCGCGCCTCCTGCGCCTGGTCCGAACTGTTCTCCAGCTCCTGACGCTGCCGTTCGAGTCCCGTCTTCTCGTCCTCAAGACGTTGCGTACGGTTGTCGAGTTCATCGAGGATGCGCACGAGATCTTCCTGACGGGCGCCGCGCAGCGCGCTGTCGCTGTCGCTGTTCGACGCGACCTGCACGGCCAGCCCGAAGCCGAGGCCGAACAACAGCAGGGCGACGATGAGTTGCGCCCGGGAGACGCGCGGCGGCCACAGGCCGTCGACCAGCCGCTGGCGGCCGGTCAGCTGCTGCTCGGGCTTGGCTGCCCGGGGCTGCGGCGCGGGGCCCGGCGCGGGCACCTCGTCGGGCAGTTCCCTGCGCAGCCTGTTCTGCGGCTGCTCGTCCTGCATGCTCATCGGCCTCACGCCCGGAACACATGCCGCCGGATGGCCGCGGCATTGGAGAAGATGCGGATGCCGAGGACCACGACGACACCCGTGGACAGCTGTGCGCCCACGCCCAACTTGTCGCCCAGGAAGACGATCAGGGCGGCCACGACCACGTTCGACAGGAACGAGACCACGAAGACCTTGTCGTCGAAGATTCCGTCCAGCATGGCCCGCAGACCGCCGAAGACGGCGTCGAGCGCCGCGACCACGGCGATCGGCAGATACGGCTCGACGACCGCCGGAACCTCAGGACGAACCAACAGCCCGGCCACGACTCCCACGACGAGGCCCAGTACGGCGATCACGATGTGCCCTTCCCAGTGTTCGGCTGTGCTGTGCGTACGATCACACTCGGTGCGGCGGGCAGCCGAAGGTCGTTCTCCACGGAGATGTCGGCCCGAATGCCGTAGCTGTCCTCAAGGGCATGCAGATACAGTCCGTCGGCGCCGTCCCGGAATCTGGTGCCGAGCTGGTCCCCGTCACCCACCGCCAGCACCGTATAGGGCGGCACCAGCGGCTTGTTGTCGACCAGAATCGCGTCGCCCGCGGCCCTGATCGCGGACAGGGCGGTCAGCCGCTGCCCGTTGATGGAGACGGCCTCAGCGCCGGCCGCCCACAGCCCGTTGACCACGCGCTGCATGTCACGGTCACGCACCCGGCCGGTGTCGGAGAACCCGGAGGTCGTGCGCGGGTTGCCGTCGCCGCCCGTGGTGGCGTCCTTCGCGTCGTTCACGACGAGCTTCACTCCGGGGCCGTGCACCGCCATGGCGCCCGACAGGATTCCCACCAGATCGGCCTGCTCGCTGCCGCCGCTCTGCCGCAGGGCGGCCCGCTGGCGGGCGCTCACATCGTCACGCAGCTTGTCGACGCCGCCCTCCAGCCTGTCCGCCGTCTCGGTCTCCCGGTCGATGCGGTCGAGCAGTTCCTGCCGTTCCTTGGCGACCACGGGCGCCGCCACACGGGCCTGGGCCGCTCCGACGGTCACGACGAGCGCGGCAAGCACCAGACCGCCGGCCAGACCGAGCTTCGCCCGGAGCGTCTTCGGCAGGCCCCCTTCGCCCTGGGTCTTCCTGCGGGCGGCGGCCTCGGCGTACCCGTCGTCGAGGCTGTGATCCATGACGTTGTTGATCAACGACATGGAGGCATCCGGGCGCGCGGGCCGCGAGGCCGGTGTGCTCCGAACGGGGGGATGCTGCGGCATGCCGCACATCGTCGCACGTCGCGTGCGGTACCTCCGAATGGCCCCACCGGCGTGCCGGACAGGCCCCTTGGGGGACAGTTGTCCGGCACGCGCGCGTACGGGGGGTTTCAGCGTCCGGCGCTGTCCACGACGGCCGACCACTCGTCGAGCAGGGCCTGGGCGGATTCGTCGTCCGGTCCCTCCGCCCACAGATGAGTGACCGCCTCCGCCGGGTCCGGCAGCACCATCACCCAGCGGCCGTCCGGCTCGACGACCCGCACCCCGTCCGTGGTGTCGACGAACCGGTCTCCGGCCTCCTCGACGACCCGCCGCATCACCAGTCCCTTGACGGCCCACGGGGTGGCCAGATCACGCTTGAGGACGTGCGCCCGCGGAATCCGCGCGTCGATCTGGCTGAGCGTGAGCTGCGTCCGGGCCACCAGTCCGATCAGCCGTACGAAGGCCGCCGTACCGTCGTAGACGCCACTGAACTCCGGGACGATGAATCCGCCCTTGCCGTCTCCCCCGAAGATCGTCCCTTCTTCGCGCCCCACGCGCGTGAGGTCGTCGGGAGACGTCGTGGTCCACTCCACCTGGGTGCCGTGGTACGCGGCCACCTGCTCCGCGATCCGCGTCGTGGTCACCGGCAGCGCGACACGGCCACTGCGCCGCTCCGCGGCCACGAGATCGAGCATCACGAGCAGCGCCCGGTCGTCCTCGATGATGCGGCCCTTCTCGTCGACGAGGGACAGCCGCTCGCCCACCGGGTCGAACCGCACGCCGAACGCCGCCCCGGAGGACGCGACGATCTCACCGAGCCGCACCAGCCCCGCCCGGCGCATGTCGCCGGTCTCCGTCGGCCGCGCCTCGTCCAGGCCGGGATTGACGGTCAGGGAGTCCACACGGAGCTTGCCGAGCAGGCTGGGCAGGACGAGACCCGCACTGCCGTTGGAGGCGTCCACGACGACCTTGAGCCCCGACTCGGCGATCCCGGTGGTGTCGATGTTCCGCAGCAGCGACCCGGTGTACGAGTCGTAGACGCTGGCCGGGAAGTGCAGGTCGCCGATCTCCCCGGGGAACGCCCGCCGGTACTCCTGCCGTGCGAACACCCGGTCCAGCTTGCGCTGGCTGGCCTGGGAGAGGTCGGCGCCCTGTCCGTCGAAGAACATGATGTCCACCGAGTCCGGCACTCCCGGCGTTGTCCGGATCATGATCCCGCCGGCACTGCCCCGCGCGGTCTGCTGCCGGGCCACCGGCAGCGGTACGTTCTCCAGGTCCCGTACGTCGATGGCACTGGCCTGGAGCGCGGAGATGACGGCGCGCTTCAGGGCACGCGCGCCACGCGAATGGTCACGGGCCGTCGTGACGGTCGTCCCCTTCTTGAGGGTGGTCGCATAGGCGCCGGCCAGCCGCACGGCGAGTTCCGGTGTGATCTCCACGTTCAGGATCCCGCTCACGCCACGCGCGCCGAAGAGGTGCGCCTGACCGCGGGACTCCCAGATCACCGAGGTGTTGACGAACGCACCGGCCTCGATCGTCTTGAACGGATAGACCCGCACATTGCCCTGAACGATCGATTCTTCACCGACCAGGCACTCATCGCCGATGACCGCGCCGTCCTCGATCCTGGCCGCGCGCATGATGTCGGTGTTCTTCCCGACGACACAGCCACGCAGATTGCTGTGCTGTCCGATGTACACGTTGTCGTGCACCACGGCCCGGTGCAGAAACGCCCCGTTCTTCACGACGACGTTGGACCCGACGACTGTGTGCTCCCGGATCTCGGTACCGGCCTCCACCTTGGCGTAGTCGCCGATGTAGAGCGGCCCGCGCAGTACGGCGTCCGCGTGCACCTCGGCACCCTCGGCCACCCATACACCCGGGGAGATCTCGAATCCGTCGATCTCCACGTCGACCTTGCCCTCAAGGACATCGGCCTGTGCCTTCACATACGACTCGTGTGTGCCGACGTCCTCCCAGTAGCCCTCGGCGACATAGCCGTAGACCGGCTTGCCCTCCTTCATGAGCTGGGGGAAGACATCACCGGACCAGTCGACGGGAACGTCCGGCTCGACATAGTCGAAGACCTCGGGCTCCATCACGTAGATGCCCGTGTTCACGGTGTCGGAGAAGACCTGCCCCCAGGTCGGTTTCTCCAGGAAACGGTCGACCTTGCCCTCTTCGTCGACGATGGTGATGCCGAACTCCAGAGGATTGGGCACCCTCGTCAGACACACCGTGACGAGCGCGCCCTTTTCCTTGTGGAAATTGATCAGGTCGGTGAGGTCGAAGTCGGTCAGCGCGTCGCCGGAGATGACGAGGAAGGCATCGTCCTTCAACGCCTCTTCGGCGTTCTTGACGCTTCCGGCGGTACCGAGTGGCTTCTCCTCGTTGGCATAGGTGAGCTCCATTCCGAGCTCTTCGCCGTCACCGAAGTAGTTCTTGACGAGCGAGGCCAGGAACTGCACGGTGACAACGGTCTCGGTGAGCCCATGCCTTTTGAGCAGCCTCAGGACGTGCTCCATGATCGGGCGGTTGGCCACGGGCAGGAGCGGCTTGGGCATGCTTGAGGTCATCGGGCGAAGGCGTGTGCCTTCACCACCGGCCATCACGACGGCCTTCATGTCGGAAGCGTCCTCCTCCAAGAGACGACGGTCTAGCCGACTTCACCCGTCCAGATTGTCCCGCACTTTTCCGCCGAGGGCCATCGAGCCGCTACGTCCGGACAATCGCCGAGTTCAATCGGCCATGGTGTCCGCACGGATCAGTCGGCGGACCTGCACCACATAGAGCACTCCTGCCCACCAGTACAGCGTCGTACCCCATCCGGCGAACGCCCATCCGAAAATTGCAGCGAGTGACGAGATCCAGCCGGTTCCGTCACTGAGCAGGAGCAGCGGGAAGGCGTACATCAGGTTGAAGGTCGCGGCCTTCCCCAGGAAGTTCACCTGCGGCGGCGGGTAGCCATGGCGCCTGAGGATGCCCACCATCACCAGGAGGACCAGCTCTCTGGCCAGGAGTACGGCCGTCAGCCAGAGCGGCAGGATCTCGCGCCAGGTGAGGCCGACCAGCGTCGAGAGAATGTAGAGCCGGTCGGCGGCGGGGTCCAGGAGCCGGCCGAGGCTGCTGATCTGGTTCCAGCGCCGGGCGAGCTTGCCGTCCAGGTAGTCACTGATCCCGCTCAGCGCGAGCACCAACAGCGCCCAGCCGTCGCTCTTGGGGCCTCCGAACTCGGGCCTGAGGATCAACCACAGGAAGAGCGGTACGCCGACGAGACGCGCCATGCTGAGGATGTTCGGGATGGTGAGGACCCGGTCTGTCTGGACTCGGGTCTCCTGGACCTCCACCCGGGGGCCTCCTGTGGGAAACGAACCAACGATGCTCCCTGACCCTACCTCAACGCAAAAAAGCTCCGGCTCTTGGGCTGTATGCCCAAGAGCCGGAGCTTTAAAGGTAGTTCGGCGGTGTCCTACTCTCCCACAGGGTCCCCCCTGCAGTACCATCGGCGCTGTAAGGCTTAGCTTCCGGGTTCGGAATGTAACCGGGCGT
>NZ_JBEPAP010000059.1:0-60910 GCF_040298665.1 Streptomyces sp. NPDC001508
TCTCCACGGCGCGTGCGGAGCCGGCGTGCGTCGCCTCCTGGATACGGCGCCGGAGATCCGCCAGCTTCCCGGCGGTCGTATGGATGTCGATCTCGTGACGCTCTTCCGGCTCGGACATCGGGATGCGGCTCCCTGCCTGCTCAAAAAAGGGGGGACGGTTGCTGATCCGCAGCGTAGTCGCGGCCCTATCGGTCGACAGTGCGGTGTTTACCACACCTAGGGTGGCTTGCATGACGCCGCGAGATCCAGCAGACGCGAACGACGACCGGTGGTCCGACCTGGACCGCCCGCCCCTCAACGGCACGGCGCTGCGGCGCGGGCTGGTGCGCGAGGGCGGCCTGTGGACCGAGGTGGAGGTGGTGCGGCGCACCGGCTCCACCAACAACGACCTGGTGGCCCGGGCCGAGGCGGGCGACGTGCCGGAGGGCGCGGTGCTCGTCGCCGAGGAGCAGACCCAGGGGCGGGGCCGGCTGGACCGCCGCTGGACGGCGCCGGCCCGCTCCGGGCTCTTCTTCTCGGTGCTGCTGCGCCCCGCCGAGGTGCCGGTGTCCCGCTGGGGCTGGCTGCCGCTGCTCACGGGCGTCGCGGTGGCCACCGGGCTGGCCCGCGCCGCGGGCGTCGACACGGCGTTGAAATGGCCCAACGACCTGCTGGTCACCGTGCGCGGCGAGGAGCGCAAGGCCGGCGGCATCCTCGCGGAGCGGGCCGGGGCCGACGGCGTGGTCGTGGGCGTCGGCGTCAATGTCACCCTGCGCGCCGAGGAACTCCCCGTGCCGCAGGCCGGGTCGCTGGCGCTGGCCGGGGCCGTGAGCACGGACCGTGACCCGCTGCTGCGGGCGATGCTGCGTGCGCTGGAGGACTGGTACGGCCGCTGGCGCTCGGCCGGCGGCGATCCCTCCGTCAGCGGCCTTCAGGAGACCTACGCGGCGGGCTGCGCGACCCTGGGCCGCACCGTGCGGGCGGAGCTGCCGGGCGACCGGGCCGTCGTCGGCGAGGCCGTGGCGGTGGACGGCGACGGCCGCCTGGTGATCGCGACCCCGGAGGGCGTCCAACACCCGGTGGCAGCAGCCGACATCATCCACCTACGCCCCACCACCTGACCCCCCGCGCGCCCAGCCGGCCCCACGGCTGGACAGACGCTAGGCGGCGGGGGTCGGCTGTGTCGGCGGGGGGTGCGTGACAGGGGCGCGGGGAACTGCGCGATCGGCCACGGCGGGCCTGCGGCTGTGTACGGCGGGTGGGTGTTGCTGGGCGGTGGCGGGGTTTGGCTGTGTTGTGGGCGTTCACAGGGGTGTGCCCCGGTGGGGCGCGGGGAACTGCGTGATCGGCCACGGCGGGCCTGCGGCTGCGTACGGCGGCGAGGGGTTCCAGACTGGTTGCGGGGGTCGGGGGGCTGCAAGCCCCCGGGTGGGCGTCCGCCACAGCCAGGGGCACCCGTACCGACACCGACCCCCGCACCCTCGGCCGAACCTAACGGAGTGAGCTGGCGCACACCTGCCGTAGAGTTGAGGCCGGTCGATACGTGACCGCGGCAGATCGGAAGGGCAGCAGGCGTGACCGTCGACGACACGGGCTCCGGCGCGGACGCGGACGGCCGGGTGAACCCTCCCCCAGCCTCGGCTCCGTTCGACCAGGGGGACCCCCAAGCCGCCGACTCTGGCGAGGATCCGCTCACCCTGCGCCTGGAAACGCTCATCCTGGGCGCCGAGCGGCGCTACACCCCCTTTCAGGCGGCCCGCAGCGCCGGCGTCTCCATGGAATTGGCCTCACGCTTCTGGCGGGCCATGGGCTTCGCCGACATCGGCCAGGCCAAGGCCCTCACGGAGGCCGACGTACTCGCGCTGCGCCGTCTCGCCGGTCTCGTCGAGGCGGGCCTGCTGAGCGAGGCCATGGCCGTGCAGGTGGCCCGGTCCACCGGACAGACCACCGCCCGGCTGGCCGAGTGGCAGATCGACTCGTTCCTGGAGGGGCTGACCGAGCCGCCGGAGCCGGGCATGACCCGCACGGAAGTCACCTATCCGCTGATCGAACTGCTCCTGCCCGAGCTGGAGGAGTTCCTGGTCTACGTCTGGCGGCGCCAGTTGGCCGCGGCCACCGGCCGGGTCGTACAGGCCGGCGACGACGACGAGATGGTGGACCGGCGGCTGGCGGTCGCCTTCGCCGACCTCGTCGGGTTCACCCGGCTGACCCGTCGGATGGAGGAGGAGGAACTGGGCGAGCTGGTCGAGGCCTTCGAGACGACCGCCGCCGACCTGGTCGCCGCCCGCGGCGGCCGGCTCATCAAGACCCTCGGCGACGAGGTGCTGTACGCCGCCGACGACGCGGGCACCGCCGCCGAGATCGCGCTGCGCCTCATCGAGACGATGGCGCACGACGAGACGATGCCCGAACTGCGTGTCGGGATGGCGTTCGGCACCGTGACCACCCGGATGGGCGATGTCTTCGGTACGACCGTGAATCTCGCCTCCCGGCTGACGTCGATAGCGCCGCGTGACGCCGTGCTCGTGGACAGCGCGTTCGCCGAGGAGCTGATCCGCACCGGTGAGGCGCCCGCGTCCGAGGCGGAGGCGGCCGAGGCCGCGGCGGCCGCCGAGAAGGAGGGCGAGGAGCCGCCGACGTACCGCTTCGCGCTCCAGCCGATGTGGCAGCGTCCGGTCCGCGGGCTCGGCGTGGTCGAGCCCTGGCTGCTCACCCGGCGCGACGGCGCGTCCTGACGGGACCGGCCGGTCACGAACCGCCGGTCAGCGACAGGTCGATACACAGGCCGAGGATCGGCACGCACACGCCTCCCGGCCGGCTCGGCGTCGGGGACGGAGGCGGGGCGGGTGCCGGGGCGGCGGAGGTCCGGCCGGGTGCGGGGGTGGATGCGGGTGGTGGCGCGGCGCTCGCGGTGGCCGCCGGCGGCGCGGTGGCGCCGGGCACCGCCGGGACGGCCGTGGCGCCGGGCGCGTCCGCCCCTGGGGGCGTGGCGGTGGATGGGGAGCGTCCGGGATCGGGCGTGGCGGAGGGGTCCGAGGTATCGGTGCCCGGGACGCCGGTCCCGCTGCTCTGTGCGGGGGTCGCCGAGGGCGCGCCGGTCGGGGTGGTGCCGACCGTGGCGGCCGTGCGCGTCGACCGGTCGGCGGTGACGGCCGGGCCGGGCCTGGGTTCCGCCTCGGCGGTGCCGGGTCCCCCGACCTGCGACTCGGGGGAGACCCTGACGAGACTCAGCACGCCGACGGCCAGCACGAGGCCGACGGCGATCAGCAGCGCCCTGCGCGGCCGACGCCGACGATGCCGCCCCCGTCGCCCACGAGCCCCCACCCCCGCCGCCCCAGAGATGTCCACCGGGTCAGCTGAGCCCGGTGCCTCCGCCGACCCCACCGGGTCAGATACGTCCGCAATGCCTGCCGGGGTAGAAGCGGATGTGGCGGTAGAACTCGCTGCCTCCGCCGACCCTGATGGCTTTGGTGAGCCGCATGGCTCGCTGGACCGGTTCGAACCCCGTGCGTCCGTCGGGCGTGCTGGTTCAGCCGGGCCTGTCGACCCCGAGCTGCCCGACGCCGCCGACGCACCCGCCGTATCCACGGCTGCCGAAGCCGCCGAGCCCGGGGCGTCAGCCGTTCCCGGCGCATCTGCCGTTTCTGATGCGTCTGCCGTTCCCGACGTGTCTGCCGGAGCGACCGGTCCTGACGAGTCCGCCGCACCGGATGCGTCTGCCGCCCCTGACGCGCCTCCTGAGCCCGCCGCTCCAGAGGTGCCCCCCGAGCCCGCCGCTCCAGAGGTGCCTCCTGAGCCCGCCGCTCCAGAGGTGCCCCCCGAGCCCGCCGCTCCAGAGGTGCCCCCCGAGTCCGGCGTCCCAGGGGTAGCCGCCGGGCTTGCCGGTGCTGGTGGGTTTGTCGCGTCCTGTGGGCCGCTTGCGGTCCTGGTGGCTGAGGTGTCCTTTGTGTCTCGCGCGTCCGGTGTGTTCGGGCGCGCGCCCCTGTACGTCTGCGTCATCGCGATTCCTCCCCGCCCGCGCCCCCCGATGCGCCATGGCGCAGCGCACGCTATGCGTTCGCTCGGGTGCTCGACAGGGAGTCGGGGGATTGTCACTCGAACGTGGACTTCCGGGGCACCCCTTTCCCCGGCGGGACCCGGCTGCGATGATCGGGGCGTCGGTGAGTTAACCCGTGTTAACCGGAGGGTGTCATGAGCGAGGAGCGGTTCGGGGAGTTCGTACTGGTGCGGCGGCACGGCCATGTCGCGGAACTGGTGCTGGACCGGCCCAAGGCCATGAACGCCGTGTCGACGGACATGGCCCGCTCCATCGCGGCGGCCTGTGCCGGGCTCGCCGGCGACCGGGACGTGCGGGCGGTGGTGCTGACCTCGTCGCACGAGCGCGCGTTCTGTGTCGGGGCCGATCTCAAGGAGCGGAACTCCTTCAGCGACGCGGACCTGGTACGGCAGCGCCCCGTCGCGCGGGGCGCCTACACCGGTGTACTGGAGCTGCCCATGCCGACGATCGCCGCCGTGCACGGCTTCGCGCTGGGCGGCGGCTTCGAACTGGCGCTGTCCTGCGATCTGATCGTGGCCGACGGTACGGCCGTGGTCGGGCTGCCCGAGGTGTCCGTAGGGGTCATCCCGGGCGGGGGCGGCACCCAGTTGCTGCCCCGCCGGGTCGGTGCCGCGCGGGCGGCCGAGCTGATCTTCTCGGCGCGGCGGGTGGCGGCGGTCGAGGCGCGTGACCTGGGGCTGGTGGACCAGTTGGTGGACGAGGGCCGGGACCGTGAGGAGGCCCTGGCCCTGGCGGGCCGGATCGCCGGTCACTCGCCCGTCGGCCTGCGCGCGGCCAAGCGGGCGCTGCGGCTCGGGCACGGGCTGGACCTGAGGGCCGGACTGGAGGTCGAGGACGCGGCCTGGCGCTCGGTGGCGTTCTCCGGTGACCGGGCGGAGGGGGTCGCGGCGTTCAACGAAAAGCGGACGCCCCAGTGGCCGGGCGAGTGACCGAAGAGAACCACCCGGCCGCCGCCGTGCCTCTCCACCGGGGCACCACCGTTCCCGGAACCCATCTGCCGCTCCCGAGGAGCCCCGTCCGGCCTCGGGCGACATCCGCTGCCCTGCGGGTGACATCCGCTGGTCTGCGGGTGAGATCTGCCGGCCTCGGGTGAGATCCGCTGGTCTGCGGGTGAGATCTGCCGGCCTCGGGTGAGATCCGCTGGTCTGCGGGTGAGACCCGCTGGTGTCGGGACCCGCTGGTCTCGGGTGACATCTGCCGGTCCCCGGGGGCATCTGCCGGTCCCCGGGGGTGGGATGTGTTTCTCGGGGGTCTGTTGCCCCCGGGGGTGGGATCTGTCGGTCCCGGGGGTAGTCTGCCCGCCCCCGGAGACATCCGTCGCTCCCGGAGGCACCGTCCACCCCCCGAGGCATCCGTCGCTTCCCGGAGGTGTTCGTCGCCCATGGCAGGCGCCCGTCGCTCCCGGAGGCGCCCGTCGCCCATGGGAGACATCCGTCGCTCCTCCGAGGCACCTGTTCGGCATAACAATGTCCCCGTTCATACCAAACGTCCCTAACCTGGAGTGATGGGTGAGGACAAGCGGCTGGACGCCGTCGTGGCGCTGGCCCAGGGTATGGCGGCGGCCCACACGCCGGCGGAGTCCTGGCGGGCCGCGGCGAGCGGTGCCTGCCGGGCGCTGGACGGGAGCTTCGCCGCCCTGTCGGTGTGGGAGCGTGACCGGGGCCGGCTGCGGGTCCTCGTGAACGTGGGGGAGCGGGCCCCGGACGAGGAGGAGTTCCCGGAGAACGAGACCTACCCCGTGCACCAGTTCCCCGAGATCACCGAGTTCCTGCACGAGCGATGGGCGCTCGGCGGCGGCCCGCACGCCTGGGTGGAGACCGCCGAGGGGACCGCGGCCGGGCGCCCCGGCTACTTCCACCGGCGGGTCACCGCGCTGCGCCGCCGCGGGCGCGGCTGTTGCGTGGTCGCGCCCCTCGTGCTGCACGGCCGCGCCTGGGGCGAGCTGTATGTGGCCCGGGCCACGGGGGCGCCGGTCTTCGACCGGGCCGACGCCGGCTTCGCCACCGTGCTGGCGGCGGTCGTCGCCGCCGGGATCGCGCAGACCGAGCGGCTGGAGGAGGCCCGGCGGCTCGCGTTCACCGACGCGCTCACCGGGCTCGCCAACCGCCGGGCCGTCGACATGCGGCTCGACGAGGCCGTCGAGCGGCACCGCACGGAGGGTGTCGTGGTGAGCCTCGTGGTGTGCGATCTCAATGGGCTCAAGCGGGTCAACGACACCTGCGGGCACGCCGTCGGCGACCGTCTCCTCGAACGCTTCGGCTCGGTGCTCTCGCTCTGCGGGGCGATGGTGCCGGGCGCCCTGGTGGCCCGGCTGGGCGGCGACGAGTTCTGTCTGCTCGCGGTCGGGCCGCCCGCCGACGCTGTGGTGAAGGCCGCGGACGAACTGTGCCGTCGCGCCGCGGACTTGGAGCTGGGGGAGGGGGTGGCGTGCGGGGTTGCCTCGACCGCGGACGCCATCGGTCCGGTGCGTTCGGCGCGCCGGCTGTTCCGGCTCGCGGACGCGGCCCAGTACCGGGCCAAGGCGGAGCGCGCCGAGCGGCCGGTCGTCGCCGGGCGACAGGGCCCGGACGACCCGGTCGTGCGGCTCGCCGACGAGCCGTCGCCCGCGCGGGCCGAGCGGCGCCGCTTCCGCGGGCGCCGACCGTGAGGCGACGGCACCGACGGCTCCTCCGGAGGCCTCCCTCGCGGGTCCTCATGGGTAAGGGGCGAACCCGGTCCCCACTAGTGACAGTGTGACATTCAATGCGTACGCTCCTGAATATGGATATGCATACTGTGGTGGTGGGTACGTCCGGCGTCACCGCGTCCGACGTCCTCGCCGTGGCACGGGGCGACGCCCGGGTCGAGCTTGCGCCCCAGGCGGTGGCGGCCCTCGCGGCGGCCCGCGAGATCGTGGACGCGCTGGCGGCCGAGCCGGATCCGGTCTACGGCGTCAGCACCGGCTTCGGTGCCCTGGCGACCCGGCACATCGGCCCGCAACTCCGCGCCCGACTGCAGCGCAACATCGTCCGCTCGCACGCCGCCGGCATGGGCCCGCGGGTGGAGCGGGAGGTCGTACGGGCCCTGATGTTCCTGCGGCTGCGGACCCTGTGTTCGGGACACACGGGCGTGCGGCCCGAGGTGGCGCAGACCGTGGTCGACGTGCTGAACGCGCGGATCACCCCGGTCGTCCACGAGTACGGCTCGCTCGGCTGCTCCGGCGATCTGGCCCCGCTGTCGCACTGCGCGCTGACCCTCATGGGCGAGGGTGACGCCGAGGGACCCGACGGGACCGTACGGCCCGCGGGCGACCTGCTCGCCGAGCACGGCATCCGGCCCGTCGAACTGCGCGAGAAGGAGGGGCTCGCCCTTCTCAACGGCACCGACGGCATGCTCGGCATGCTGATCATGGCCCTCGCCGACCTCGACACCCTCTACAAGTCCGCCGATGTCACCGCGGCCCTGTCGCTGGAGGCCCTGCTCGGCACGGACAAGGTGCTCGCGCCCGAACTGCACGCCATCCGGCCGCACCCGGGCCAGGCCGCGAGCGCCGCCAACATGCTCGCCGTGCTCAAGGGCTCCCGGCTCACCGGTCTGCCCCGGGTGGCCGGCGCCGCCCACAGTGGGGCGACGGCCATCCCGTACGAGGAGCCCCGCGTCCAGGACGCCTACTCCGTGCGCTGCGCCCCGCAGGTCGCGGGCGCCGGGCGGGACACCGTCGCGCACGCGCGTCTCGTCGCCGAGCGGGAACTCGCCGCGGCCGTCGACAATCCGGTGGTGCTGCCCGACGGGCGCGTCGAGTCCAACGGCAACTTCCACGGCGCCCCGGTCGGCTACGTCCTCGACTTCCTCGCCATCGCCGCCGCCGACCTCGCGTCGATCGCCGAACGCCGCACCGACCGGCTGCTCGACAAGAACCGCAGCCACGGTCTGCCGCCGTTCCTCGCGGACGACGCCGGTCTCGACTCCGGGCTCATGATCGCCCAGTACACCCAGGCGGCTCTGGTCAGCGAGATGAAGCGGCTGGCCGCGCCCGCCTCGGCGGACTCCATCCCGTCCTCCGCCATGCAGGAGGACCATGTGTCCATGGGCTGGTCGGCCGCGCGCAAGCTGCGCACCGCCGTCGACAATCTGAGCCGGGTCATCGCCGTCGAACTGTACGCCGCGACAAGGGCCCTGGAGTTGCGCGAGGGAAGGGCACCGGCGCCCGCGTCGCAGGCGGCCGTCGAGGCGGTACGGGCGGCGGGGGTGCGCGGTCCCGGCCCTGACCGGTTCCTGGCGCCCGACCTGGCGGCGGCGGACGCGTTCGTACGCGGCGGGGGGCTCGTCGCCGCGGTGGAGGCGGTCACCGGGCCGCTGCGGTAGCGGGCCTGCGGGGGCCCGGCGGCCGTCCGGGCTCCCGGCGGCGGCCCGCGGCGCATCGGGCGCCGGTCGAGCAAGCGTCAAGCGCGCCTAGAAACCCAGCCGTTCACGGCGTACCGAGTAGCCCACGAAGCCGGCGCCGAGGGCGAGGAGCACGGTGCCGCCGACGACGTACGGCGTGGTGTCGAAGCTGCCGGTGTCGGCCAAGTCGACACCGTCCGCGGCGTCGTCCGCCGGGCCGTCCGCGGTCGGCGAGTCCGCCGGGTCCGTCGAGTCCGTCGAGTCCGCCGAGGACACGGTCCTGGCCTGCTGGGTGATCTGCGCCGCCGAGGACTGCGCTCTCGCCGGGGCGTCCGGTGTCGCCTTCGCGGACGGGACGAACCACAGGGCGCCCAGCAGGGTGCCCGCGGCGGTGGCGGTCAGCAGCGGACGGCGAGCGGATGACACGGAATATCGATCCCCTTGTGACGCTGGCGAATTGGCCGTGCGGAGCGATGTTAGTGAAAGTCGCGGGTCACAGGAAAGTCACAAGAGGGTTCGGCCGTACGCTCCCGCCATGAGCACTCCAGAGACATCACGTTTTGTACGCCTTCGGGTGGAGCTGGTCCTCGAAGTGGAGGACGCGGACGCCGTGACCAAGTCCGCCGTGCGCCGGGTCGCCGACGATCCGGAGATGCCGGAGGCGGAACGCGCGCACGCCGAGGGCGCTGTGACGGAAGACACCGCCGAGGCCCTTGCCTATCTGGTCGATCCGTTCGACCTGGTCAGCAAGGTGCCGGGGGTCGAACTCCAGCAGGCGTCCTGGTCGAGCGAGCGGATCGAGTACGACCCGGATTCGCCGGAGTGGGACCTCGGCGAGGATGATGGTGGGGGCGACGACGGGGACGACGAAGAAGACGACGGCATCGGCTGAGCGTTCCGGGGAATTCATGACCCCGGACGGCAACCGCCGTCCGGGGTTTTGTCGTCTCACAGGGCGCACGGACCGATGCTCGCACCACCCCGCTTCGGCGAACGTGGTGCGCCCCACACATCCGAAGGGTGTGGAACGGGACGAAACGGTCGTAGCGTTGAAGGCTCTTAACAGGGTTCTCGGGGTATTTGCGGATCGGCGACGATGGAGAAACGTGTGATTACGGACAGTAAGCGGCGCAAGGGTCTGCTGACCGCGTCCGCTCTGCTCGGTGGTGTGCTGGTGCTCACGGGGTGCTCCGGCGGCGATGCCAAGGCCGAGGGCGGCAAGGACACCTCGCAGGCGAAGGTCGACGAGGCGGCGGCCGAGAAGTCGTCCGTGGCCCAGATCACGATCACACCCAAGGACGGCTCGGACAACGCCTCCATCAACAACTCCGCCGCCGTCACGGTCGCCAAGGGCACCCTGACGAATGTGACGATGACCACGGCCGACGGCACGGACGTCCAGGGCAAGCTGTCCGCCGACCGGACGAGCTGGAAGCCCAGCGCCCAGCTGGAGCGCTCCACCACCTACAAGGTGGCCGCCGAGGCCAAGGACTCCGAGGGCCGCGTCGCCCATGAGAACGGGTCCTTCACCACGGTCTCCCCGGACAACAGCTTCATAGGCAGCTTCACTCCGGAGGACGGCTCCACCGTCGGCGTCGGCATGCCCGTGTCGATCAACTTCGACAAGGCGATCACCAACAAGGCCGCCGTCCAGAAGGGCATCACCGTCACCTCCAGCAGCGGCCAGGAGGTCGTCTGCCACTGGTTCAACGCCAACCGCATGGACTGCCGCCCGCAGGACTACTGGACCGAGAACTCCACCGTCACCCTGAAGCTCGCCCTCGACGGCGTCGAGGGCGCGAGCGGCGTCTACGGCGTGCAGCAGAAGACGGTCACCTTCCACATCGGCCGCAACCAGATCTCGTACGTCGACGCGCAGACCAAGCAGATGAAGGTCACGCAGGACGGCAAGACCGTCAAGACCATCCCGATCTCCGCCGGTTCGCCCGACAACAAGACCTACGAAGGCATCATGGTGATGTCCGAGAAGTTCAAGGAGACGCGCATGAACGGCGCGACCGTGGGCTTCACCGACGACGACGGCAAGGGCGAGTACGACATCAAGGACGTGCCGCACGCCATCCGCCTCACCAACTCCGGCACCTTCGTGCACGGCAACTACTGGGGTGCGAAGTCCATCTTCGGCGCGGTCAACACCAGCCACGGCTGCGTCGGCCTGTCCGACACCAAGGGAGCCAACGACCCGAACACGGCGGGCTCGTGGTTCTACAACAACTCGATCGTCGGTGACGTCGTGGTCGTCAAGAACACCGGTGACAAGACCGTCTCTCCGGACAACGGCCTCAACGGCTGGAACCTGGACTGGGCCCAGTGGAAGGCGGGTTCGGCCGTCTGAGCCGCAGCGCGCCGCCCCACCGCTCGACCGATGCCGCCCCCGGCCCCCGGGGGCGGCATCGCTCGTCCCCGGCCCCGGTCACGGCGCCGTCAGGACCCGCACAGCCTTCTCATGCGTCTCTTATCCGGGGCTTATGCAGTCATCAGGGTCCGTCCCTAGCTTGCGGCCATGTTCTTCACCTACCTGAGGCGCGAACTGCGCCGCCGCAGAAAGGCGGCCCTGGTCGTCGCCTCCGGACTCGCGCTGGGCATCGCGCTGGTCATCGTCGTCACCTCCGTGTCCAACGGCATGAGCAAGGCACAGGACAAGGTCCTCCAGTCGCTCTACGGCCTCGGCACGGACATGACCGTCACCAAGGCGTCGCAACCGAGCACCAGCAGCTCACAGCGCCCGCGCTTCCAGTTCGACGCCGGCGGCGACGACGACTCGACGCAGAGCAGCGACCGGGTCATGGTGCAGGGCTTCACCACGCTGGCCTCCTCGACCGTCTCCGAGGTCGCCGACCAGCAGGGCGTGTCGAGCGCCGTCGGCGGGCTCAGCCTCAGCGTGTTCAAGGTCAGCGGCCAGTTCACCCGCGGCCAGTTCCAGCAGAACCAGCAGGGCGGCGGCATGCCCGGCGGAGAGCAGGGCGGCGGCAGCGGCCAGCCGCAGGGCGAGGTCCGCGGCGGCGGCGCCGACTTCGACATCAACCAGTACACGGTCTACGGCACCGACGTCACCCGGACCGGGCTCGGCCCGCTGACCTCCTCGAAGATCACCAGCGGCCGCACCTTCAAGACCACCGAGACCGACGCCAAGGTGGCGGTGGCCGACTCCGCGTACGCCAAGGAGAAGAAGTACAAGGTCGGCAGCACCGTCACCGTCAAGGACGTCAAGTACAAGGTGATCGGCATCGCCACCGCCGACAGCGGTGACTCGGCGGCCAACCTGTACATCCCGCTCAAGCAGGCGCAGACGCTGGCGGACCAGAAGAACAAGGTCACCACCATCTACGTGAAGGCGACCGACTCGCAGCAGATCGACGCCGTCAAGAGCGTCATCCAGAAGAACGTCTCGGGCACCACCGTCACCACCTCCGCCGACCTGGCCAAGACCGTCTCCGGTTCGCTGTCCACCGCCTCCAGCCTCGCCACCAGCGTCGGCAAGTGGCTGTCGATCGCGGTGCTCGTGGCCGCGTTCCTGGTGGCCGGACTGCTCACCTCCTCCGCCGTCTCGCGGCGCGTGCGCGAGTTCGGCACGCTCAAGGCGCTGGGCTGGAAGTCGGGCCGGGTGACCCGGCAGGTGGTCGGCGAGGCCGTCGTCAACGGACTGGTCGGCGGCGCCCTCGGTATCGCGGTCGGCCTCGTGGGCGCCTACGTCGTCACCGCGATCAGCCCGACCCTTGAGGCGCAACTGGGCAGCGCCACCGGCCAGGGGGGCGGCCCGGGCGGCGGCGCTGCCGGCGGCGGGGCCCTCATGGGCGGTCCCGGCCGGCAGGCCGCGAAGTCCCTGGAGGTCGCGCTCACCGCGCCGGTCAGCGTCACCACCATCGCCGTTGCGGTCGCCCTGGCCGTCGCCGGCGGACTGATCGCGGGCGCGTTCGGCGGATGGCGGGCGTCGCGGCTGCGTCCCGCGGACGCGTTGCGGCGGGTCGAGTAGGCGCAGCGCCGGCCGGCGGCCCGGCCCATCGACCCAACCCTCACCCGTATTCCAGGAGTTGTCCCACCCATGTACGAACTCAGAGGCGTCACCAAGCGCTACACGCGCGGCAAGGACACCGTTCACGCCCTCGACGGCGTCGACTTGACCATCGGGGACGGTGACCGGCTGGTCATCCAGGGCCCCACCGGCGGCGGCAAGTCGACGCTGCTGCAGATGCTCGGCGGCCTGGACCGGCCCAGTTCCGGAGAGGTGGTCCTCGACGGCGTCGACCTGGCCAAGCTGCCCGAGGCGCGGCTGACCCGGGTACGCAGCGAGAACATAGGCTTCGTCTTCCAGTCCTTCAACCTGATCCCGACGCTCACCGCGCAGGAGAACGTCGAGACCGCGCTCGTCCCGCTCGGTGTGAAGACCGCGGACCGGCGCGAACGGGCCGCGCAGGCACTGAAGTCGGTCGGGCTCGGCGAGCGGCTCGGACATCTGCCGTCCGAGATGTCCGGAGGCCAGCAGCAGCGCGTCGCCATCGCCCGGGCGCTCGTCAAACAGCCGAAGGTGCTGCTCGCCGACGAGCCCACCGGCAACCTCGACGAGGGCATGCGCGACGAGATCATGGATGTGCTCGAACGCATGTGGAAGGAGCACGGGTTGACCTTCATCATGGTCACCCACGACTCCTCGATCGCACGCAAGGCCCCGCGTCTCGCGACCCTTCGCAAGGGAAAGATCACCGTGAAGGAGAACACCGGCGCCTGACCGGGCTCGCCCTCGCCTGCAGGCCGTATAGCACCGGGCCCAGGTGTTCAACCGCGCGGTTACGTAACGGTGTTCCGTCCGCGCCGTAACACTTTCCGGGCGCTCTTCTTACCCTTCTCTCATCTCTTGAGTCCGCTGAACTCCCCCCGGCATACTGCGTGTTCCGGGGGGTTGACGCGCATGCGTACGGGATATCCCCCGGCCGGGTGAACGGGGAATTCGCCCGGCACTCCATCTCCCAGGGGGAGTTTTGCGCAGACAAGTGAAAAGAGCGGCGGCGGCCACCGTGGCCACCGCCGCTGCCGTTGCCCTCGCCGCGGGAATGACCAGCCCGGCATCGGCGAAGCCCGAGCAGCAGCGCGCGGCCGGCGCCGCCTCCTCGCTCACGGCGAAGCACCGCGTCACCCTGATCACCGGCGACCGGGTCGCCGTGGACGCCAAGGGCCGTGTCGTCGGCCTGGACCATGCCAAGGGACGCGAGCACATACCCGTCGAGATCCGCAAGGCCGCCGGCCACACCCTGGTCATACCCGCCGACGCGGCCCGCCTGGTCGCCTCCGGCACGCTGGACCAGCGGCTGTTCGACGTCACCGAACTCAACAAGGCCGCCACCCGCAAGGCGCAGCGCAACGGCCTGAAGGTGATCGTCGGCTACCGCGGCACGGCCGCCGCCGCCAAGTCCGACGTCCGTGACGCGGGCACCCTGCGGCACAGCCTGAAGTCCCTCAACGCGGACGCGGTGCAGACCCCGGTCAAGGACACCCCGGCGCTGTGGGACGCCGTCACCAACGGCGACCGGTCCGCCTCCGGCATCGCGCACGTCTGGCTGGACGGCGTCCGCAAGGCCAGCCTCGACAAGTCCGTGCCGCAGATCGGCGCCCCCACCGCGTGGGCGGCCGGCTACACCGGCAAGGGCGTCAAGATCGCCGTCCTGGACACCGGCGTCGACGCGACCCACCAGGATCTGAAGAACCAGGTCGTCGAGTCCAAGAACTTCACCCCGGCCGCCGACGCCACCGACCACTTCGGCCACGGCACACACGTCGCCTCCATCGCGGCCGGCACCGGCGCCAAGTCGGGCGGCACCTACAAGGGCGTCGCCCCCGATGCGAAGATCCTCAACGGCAAGGTGCTGGACGACTCCGGCTCCGGCGACGACTCCGGCATCCTCGCCGGCATGGAGTGGGCGGCCCAGCAGGGCGCCGACGTCATCAACCTGAGCCTCGGCGGCTACGACACCCCGGAGATCGACCCGCTTGAGGCCGAGGTCAACAAGCTCTCCGCGGAGAAGGGCATCCTGTTCGCGATCGCCGCGGGCAACGAGGGCCCCGAGTCGGTCGGTTCGCCGGGCAGCGCGGACGCCGCGCTCACCGTCGGCGCCGTCGACGACAAGGACGCCCTGGCCGACTTCTCCTCCACCGGGCCGCGCAACGGGGACGGCGCCATCAAGCCCGATGTCACCGCGCCCGGCGTCGACATCACCGCCGCCGCGGCCCCGGGCAGCGTCATCGACGAGGAGGTCGGCGAGAAGCCGCCCGGCTATCTGACCATCTCGGGTACGTCGATGGCCACCCCGCACGTCGCGGGCGCCGCCGCGCTCCTCAAGCAGCAGCATCCTGACTGGGGTTACACCGAACTGAAGGGCGCCCTGACCGGCTCGACCAAGGGCGGCAAGTACACGCCGTTCCAGCAGGGTTCGGGCCGGATCCAGGTCGACAAGGCCATCAAGCAGTCCGTCATCGCCGAACCGGTGTCGGTGAGCTTCGGCACCCAGCAGTGGCCGCACACCGACGACCAGCCGGTCACCAAGCAGCTGACGTACCGCAACCTCGGCGACAAGGACGTCACGCTCGACCTGGCCGCCACCGCCACCAACCCCAAGGGCCAGGCGGCCCCGGCGGGCTTCTTCACGCTCGGCGCGACCAAGGTGACCGTCCCCGCGGGCGGCACGGCCTCCGTCGGCCTCACCGCCGACACCAGGCTGGGCGGCACCATCGACGGCGCCTACTCGGCGTATGTGACGGCCACCGGCGGCGGCCAGAGCGTGCGCACCGCCGCCGCGGTGCAGCGCGAGGTCGAGTCGTACGACATCACGCTGAAGTTCATCGGGCGCGACGGCAAGCCGGCCCCGAACTACAGCGCCGACCTGACCGGTGTCTCGGGCCTGGCCCAGGGCAAGTGGCTCACCCCGTACGACGCCTCCGGCACGGTGAAGGTGCACGCGCCCAAGGGCACGTACATCTTCAACTCCGGGATCTACGCCGATCCGGAGGACGTCGCCAAGGGTCTCGACTGGATCGCACAGCCGAAGCTGAACGTCACCAAGAACCAGACGGTCACGGTGGACGCGCGCAAGGCCAAGCCGGTGGACATCACCGTCCCCGCTGCCACCGCCAAGTCCGAGTTCGCCATGCCAGGGTTCGACGTTCAGGCGGGCGACGGCCTGTACGGCTATGCCTGGTTCCTGGACTCGTACCAGAACTTCCACACCGCCGGTCTCGGCCCGCAGCTCACCGACGGCTCGCTGTACCAGCAGTGGGACGGGCACTGGAGCAAGGGCGCCAAGGAGCAGTACGACATCACCCGCGGCGCCTCCGTCAAGCAGCTCGCCACGGGCTACACCAAGCACTACAAGGCGTCCGAACTGGCCACGGTGAAGGTCGCCATGGGCGCGGCGGCGAGCGGCAAGAAGGGCGTGATCGGCGCCTCCGGCTGGCTGCCGGGCAGCACCGGCGCCTCCTCCATCGGCCTCCCGCAGTCCGCCCCCGGCACCCGCACCCTGCACCTGTCCGCGCAGGGCGGTGTGCAGTGGCAGTTCGACTTCGAGCAGCAGGGCGGCCTGGACGAGGAGGGTTTCCCGGTCTCCGAGGCGTCCTACACGCTGGGCGCGGGGCAGACCTTCAAGGCCGGCAAGAGCTACTCGAAGACCGTCAACAAGGCGGTGTTCGGACCGCACCTCAGCACCGAGTTCGGCCTGTTCCGCGAAGGCAACCAGATCTACGGCTCGGTGCCGCTGTTCGCGGACGCCGCCAAGAACGCCGGCTCCTCGAAGTTCACCTCGGTGACCACGACCCTGTACCGGGGCAGCACCAAGGTGGGCTCCAACGACGACCCGCTGTTCGGCGAGAAGGCCTTCAAGGTTCCCTCCGGTGACGCCCAGTACAAGCTGACCACCTCGGTGAAGCGGAGCGTCAAGGTCGCCGCCGCCTCCACACGGATCGACGCGAGCTGGACCTTCCGCTCGAAGAAGCCGACCGGCAGCACGGTGGCCAAGCTCCCGGCGTCCACCGTCCGCTTCAACGCCAAGGCCGGCCTCGACAGCCGGGTCACGGCCGGCCAGAAGGCCACCTTCCCGGTCACCGTCGAGGGCGCGGCCGCGGGCCGCAACCTGAAGTCCCTCACGGTGTACGTGTCGTACGACTACGGCCAGACCTGGAAGAAGGTCGACGTCAAGCACGGCAAGATCACCGTGAAGAACCCGGCCAAGGGGAAGGCCATCTCCTTCCACGCCAAGATCGCCGACAAGAAGGGCAACAAGTCGACGATCTCCATCTACAACGCGTACTACGCCAAGTAGCCGCCGAGTAACCGCACCCGCCAGGGGCATGACGGACCCGGTCCGTCATGCCCCTGCGTGGTGTCACGGCGACGACGGCACGCGGGGCGGCGCCCGGCCCCCCCGGCCGGTCGGCAGACGCGGCCCGTCAGCCGACACGGAACCCGTCCGGCGGGGCCGGGTCCTCGCGGCGCAGCCCGGGCACCCGGTGGTGCCGGCCGGACTCCGGCGGCCCGACGTCCTGCGGCTTCGGCCGGGCCCGCCTGGTACGCAGGAACTCGTTCAGCTCGGCGACACGGAAGCCGTCCGGCTGGGCCGGGTCCTCGCGGCGCAGCCCGGGCACCCGGCGGTGCCGGCCGGAGTCCGGCAGCCCGACGTCCTGCGGCTTCGGCCGGGCCCGCCTGGTACGCAGGAACTCGCTCAGCTCGGCGCGCCGGTCCAGCGGACGGACTGCGGCTGGCGACCGACGGTTCGTGATCGACACCGGCACCATCTGACCGGCCCGGCCCGGGTACGGGAGGCAGCTCCGGTGCTAACTAAAGCAAGCCTTGCCTTGGTTGGTGCCGGGGTATGTTGGAGGTGAGGAGGTCCCTACGATGACCGTGAACTTGAACCACACCATCGTCGCCGCGCGGGACAAGCAGGCCTCGGCCAAGTTCCTCGCCGACATCCTGGGGCTCCGAGTCAGCCCGGACTTCGGTCCGTTCACGCCCGTCGAGATACCCAACGGCGTGACGCTGGACTTCATGGAGACCACCGACACCATCGCCCGGCAGCACTACGCCTTCCTCGTCTCCGAGGAGGACTTCGACGCGATATTCGCCCGCATCGAGGACGCAGGACTCACCTTCTGGGCCGACCCGGCGCACCATCGTCCCGGGCAGATCAACACCAACGACGGCGGCCGCGGGACGTATTTCGAGGACCCTAACGGCCACAACCTGGAGATCCTCACCCGGCCGTACGGCAGCGGAGGCTGAGCCCGGAGGAGAAAACCCGGGAGAGAGCCGGGAGAGAAACCAAGAAACCCGGGAGAGAAAACCGGGGAAGAGAAACCCGGGAAGAAAGGCAGGACGGCGCCGTCACGCCTTTCTTCCGACGCGGCCCGCATCAGGACGCGGGGCGCCGCGTCGTCGCCCCTGGCCCCGGACCTGGCGGGCCCGCGCCGCTACGACCCGGCCGCCCTGTCGCGCCCGTACCTCGACCTGCGCGGCAGGAGCCGACGCCCGACCCTGCCGGTCCGCATCCCGGGGAAGGGGGGCGCGCCCACCGGGCCGGCGCCAACCTCGCCCCGCAGGGCGCAGACCGGCAAGCGCATCTGGGAGGACTTCCCTCCTCGGGGTGCGGCTCGGACAGCGAAGTCGCCGTCGGCACATGGCGGTTGGAGCGGTGCGCCGGCAGGTCGTTGTCGTGGTCGCCGGGGTCGCCGCGTTCACCAGGGCCGTTCGCCCACAGCACCGGGACGATCGCCGCGCTCCACCGCAGACCGGTTCGGCGATTCCGGGCCCGGGGCGGTCAGTTCGCCAACGACGCCGGGCTGCCGCCGTTCGCCTCGAAGCCCGCCACCGCCAGCGCCCGGTAGACGGCGAACTCCGCGGCCGGATCGGCGGACAGCGTCCACGGCAGCGCGCCGACATGCCCGTCCACATGCACCAACTCGTTCATGGCCTCCGCCCAGCGCTCCGCGCGGACCAGGAAGAAGACCAGCAGATGGCGCACGTGGGCCAGTATCGGGTCGTCGGGGCGGGCCGCGTGCACCGCGTACAGCGCGCCGTGCATCGCCTTCGTGACGACCTCGCTCTGATAGAAGCTGCTGACCAGGTTCACCTCGGGAAGGTGCTCGAAGACCGCGAACAGGGGCATGGCGGCCAGCAGGGAGCCCTGCGGGGCACGGGCCGCGGCGGCCTCGGCGAAGGAGTACGCCAGCTCACGCGAGCCGTGCCACTTCTCGCACCAGTAGTGCAGGGCCGCGAGATGGGCGCCCATATGGGTCGGGGCGCGGTCCAGGATCTTCAGCCACAGCTGCTCGAACTCCTCCCGCGGATACGCCAGTCCGCGGGCCACCGACAGCTCGATGATGTACGGGATCGGGTCACCGGGCGCCAGCAGGGCCGCCTGCCCGCAGGCGTCCCTGGCCTCCTCCATGATGATCCGGAAGTCGTCCGTGCCCCGAGTGGACGTACGCCACGCCTGCTGCACCAGGAACTCCGCGTGCACCGCGGCGCCGCCCGCGTCCTTGGGCTGCTCGGCCCGCCACACCCGCAGCCACTGGCCGCCCGGCGTCTCGCTGACCCCGCCGGGCCGCCGCTGCAACTCCAGCGCCGCCGCGCCCGCGAAGGCCTGCACGCGCTGCCAGCGCAGCTCGCCCGCCGCCTCGGTGCCGGCCAGCAGCTGGGAGGCCGCCCGGTAGTCCTGGGTGCGCTGCACCAGGTCGAGGACGTCCAGGAGGTCCTGGTCGGGGCCGGGCATCCGGATGTCCAGGTCCTCCTCGCGCACGAAGCCGTAGTTCGCCGGGTCCGCCGCGTCCGGGTGGTCCGGGGAGACGCGCTCGATCACCCCACGCCTGCGCCGCAGGAGCGGAAGCACCACGAAGCTCAGCAAGAGCAGCGCCATCAGGACCCAGAGAATCGCCATGCCTCAAGCGAACCAGACCCTCCCGACAATTGGCCAACCCGCCCACACCACCTGTGGAAAACCCCGCCCCCCGCCTGCGCCCTACGGTTGCCGTCCGGGGCCTGACGACGTCCGCCCGCATCACGCGGGACCTGAAATCTGCGGCTCGCCACCTGCTGCTCCGACCGGCGGCCCGCGGTGCTCCGGACACCACCGCCGCCCACTGCCTGCCGCAGGGCGGCGCATCGCCCCGCCGCCTGTTGGCTGCCGTGGTCGGCCTGCGGCGTACGCTGCGGCGCGCAGTAGCCGACGGGCGGCTTGGCCGGGGGCCACGGTTGCCGCCTGGGGCTTGATGACCGGGGGTCTACGGTCTGCGGCCCGCCGTCTGCTGCCCCGGCTGGCGGCCCGCGGTTGCCGTCTGGGCTTGATGACATGGCCCGCGTCCCAAGGGCCTGCGGTTTTCCGACTGCCGCCCGCTGCCCCCGACTGGTGGCCCCCGGTGTCCCGGACACCGCCGCCCCCCGCGGCGCGCGGCCCGGTTACCTGCGCCTTGCCATCCGCGGTCCGCTGCCACTGGCCTGCCGCCTGCCGCCTGCCGCCTGCCGCCTGCCGCCTGCCGCCTGCCGCCTGCCGCCTGCCGTCTGCCGTCCGCTGGCTGCCGCTCGCGGTCCGCCGTTCGCCTGTTTGCGGTCACGGGTCTGTGGCACGCGGTTTGCCGGAGGTCGTCGTCCGTCGCTCGCGGCTCGTCGTTGGTGGCCGGTGGCCGGTGGCCGACGCCCGCCGCTCGCCACTTGCGACCGCAGCCCGGCCCGCGGCCCGCGCCTGCCACCTGCCGCTTGCCCGCCTACGGACTCGCGGCCTGCCGTCTGCGGCCGGTTGTCCGAGCCTTGCCGCCCGCCGTCCGCTGCCGCTGGCCTGCGGTTTGCCGACTGTCACGTGCCGTCCGCTGGCTGCCGCTCGCGGTCCGCCGTTCGTCTGTTTGCGGTCGGAGGGCTCTGGCTCGCGGTTCTGCCGGAGGTCGTCGTCGTCTGGGGTCCGTCGTCTGGATGCCGTCCTCGGCCGGTCGCCTGTGGTCCGTCGCCCGGGGCCCGCCACCGGTCACCCGCGGTCCGCGGCCCGCCTTGCCGTCTGCGTGCCGTAGGCGGTCGGGTGCTAGGGAAAACCCTTCTGTTCCGATGGGGGAGATGCCTGGGCCGGTGATGGGGGCGCGGGCGCACTACGCTCGGGAACCATGACCGACAGGCATATCAGTCAGCACTTCGAGACTCTCGCGATCCACGCGGGCAACACCGCCGACCCCCTGACCGGCGCGGTCGTCCCGCCGATCTACCAGGTCTCGACCTACAAGCAGGACGGCGTGGGCGGACTGCGCGGCGGCTACGAGTACAGCCGCAGCGCCAACCCCACCAGGACCGCCCTGGAGGAGAACCTCGCCGCGCTGGAGGGCGGTCGCCGCGGCCTCGCCTTCGCGTCCGGCCTGGCCGCCGAGGACGCCCTGCTGCGTACGCTGCTCACCCCCGGCGACCACGTGGTCATCCCCAACGACGCGTACGGCGGTACGTTCCGCCTCTTCGCGAAGGTCGTCGCCCGCTGGGGGGTGGAATGGTCCGTCGCCGACACCAGCGACCCGGCGGCCGTACGAGCCGCCCTCACCCCGAAGACCAAGGTCGTCTGGGCGGAGACCCCCTCCAACCCGCTGCTCGGCATCACCGACATCGCCGCCGTCGCCGAGGTCGCCCACGACGCGGGCGCGCGGCTCGTGGTGGACAACACCTTCGCCACGCCCTACCTCCAGCAGCCGCTCGGGCTCGGTGCCGACGTGGTGGTGCACTCGCTCACCAAGTACATGGGCGGCCACTCGGACGTCGTCGGCGGCGCGCTGATCGTGGCCGACCAGGGACTCGGCGAGGAACTCGCCTTCCACCAGAACGCGATGGGCGCGGTCGCCGGCCCCTTCGACTCCTGGCTGGTGCTGCGCGGCACCAAGACGCTCGCGGTGCGCATGGAGCGGCACAGCGAGAACGCCACGAGGATCGCCGACATGCTCGGCCGGCACGCGCGCGTGACGCGCGTCCTGTACCCCGGTCTGCCGGACCACCCCGGTCACGAGGTCGCCGCCAAGCAGATGAGGGCGTTCGGCGGCATGGTCTCCTTCCAGGTCGAGGGCGGCGAGGAGGCCGCCGTCGAGGTCTGCAACCGCGCCAAGGTGTTCACGCTCGGCGAGTCCCTGGGCGGCGTCGAGTCGCTGATCGAACACCCCGGCCGGATGACGCACGCCTCCGCGGCCGGCTCGGCCCTGGAGGTCCCGGCCGACCTGGTACGCCTGTCCGTGGGCATCGAGAACGTCGACGACCTCCTGGAAGACCTCCAGCAGGCCCTGGACCAGAACCCGCTCACCAGCCGGTGAGCGGGGGAGTCGTCTGGGACGGCGGCTCCACCCAGGGGCGCGCCGTCGCCGCCCAGACGGTGAAGGCGACGGCCGCAGCCAGCAGAACCAGCCACAGCAGGCGCCGGGCGGCGGTCCTGCGCCGCAGCATGCGGCTGCCGCGCCGTACGACCTCCGGGTGCAGGTCCGGCGGCACCGTGGGCGCCGGCATCCGCTCCATGATCCGCCGTGCGGCGGCCTCCCGCTCGGGCCGGTTCACCCGCGCCTCCTCACGCCCGCCCGCTTCATGACGGCGCCACCTTCGCGACGGCCGCCGCCGCGCCCTCCCGCGGCGGGTGCAGCAGCGTGGTCATGGCCCGTTCGCCGATCGCGCGGACCCGCTCAGCGGGCAGGCCGAGCAGGGCCGCCGCCTGTTCCTCGGCGACTCCCTCGTACAACCTCAGGACGAGGATCAGACGCTCCCGGGGGCCGAGCACGGCCACCGGGCTCGCGGGATGCGGTCGGGCCCGCCCGAAGCCGCCGTACCGGTGCCAGGCCGAGCGCGCGAACCGCGTGGCGAGCTGCTGGCGGGCACGGTCGTAGGGATCTTCGCCGCGCAGCCGGTCCCAGCACGCGTACGTGTGCGCAAGCGCCAGGGTCAGCAGGCGCTGCGCGCGTGGATTGTCGTCGGGCGCCTCGGCGGTGAGCAGCGTCGCGGCATGCAGCAACCGCCCTGCCGCGCCCGCGACGAACGCCTCGAACTCCCGGGCCCGGCGGGCGCCCTGGGACGCCTGCCGATCTCGCACCGTGCCTCCCCCTTGGCGGGGTCCCGTGCGGTACGCCGGGATTCGGCACCCGGTACGCCGCGGGACCCCGGTCTCATATGAGGACAGCGACGGCCCAAGGTCAAGACTCCGGCGTCAGGAGGTCTCCGAACCCTCCGGAGCCGGCACGCCGGACGTCGTCATCCGAGCGGACAGCGCACCGTTGAAGCGTGTCAGGAGCGCGCAGAACGTCTCGCGCTCCTCCGGCGCCCAGTCGTGTGTCAGCTCGGCCATCAACTGACGCCTCGACGAGCGCACCTCCTCCAGCCGGGACGCCCCGCGCGGCGACAGCTGGAGCACCACCGCCCGCCCGTCCTCGGGGTGCGAGGTCCGCTTGACGAGCCCGGTGTCGACCAGCGGAGCCACCTGCCGGGTCACCGTGGACGAGTCGATCCCCATGCTCGCGGCGAGCGCCTTGACGCCCATCGGACCTTCCTGGTAGAGGCGGTTGAGCAGCAGATACGCGGCGCGGTCCATGGAGTTGCGCACCTGCCCGACGCCGCCGAGGCGGGTCTGCTCCGCGCGGCGGGCGAACACCGCCACCTGGTGCTGGAGCGTGTCGAGAAGACCGGTGTCACCGACGGTCGTCATGTCCATCGACATTTCAGGTGTAGTGGGCATGGCCGGGGGCTCACTTCATGAGGGCTGCTGGGATGGGGGACAGAGTACGCGGCCGGGGGGCGGACCGTACCGGCCCTGCACAAACCGGTCTCGGAGCTTGGTCACACCGGCTTTGTGCGGCTGTGAACTGCGAGACTTGGGCCATGAACCACAGCACGGCCCACTCCCCGCGCCCCGTCACCCTCGACGACGTACGCGGTGCCCAGAAGATGCTCTCGGGTGTGGCGCGGGTGACCGCGATGGAGGGGAGCAGGCACCTGTCCCAGCTGGTGGGGGCGTCGGTGCAGCTCAAGTGCGAGAACCTGCAGCGGACGGGATCGTTCAAGCTGCGCGGCGCGTACGTGCGGATCGCCGGGCTGCTGCCGGAGGAGCGCGCCGCCGGTGTGGTGGCGGCGAGCGCGGGCAACCACGCCCAGGGCGTCGCGCTGGCCTCGTCGCTGCTCGGCGTGCACGCCACCGTGTTCATGCCGAAGGGCGCCCCGCTGCCGAAGATCAGCGCCACCCGGGAGTACGGGGCCGAGGTGCGCCTGCACGGCCAGGTGGTGGACGAGACGCTGGCCGCGGCGCAGGAGTACGCGGAGCGGACCGGCGCCGTGTTCATCCACCCCTTCGACCACCCCGACGTCATCGCGGGCCAGGGCACGGTCGGGCTGGAGATCCTGGAGCAGTGCCCCGAGGTGGGCACGATCGTCGTCGGCATGGGCGGCGGCGGGCTCGCGGCCGGTATCGCGGTCGCGGTCAAGGCGCTGCGGCCGCAGGTGCGGATCGTCGGGGTGCAGGCGGAGGGCTCGGCGGCGTATCCGCCCTCGCTCGCGGCCGGGCGGCCGGTGGCGATCCAGCACCCGGCGACGATGGCGGACGGCATCAAGGTGGGCCGGCCCGGGGACGTGCCGTTCCGCATCGTCGCCGAGTCGGTGGACGAGGTCCGCACGGTCACCGAGGACCAGCTGTCGGCGGCGCTGCTGCTGTGCCTGGAGCGGGCCAAGCTGGTTGTCGAGCCGGCCGGGGCGAGCCCGGTCGCCGCGCTGCTGGGCGAGCCCCACGCCTTCGCCGGGCCGGTCGTCGCCGTGCTGTCCGGGGGCAATGTCGACCCGGTGCTGCTCCAGCGGGTGCTGCGGCACGGCATGGCCGCACAGGGCCGCTACCTGGCCGTACGGCTGCGGCTGACGGACCGGCCGGGCGCCCTCGCGACGCTGCTGGGGGTGTTGTCAGTGGTCGACGCTAACGTGCTCGACGTGAGTCACGTACGGACCGATCCGCGGCTCGGGCTCACGGAGGCGGAGGTGGAGCTGCACCTGGAGACGATGGGGCCGGCGCACTGCGCCGAGGTCGCCCAGGCCCTGCGTGAGTCGGGTTACCCCGTCATCGCCTGAGGCGGCACCGACCGCGCGCCGGGACATAACGCCAGGTCAGAAACGTCCGTGTCACTCGTTCGGCGAAATCCCATTGAGAGACGCGATACATCGCGTTATGGTGTGTCGTACTTCTCGGCAACGCGCTCGCCACTCCCCTCACCCATCCTCCAGAACCCTTCAAGCAACTCCTACGACGACGTGGAGACTCACATGCCAGGCGCCATCTATGCCGAAGGTCTGGTCAAGACCTTCGGCGACGTACGTGCACTGGACGGCGTCGACCTCGATGTCCCCGAGGGCACGGTCCTCGGCCTGCTCGGGCCGAACGGCGCGGGCAAGACGACGAGCGTCCGCTGCCTGACGACTCTGCTGCGCCCCGACAGCGGCAAGGCCGTGGTCGCGGGCGTGGACGTCCTCAAGCACCCCGACACCGTGCGCCGCTCCATCGGCCTGTCCGGCCAGTTCGCGGCGGTCGACGAGTACCTCACCGGCCGCGAGAACCTGCAGATGGTCGGTCAGCTCTACCAGATGAGGGCGAAGGCCGCCAAGGCCCGCGCCGCCGACCTGCTGGAGCAGTTCCACCTCACCGAGGCCGCCGACCGGCCCACGAAGACCTACTCCGGAGGCATGCGCCGCCGGCTCGACCTCGCGGCGGCCCTCGTGGTGTCACCGCCCGTGATGTTCATGGACGAGCCGACGACCGGCCTCGACCCGCGCAACCGCCAGCAGCTGTGGGAGGTCATCAAACAGCTGGTCTCCGGCGGTACGACGCTGCTGCTCACCACCCAGTACCTCGAAGAGGCCGACCACCTCGCCCACGAGATCGCGGTCGTCGACCACGGCCGGGTCATCGCCAAGGGCACCTCCGACCAGCTCAAGGCCCGCACCGGCGGCGAGCGCGTCGAGGTCGTGGTGCACGAGCGGGAGCACATCACGACCGCCGCCGAGGTGCTGACCGGCTTCGGCAAGGGCGACACCACGATCGAGGAGCACACCCGCAAGCTCACCGTGCCCGTCACCGGCGGCGCCAAGCTGCTCGCCGAGGTGATCCGCGAACTGGACACCCGCGGCATCGAGATAGACGACATCGGTCTGCGCCGCCCCACCCTCGACGACGTCTTCCTGTCCCTGACGGGACACCTGGCCGAGACCACGGACGAGACGAACGCGGCGGCCCCCACGGACGGCGGCCGGACAGGCCGCAAGGACACCGGCAAGGAGACCACCAAGTGAGCGCCGCCACCGACACCACGCCGACCACGGCGCCCGGCAACCCCTTCGGCCAGTCCGTCCGCGACTCGCTGATCGTCGCCAGACGGAACCTGATCCGCATGACCAGGATTCCCGAGATGATTCTTTTCGGGCTGATCCAGCCGGTGATGTTCGTGGTCCTCTTCACATACGTCTTCGGCGGCTCGATGAAGATCGGCGACAGCACCGACCCGGACGTCTACAAGAACTTCCTCATGGCGGGCATCTTCGCCCAGACCGTCACGTTCGCCACCGCGGGTGCGGGTGCCGGCATCGCCGACGACATGCACAAGGGACTCATCGACCGGTTCCGCTCGCTGCCGATGGCGCGCGGTGCGGTGCTGACCGGTCGTACCGTCGCGGATCTCGTGCAGACCGCCCTGACGCTGGCCGTGCTGGCGATAGTGGCGCTGCTCGTGGGCTGGCGCCCCGGCTTCGCGGAGTCGACCAACGTCGCAAAGGTGCTGGGCGGCTTCGGCCTGCTGCTTCTTCTGGGATACGCCTTCACCTGGATCGGCGCGCTCATCGGACTGTCCGTGCGCACTCCGGAGGCGGCGACCTCGGGGGGCCTGATCTGGCTGTTCCCGGTGACGTTCATCTCGAACGCGTTCGTGGACTCCAGCCAGATGACGCCGTGGCTGCGGCACATCGCCGAGTGGAACCCGTTCAGCGCGATCGTCCAGGCATGCCGTCAGCTCTTCGGTGACCCCGGGGTGTCCGCGTCGAGCGCCTGGCCCATGCAGCACCCGGTCTGGGCGTCGCTGATCTACTCCATACTGATCATCGTCGTCTTCCGCACCCTCGCGGTGCGCAAGTACCGCTCGGCGACCGCCTGACGGTCGAGTGGCCGCACGGGGGTCGGCCACCGCCAGGCAGGGCGCGGCCCCCGGTGTCGAGGGGACGCCGGGGGCCGTGGCTGGGAACAGGCGGTCGGGATCAGCCCGAGTAGGGCTCGGCCTTGAGGATCTTCACCGAGGCCTTCTTGCCGTTGGGCAGCTCGTACTCCGCGTCCTCGCCCACCTTGTGGCCGATCACGCCGGAACCCAGCGGGGACTGCGGGGAGTACGTCTCGATGTCGGCGCTCGCGTACTCACGGGAGGCGAGCAGGAACGTCAGCGTGTCGTCCTCGTCGCCGTCGAAGGCGATCGTCACCACCATGCCGGGGGCGACCGCGCCGTCCGCCGATGCGGGAGCCTCGCCGACCTTGGCATTCTCCAGGAGCTGGGTCAGCTGGCGCACGCGGAGCTCCTGCTTGCCCTGCTCCTCCTTGGCCGCGTGATACCCGCCGTTCTCCCGCAGGTCGCCCTCCTCGCGCGCGGCCGCGATCTTGGCGGCGATCTCCGTGCGCGCAGGACCAGACAGGTACTCCAGCTCGGCCCTGAGCTGGTTGTACGCCTCCTGGGTCAGCCAGGTGACGTTCTCGCTGGTCTGGGTCACAGGTGCTCCTCGTCGGTACTGGGAATACAAAGCATCGCCCTACCCAGAAGAATGTTCCTTCACGGATGGGCGAAACCACGAGCCTAACAATTCAACGGCAGAAGGGGGAGGACATAAGCCGTCAGAATCGCGTCAGTGCAGGTCAGGGCCTATGTGGCACGGATGCGTCACTCGGCGTGGCAGCCCAGCAGCTCGGCCGTGCTGCCCCGGGAGGTCGTACGCAGCGTGACGACTTTGTCGATGCGGGTGGCCGAGCCGGCGAAGCGGAAGTCCGCCCGGCCCACCTCGGCGCCGTCGGCGGCCTGCGAGCGCACCGTGCAGTAGCCGTCGGTCCCGGCGTCCTTGTGGACCTCCAGATGCACCCTTACCGCGTCGTCCGCGGCCTCGAAGGTGATCACCTGGGCGCTGATCTCGCTCTGTGCGACGTAGTGGTAGGCGAAGTAGCCGACCAGCGCGAGCAGGGCCGCGCCGAGTGCCGCGCCGGCGATCTTGAGCTTGTGATCGGCGCGCTCGTCCGACGAACGCCCGTACCGGCCCTCGGGCAGCCGCGTGCTCGCCGTGCTCATGCTCGTCCTCTCGGCAGGAACGGGACAGGAGTCCCGACAGGGGCCCCGGACCGGACCGTGGAATTATTCGCCCCCCGATTCGGTCACTATAGAAGCCGCCCGCGTGCCACCGGACCGCAACCCCTCTGAGACGTCGCCGCGGCACGGCACTATTGGATTGCACCCGAAGACCCGGGCGCCGACCTACCGAGGATTGAGTCTTGACTGACCAGCTGCGACTGATGGCCGTTCACGCGCACCCCGACGACGAGTCGAGCAAGGGCGCGGCCACCATGGCGAAGTACGTGTCGGAGGGGGTGGACGTGCTGGTCGTGACCTGCACGGGCGGGGAGCGCGGCTCCATCCTTAATCCGAAGCTGCAGGGTGACACCTATATCGAGGAGCACATCCACGAGGTACGCAAGAAGGAGATGGACGAGGCCCGCGAGATCCTCGGCGTCAAGCAGGAGTGGCTCGGCTTCGTCGACTCGGGGCTGCCCGAGGGCGATCCGCTGCCGCCTCTGCCCGAGGGCTGCTTCGCCCTGGAGGACGTCGACAAGGCGGCCGGCGAGCTGGTGAAGCAGATCCGCTCCTTCCGCCCGCAGGTGATCACCACCTACGACGAGAACGGCGGCTACCCGCACCCCGACCACATCATGACCTACAAGATCTCGATGGTGGCCTTCGAGGGCGCGGCGGACGCCGAGAAGTACCCGGAGGCCGAGTTCGGGCCGGTCTTCCAGCCGGTCAAGCTCTACTACAACCAGGGCTTCAACCGGCCGCGTACCGAGGCGTTGCACCAGGCGATGCTGGACCGCGGCCTGGAGTCGCCGTACGGGGAGTGGCTCAAGCGCTGGTCGGAGATCCAGCGCGTCGAGCGCACGCTCACCACGCACATTCCGTGCGCCGACTTCTTCGAGATCCGCGACAAGGCGCTGATCGCCCACGCCACGCAGATCGATCCGGACGGCGGCTGGTTCCGGGTGCCGATGGAGCTGCAGAAGGAGGTCTGGCCGACGGAGGAGTACGAGCTGGCGAAGTCCCTCGTCGACACCTCCCTCCCCGAGGACGACCTCTTTGCGGGCATCCGCGACAATGCCTGACATGAGCTTGAGCCTGGCACTGACGCAGTTCGTCCCTCTCGCCAAAGAGGTCGACGAGAACAAGGTCACCCCCGGCGTCCTCGGCTTCATCGTCTTCGCGGTGATGGCCCTGGCGGTCTGGGGTCTGATGAAGTCGATGAGCAAGCGCATGCAGAAGGTGGACTTCGAGGAGGCCCCGGACCCCAAGGCCCAGTCCAAAGCACCACCGGCCACCCCGAACCCCCACCGCAACTGACCGCCCGGCCGGCACCATCGCCCACTCGCCACGACCGACAGGCCCTCACGCGCCGGCCGAGTCGGCCCGCGCTCACCAGGGCGGATTCGGCCCGGCGGTCGGCGCCACCGCGCGGTGGCCGGCGGCAGGCTCGGTGCTTGCCGCGCGGTCGGCACGGGCAGCCGGGAGCTCACCATGCGGTCGGCTCGCGCTCACCGCGGGGCGTGGTGCGGCCCGGGTCGGCGCTTGCGGCAAGGCCGGTGCCGTCCGGCCCGCGCTCACCGCGCGGTCGGTACCGGCCGGCGCCGTGCCACCGCAGGGTCGCCGACCGGCAGGCACGACGCTCACCGCAGGGGCCGGTTCCGCCTGGTCGGCGCCATCGCGCGGTCGGTACCGGCTGGCTCGGTGTCACCGGATGGTCGCCGACCGGCAGGGCCGACGCTCACCGCGGGGGCTGGTTTCGCCTGGTCGGTGCCATCGCGCGGGCGGTGTCGGCTGGCTCGGTGTCACCGGATGGTCGCCGACCGGCAGGGCCGACGCTCACCGCAGGGGCCGGTTTCGCCTGGTCGGTGCCATCGCGCGGGCGGTACCGGTCGGCTCGGTGCCGCCGCAGGGTCGCCGACCGGCAGGGCCGACGGTCACCGTAGGGGCCGGTTCCGTCCGCCCGGCGCCATTCGCGCGGTTGCTGCCGGTGGGGGTGGTGGTCAGCGTGGTGCTGGGGTTGGTACGCCCATGACCTCGCGGGCGTGGCGGGTGGGGGTCATGCCCAGGCGCCAGGCCTGCCAGCCTGCCTCCAGTTGCACGCCGCGCTCCAGCAGCAGCCCGTACGCCGCCAGATGACCGGCCAGCTTGGCGTCCCTGGTGGCATGCGGCGCACGGTCCAGCTGGGCGAGTTCCTCCTGGGCCACCGCCGTGCCGACCTCCACCCCACCGGGGGCGGCGTACGGGAGCAGGGTGCAGCGCAGGAAGCGGGCCCAGTCCTCGCCGCGCTGGTCGCCGTACGAGGTGAACAGGCCGATCGCCTCGTCGCACAGGGCCAGCGCCTGCTGGGTGCGGGCGTTGCCCGCGTCCACGACCGCCAGTTCCAGGCAGGTCCACGCCTCGCCATGGGCGACGCCGATGCGCTGGAAGTCGGCGCGGGCGTCCACCAGGAGCTGGCGGGCGAACCCGGAGTTGCGCAGCGAACCGGTCCGGGCGGCGCGCTGGTCCCGGGTGACGCGGGCCGAATGGTGGCGCGCACAGGCCAGCCCGTAGACGTCCCGCATCCGGGAGAACATCGTGCGCGACCGCTCCAGCTCGCGTACGGCGCGGTCCAGCTCGCCCGTCTCCTCCAGGGCCTGCCCGAGGTAGTAGACCGTCCATGCCTCGCCGCGCGCGTCCTCGTTGTCCCGGTGCCGGGCGGCGGCCCGCCGCAGCGCCTCGGTCGCCTGGGACGCGTCGCCGTCGACGAGCCGGGCCCGGGCCAGCTGGGTGAGGGCCCACGCCTCGCCGCGGGCGTCACGGGTGCGGCCGTAACGGTCGAGGGCCGCCTGCAACTCCCGCCCCGCACGCGGTACATCGCCCATCCGCAGCGCCAGCTGGCCGAGCTGGAAGTGCGCCCAGGCCTCGCCGTGCACCGAGCCGCCCTCGCGGTGCAGGTCCAGGGACCGTTCCAGCAGGTCCAGGGCCTCCGGCAGCCGGGCGCGGTCACGCTGGACCGCGGCCAGGGCGTGCATCGTCCAGGCCCGGTCGGTGGCCAGTTCGGGCGCCGCCTGGAGGTCCAGCGCCTCCTGGAGCTTGGCGGCGGCCTCCGTGAGGCTGCCCTGGTGGTGCAGCGTGATGCCCAGGGAGCACAGGGCGCGGGCGGCGCCCGCGTCGTGATGGGCGTCCAGGTAGAGGTCGACCACCGAGCTGAGCGTCGTACGGGCCTTGTCCAGCTCGCCCAGCTGGCGGGCGGCGATGCCGGTGCGCCACTGCACCGAACGGATCAGCAGGCCCTGGTCGACGGCCTGGGCCAGCTCGCTGATCTCGCCCAGACGGTACAGGTCGCCGCGCAGCAGGCAGTAGTCGCACAGCGCGCCGAGCAGGTTCAGCACGGCGGTCTGGTTCACGCCCTCCGCGTGACGCAGTGCCGCCGTGATGAAGCTGGACTCGTCGTCCAGCCAGCGCAGGGCCTCGTCCAGGGAGGTGAAGCCGTGCGGGCCGAAGCGGTCCGAGCGGGTCGACATGTTCCCGTCGACCAGACGGAGCACGGAGTCGGCCAGCTCGCCGTAGTTCTCGATCAGCCGCTCCTGCGCCGCCGTGCGCTGCGCCGGGTCCTCCTCGTCCAGGAGACGGGCGTGGGCGAAGGCGCGTACCAGGTCGTGCAGCCGGTAGCGGCGGCCCCGCACATGGTCGATCAGGCCCGCCCGGGCGAGCGCGCCCAGCCGGCGGGAAGCCTCCGCCTCGTCCGTGCCGAGCAGGGCGGCCGCCGCCGCGGCGCCGAGGGAGGCGCGGCCGGCCAGGGCGAGCCGGCGCAGCAGCCGGCGGTCCGTCTCCGACTGGTCGGTGTAGCGCAGCCACAGGACGCGCTCGACCGGATCCACCGGGCCGTACGCGTCGAGGTCCGTGGCCAGCCGGCGCGGTGAGCGCGGGCCGAGCGAGGAGCCTGCGATATGCAGGGCCAGCGGCAGACCGCCGCACAACTCCCGGACGCGGTCCGCGGATTCGGCGTCGTAGGGACCGGACGCGTCCTGTGCGGCGGCGCCCAGCAGTTCCTCCGCGCCCGCCGCGTCCAGCGGTTCGACCGGCAGGTGGTGCACCCAGGCCGGGAGGTCCGCGGACAGCTGGAGGGGCTCCTCGGCGGTGATCAGGACCAGGCTGTCGGAGCGCTCGGGGACGAGGGTGCGGATCTGCTCGGGGTCCGAGGCGTCGTCGAGGACGATCGTCACCGGCAGCCCGGTCAGATGCTGGTGGTACAGCTCGCTCAGCCGCTTCAGTTGCTGGTCGGGGGAGGAACGCTCACGGAACAGCAGCTGCTCGCGGGGTGCGCCGAGCCGGTTGAGCAGGTGCAGCAGGGCGTCGCGGGTCGGCAGCGGCGGCTCGTCCCGGCTGCCGCCGCGCAGATCGACCACGACCGCGCCGCGGAAGTGGTCCCGCAGGTCGTGTGTGGCACGGACCGCGAGTGTGGTGCGGCCCGAGCCCGGTCTGCCGTGCAGTACGACCACCGTCGGCCGGGTCTCCGTGCTCGCCCGGGACGCCTGCACCCACTGCCTGAGCCGTGCCATCTCCGGTCGGCGCCCGGCGAACGGGCCCTCCGGTTGGGGGAGTTGGCCGAAGGACTCCTTGAGTACGGTGCGTCTGCGGGCCGCCGCGCTCTTGTCCGAGCCGCGCAGTTGCGGGCCCCTCTTCTTCGGGCCCGTGGAGGCGCTGAGCACCCGCTGCTGATCGAGGAAGGGCCGGATGCCGCGTACCTCCAGTGCCGTCAGCCACTGCAGCCGCAGCTGTTCGGGCCCGCCGGGCTGGCCGGCTGCGCCCGCGCGGTGGTGGGCGGCCGGCAGATGGGAGCCGGCCACCTTCACCACGGTGGCGGCGGCGCCGACGACGCCCACGGCCACGCCCGCGCCGAGCGCCGTGCCCGCCCCGGTGCCCAGCGACAGGTCGGTCACGGTCGCGGCCACCGCGGCAACGCCCGCCACCAGCAGGGGAGTTCCGGCACCCTCCTTGGCATACCGCTGTCCGAAGGTCAGCCGGCCGGCCTCCGTCTCGTCGAGCGCGTGCGTGTACGCGGCGTACTCCTCGGCGGCCGTCTGCGCCATGGCGTCCAGCGAGCCGCGCGCCCGGGACAGCAGCACCCGCCCGTCGATGCGCCCGCCCGAGCGCCGCACCTCCTCCTCGACGGCCCGCACCACCAGCCGCTCGGCCTCGGCCCGATGGCTGTCCCGCATGTCCCGTCCCCCTTAGGCGGCAACTCCTTTGACTACGAGTGTCCTTCGCATGAGGCGCGAGCGCGAGGGGCGCGGGCGATCACGGAGGAACTGAGACGTGCCGTACTGCGGCAGGCGTGGGAGGCCGCCGGCATGGGTGACAAGCGCATGCTGCTGAAATGTGCTCTCGGGAAGGCTGCTGAAATGTGCTCTCGGGAAGAAGGGCGTCGCGATCAAGCCCGCGGTCCGGCAGGGAGATTCCACGCCGATTCTTGAGCGGCTTGAGTTCGACTGGCTCTAGGCGCATTGATCACGGCGGCGGGACGCGAGGGCTGGGCGAATCGGGGTCATCCCGTCCTGCGCGTTCCGTGGCGCACGAGCAGGGTGCCCGTGAAGTGCGCGAGGATGGAGGCATGGCCAACCGACTCGCGCACGCCACGTCCCCGTATCTGCTCCAGCACGCGGACAACCCCGTGGACTGGTGGGGCTGGGAGACCGCCGCCTTCGAGGAAGCCAGGCAGCGCGACGTCCCCGTTTTTCTGAGCGTCGGGTACAGCGCGTGCCACTGGTGTCATGTCATGGCGCACGAGTCGTTCGAGGACGAGGCGACAGCCGCGTACATGAACGAGCACTTCGTCAGCGTCAAGGTGGACCGCGAGGAGCGGCCCGATGTGGACGCGGTCTACATGGAGGCCGTGCAGGCGGCCACCGGGCAGGGCGGGTGGCCGATGACCGTGTTCCTCACGCCGGATGCCGAGCCCTTCTACTTCGGCACCTATTTCCCGCCGGTGCCCCGGCACGGCATGCCCTCGTTCCGGCAGGTGCTCGAAGGGGTCCGGCAGGCCTGGACGGAGCGGCAGGACGAGGTCACCGAGGTCGCCGGGAAGATCGTGCGCGATCTGGCCGGGCGGGAGATCGACTACGGGGGCGCGCGACCGCCCGGCGAGCAGGAGCAGGCGCAGGCCCTGCTCGGGCTCACCCGCGAGTACGACCCGCAGCGCGGCGGATTCGGCGGCGCGCCGAAGTTTCCGCCGTCCATGGTCATCGAGTTCCTGCTCCGGCACCACGCCCGCACCGGTTCCGAGGGCGCTCTGCAGATGGCCCAGGACACCTGCGAGCGGATGGCGCGGGGCGGGATCTACGACCAGCTCGGCGGCGGGTTCGCCCGGTACTCCGTCGACCGGGACTGGACCGTGCCGCACTTCGAGAAGATGCTCTATGACAACGCCCTGTTGTGCCGGGTCTATGCGCATCTGTGGCGTTCCACCGGTTCCGGGCAGGCCAGTCGGGTCGCTCTGGAGACCGCCGACTTCATGGTCCGCGAACTGCGCACCGCCGAGGGCGGGTTCGCCTCCGCGCTCGACGCCGACAGCGACGACGGCAGCGGGCGGCACGTCGAGGGCGCGTACTACGTGTGGACGCCCGAGCAGCTGCGTGACGTGCTCGGGGACGACGCCCCGCTCGCCGCCCAGCACTTCGGGGTCACCGAGGAGGGCACCTTCGAACACGGCCGTTCCGTTCTCCGACTCCCGCAGGGCGAGGGCGTGGCGGACGCGGAGCGGATCGCCTCGGTACGGGAGCGGCTGTTCCGGGCGCGGCAGGACCGCCCGGCCCCGGGCCGCGACGACAAGGTCGTCGCCGCCTGGAACGGTCTCGCGGTCGCCGCGCTGGCCGAGACCGGCGCCTATTTCGACCGGCCCGACCTGGTCGAGGCCGCGGTCGCCGCCGCCGACCTGCTCGTCCGGCTGCATCTGGACGACCGCGGCCGGCTGGTCCGCACCAGCCGGGGCGGCCGGTCCGGCGGCAACGCGGGCGTGCTGGAGGACTACGCCGATGTCGCCGAGGGCTTCCTGGCGCTCGCGTCCGTCACCGGTGAGGGGGTCTGGCTGGACTTCGCCGGGCTGCTCCTCGACCAGGTGCTCGCCCGCTTCACCGACCCGGACGGCGGCGTCCTCTACGACACCGCGGCCGACGCCGAACGGCTCATCCGCCGCCCGCAGGACCCCACCGACAACGCCACCCCGGCCGGCCGGACCGCCGCCGCGGGCGCCCTGCTGAGCTATGCCGCCCACACCGGTTCCGAGCCCCATCGGATCGCCGCGGAGCGGGCGTCGGGGGTGGTGGCCGCCCTCGGGCCGCGGGTGCCGCGCTTCATCGGCTGGGGGCTCGCCGTCGCGGAGGCCCTGCTCGACGGCCCGCGGGAGATCGCGGTCGTCGGCCCGGACCTGTCCGACGAGGCGACGGGAACCCTGCACCGTACGGCACTTCTGGGTGCGGCCCCCGGCGCGGTCGTGGCCGCCGGGGTCCCGGACGGTGACGAGTTCCCGCTCCTCGCCGATCGGCCCCTCGTGGGCGGCGCGCCCGCCGCCTATGTCTGCCGGAACTTCACCTGTGACGCCCCGACGACCGATCCGGAACGGTTGCGCACCGCGCTGAGCGGCTGAAACGGCATGTCCCCAGCGGCCGGTAGGCGAGAGGGCGGGCGAATCGCCAAGGTCAACGGTGGGGGCGACCCGCGGTGAACTCGTCGAGGGCGCGCTCCACGATGGCTTCCAGCTGTTCGTGGTGCGCGCCCTTCCAGTAGGCGCGCCCGCACGCCCGGCACTGCGCGAAGACGTCGTACGAGCGGTGGGTGCCGCCCTTGAGCTGGTCGGCCACCTCGTCCTTGGTGGCCGTTCGCAGCAGGCCGTTGCAGGCGGTGCAGCGGGTCCAGGGCCGCAGTTCGGGCGCGAACCGGTCCAGGACGTCGCGGAGTTGGTCGTCGGGGCGGGTGCTGTAGACGAAGGCGCCCACCCACAGTTCGCGGCGGCGCAGCAGTCCGCGGTCGCGGCTGAGCATGACCCGCCTCTCGGCCGCGGAGCGGGCGGCCAGCGCCGGGTCGCCGATGTCCGTCGACTCGTAGGCCGCGTCCACGCCGAGCAGCCGCAGCCGTCGGGCGAGGGTGCCCAGGTGCACGTCGAGCAGGAAACGCAGCGGGGCGCCCGGGATCCGCTGGGGCCGTTCCACCGCCCGCACCAGTACCGTCTCGCCCGCCGCCGGGATGTGTGACACGGGCACCGTCCGGCCGTCCACCACCAGGGCGCCGACCTCGGTGAGCGGGACGCCCAGGGACTCGATGACATGGCCGAGGGTGGAGACGCCGTCGGTGGTGAGTGCGCCGGCGCCGCGGCGCCGGGCGGGCGGGACGAACAGCCTCAGCGCGGGAGCGACTTCCACCTGGATCTCGGGACCGTTCACCCGGCCAGGATGTCATGGGCCGGGCCGTGGGCCTCAGGGCTTTTCGGTGGGCAGGCCGTGCTCAAGGACGTCCAGGGCGCGGTCTACGAGGTCGATGAGGTCGTCCCGGTGTTCGTTCTCGGCCCAGTAGAGGGAGACCTCCACCAGGCCGCCGACCAGGGACATCGCCCAGATCCGCACCTCCAGGGAGTCGGGGTCCCGGCCGGTCCGCTCACCGATGGCCCGGCACAGCAGGCGGCCGGTGACCGACATGGTCTCCATCGTCCGCGAGCGCACCGCGGGCACCTCGACCATCAGCTTCGAGCGCAGTCGGGTCAGCTCGGGCCCGTCGCTGAGGCCCAGGGCCACGGCCCGGTGCATGACGTAGCGCAGGGACTGCGGCCACGGCTCGTCGGCGGGCCGGGCGCGCAGCTCCTCCAGGATGATCGGGTCCCACTCGTCGGTGAGGACGATGTCCTCCTTCGTGGGGAAATAGCGGAAGACCGTGGACGGCGACACCTCGGCGCGCTCCGCGATCTGCTCGACCGTGGTGGCGTCGTACCCCTGTTCCGAGACCAGCCGGTAGGTCGCGGCGCGGATCGCCTCCCGCGTCTTGATCTTCTTCCGTTCCCGCAGGCTGAGCCGGGGACGGTCGGCGGGGGCGCAGGTGGCACCGTCCCGGTCGGGCGGCGGGGAGAGCTTGGGGGAGCGTGCGGCCGTCATGGAGGTCATTGTCGGACATCGGCCGGGGGTGTGACCACGGCCGGGGTCCCGTCGTCCGCCGCCCCCCGGGCCTCCGCGGTGCCCGGCAGGAACGCGGCGGCCGGCAGGGCGGCGGCCAGGGAGGCGATGCCGCACACCACCAGGACCAGGCCCATGGCGTGGGCGTACGCGCTGTTCGCGCAGGCCGTCAGCTGGGTCGCGCCCGACCGTTCGGCGAGCAGACGGGCGGCGACCACGGACTCCCGGGCGGAGTGGGCCGTCGGCCCGGTCAGCCCGGTGACGTCGAGCCGGTCGCGGAAGGCGCCCGCGAGCAGGCTGCCGAGCAGGGCGATGCCGATTGCCGCGCCGACCTGGCGCAGGGTCATCAGCAGTCCGGAACCTCCCCCACTGCCCCAAGGGCGTGGGGGGACCCCAGCCGGCGCGTTCGGCGGGCAGCGCGCCGAGGGCGCTGTCCATCGCCGGGACCATCGCGAAGCCGAAGCCGAAGCCGAAGCCGAAGCCGAGACCGGTGGCCGACAGCCACAGCGCGGTGAGCCCGTAGCCGGAGTCGACGGTGGTGCGGCTGCCGAGGAACGCCGCGAAGGCGAGGACGACGAGCCCGGCGCTGACCACGGCCCGTGCGCCGAACCGGGTGACGACCGCCTCGGCGCCCCGGGCGGCGATCAGCAGGCCGCCCATCGTCGGCAGCAGGCGCACCCCGGTGCCGAGGGCGTCGTTGCCGAGGACGGCCTGGAGGGAGGGGGCAGCACGAACAGCGGACCGGACAGAACGAACGTCACGAGGGTCGCGGCGACGGAGTTGACCAGGAAGCCGCGGTGGCCGAGCAGGGACATGTCGAGCAGGGGACGGGCCGCCCGGCGCTCGCGCACCACCAGCGCGGTGAGCAGGGCGACGGCGGCGGCGAGGCCGAGCACCAGGGCGTCGCCCCAGCCGCGGTCCGGTGCCTCGATGATCGCGTGGATGAGGGCGCCGAGGCCCGTGGCGGTGAGCGCTGTGGAGACGGCGTCGACCTTGGGGGAGGCGGGGATGGGGGCACCCTGTTCGAGCGGAGTCGAGACCTTGGGGGAGGCGGGGATGGGGGCACCCTGTTCGAGCGGAGTCGAGACCTTGGGGGACGGTCTCGGGCAGCAGGAAGAGGCAGGCGGCGATGCCGATGGCGACCATGGGGACGTTGATCAGGAAGACGGAGCCCCACCAGAAGTGGTTGTGCAGCCGGCCGCCGATGATCGGGCCGAGCGGCGAGCGCCGAGGCGGCCGAGATGATGCCGACGGCCTTGCCGCGCTCCCCGGGTCCGAACAGCGACGGCAGCACGGACAGGGCGAGCGGCATGACGGGGGCGCCGCCGACGCCCCTCACGGCGCGGGCCGCGATCACCGCGTTCGCATCGCCGGCCAGGCTGCCGACGACCGAGCCCGCGAGGAACACGGCGAGCCCGGTGATCAGCATCAGCCGGCCGCCGAACCGGTCGCCGAGCAGTCCGGCCGGGAGCATCAGCGCGGCGAAGACGACGATGTAGGCGTCCGCCATCCTCCCCCAGTGCTAACCGCCTGGGGGGACCCCCAGCTGCTCACCCGTGGTGGCGCCGAGCTGTTCGGCCATGGTGGGCAGCGCCACGTTGAGGATCGTCATGTCGAAGCCGAGCACCAGCATGCTCGCGACCAGGGCGCCGAGGGCCCACCAACGGCGCGGGTCAGGGGCGGCGCCTTGGATGACACTAGCCATGAAATGGGAGTAGCTGTCAAAGGCGAGGTTGTGTCGACATGGGGCGACTTCCGACGCACACGAAAAAGGCCACGGCTCGCAAGCCGTGGCCTTGTCGACGCGGGTACGGGTCTATGCGTGCTGGTACGCCACCAGGGAGATGCCGACGTAGTGCACGACGAAGGCGGCGAGGGTGAGCGAGTGGAACACCTCGTGGAAGCCGAACCAGCGCGGTGACGGGTTCGGCCGCTTGATGCCGTAGATCACGCCGCCCGCGCTGTACAGGAGCCCGCCCGCGACCACCAGGACCAGGACCGCGATGCCGCCGGTGCGCAGGAAGTCCGGCAGGAAGAAGACCGCCGCCCAGCCCATGGCGATGTAGCAGGGCGTGTAGAGCCAGCGCGGTGCGCCGACCCAGAAGACGCGGAAGACGATGCCCGCCGCGGCGGCGGCCCAGATCCCCCACAGCAGCCACTGCCCCTTGGTGTCCGGCAGGAGCAGCAGCGTCAGCGGTGTGTAGGTGCCCGCGATGATCAGGAAGATGTTGGCGTGGTCGAGGCGGCGCAGGATGCCGTCTATGCGCGGGCTCCAGTTGCCCCGGTGGTACAGCGCGCTCACGCCGAACAGCAGGCAGGCGGTCAGTACGTAGATGCCGCAGGCGATCCGGCCCCGGCTGGAGTCGGCGAGCGCGGTGAGGATCAGGCCCGCGACGAGGACGGCCGGGAACATGCCGAGATGCAGCCAGCCGCGCAGCTTGGGCTTGATCGGATGCGGCAGAGAGAGCGCGGCGGAAGCGCGGCCGGCGGCCGGCGGGTCCAGGGGCGCGTCGGGGGCGGGCGCAGTCATGCCCGGCATCGTACCTACGGAACCGTAAGTTGCGTATCAGCGGAGGCTGATGAGCACTTGATAGTGGTCATCCTCTCATGGGCCCGTACGGCCCGGACGCAAAGAGACCACCAGGCGAACGCTACGTGCACGTAAAGAAACGGGCCGGAACCCGCTGATCGTGGCGTTCCTCACGCCGCTCACCTGTGCGGCCCTCTGGACAGATGCGCGGTGGCGTCGGATGATCAAATGAGTGCGGTCGGCACCGGATGAGCGGCTACGAAGCATCCGGGCCGCAGCCCCCATGGGGCCAAAAGAAAAAAATCCCTCATTTAGGAGCGATCGTGGCGCGCGACATCGCGGCTCCCACCGTCATCCCCACCAACCATCAGGAACTGATCTCGTGGGTGAACGAGATCGCCGAACTGACCCAGCCGGACAATGTGGTCTGGTGTGACGGATCCGAGGCCGAGTACGAGCGACTGTGCGGGGAGCTCGTCAGCAGGGGCACATTCAAGAAACTCGACCCGGTCAAGCGCCCCCACTCCTACTACGCGGCCTCCGACCCGACCGACGTCGCCCGGGTCGAGGACCGGACGTTCATCTGCTCCGAGAAGGAGGAGGACGCCGGTCCGACCAACCACTGGATGGCCCCCGAGCGGATGCGGGACGTCTTCACCGGCGAGAAGGGCCTGTTCCGCGGCGCGATGCGGGGCCGCACCATGTACGTGGTGCCCTTCTGCATGGGGCCGCTCGGATCGAAGCTCTCCGCGCTCGGCGTGGAGATCACCGACTCCGCGTACGTCGCCGTCTCGATGCGCACCATGACGCGCATGGGCCGGGCCGTCCTCGACGAACTCGGCTCCGACGGGTTCTTCGTGAAGGCCGTGCACTCCGTCGGCGCCCCGCTGGGCGAAGGCCGGCAGGACGTCCCCTGGCCGTGCAACCAGACCAAGTACATCTCGCACTTCCCGGAGGACCGCGAGATCTGGTCCTACGGCTCCGGGTACGGCGGCAACGCGCTGCTCGGCAAGAAGTGCTACGCGTTGCGCATCGCCTCCGTCATGGCCCGCGACGAGGGCTGGCTGGCCGAGCACATGCTGATCCTCAAGCTCACCCCGCCCACCGGTGAGTCCAAGTACGTCGCCGCGGCCTTCCCCAGCGCCTGCGGCAAGACGAACCTCGCCATGCTGGAGCCCACGGTCTCCGGCTGGACGGTGGAGACCATCGGCGACGACATCGCGTGGATGCGGTTCGGCGAGGACGGCCGGCTGTACGCGATCAACCCCGAGGCCGGCTTCTTCGGAGTGGCGCCGGGCACCGGCGAGCACACCAACGCCAACGCGATGAAGACGCTGTGGGGCAACGCGGTCTTCACCAACGTCGCGCTCACCGACGACGGCGACATCTGGTGGGAGGGCATGACGGAGCAGGCCCCGGCCCATCTGACCGACTGGAAGGGCAACGACTGGACGCCCGAGTCGCCGACCCCGGCGGCCCACCCCAACGCCCGCTTCACCGTTCCCGCCGCGCAGTGCCCGATCATCGCGCCGGAGTGGGAGGACCCGAAGGGCGTGCCGATCTCCGCGATCCTGTTCGGCGGGCGCCGGGCCACCGCGGTGCCGCTGGTGACCGAGTCCTTCGACTGGAACCACGGCGTCTTCCTCGGCGCGAACGTGGCCTCCGAGAAGACGGCCGCCGCCGAGGGCAAGGTCGGCGAGCTGCGCCGCGACCCGTTCGCGATGCTGCCCTTCTGCGGCTACAACATGGGCGACTACATGGCCCACTGGATCGACGTGGCCAAGGACAAGGACCAGTCGAAGCTGCCGAAGATCTACTACGTCAACTGGTTCCGCAAGGACGGCGACGGGCGTTTCGTGTGGCCGGGCTTCGGCGAGAACAGCCGCGTCCTGAAGTGGATCGTGGAGCGCCTTGACGGCAAGGCAGAGGGCGTCGAGACGCCCATCGGCATCCTGCCGTCGAAGGCGGCGCTGGACACCGCCGGCCTCGAACTGTCCGACGCCCAGCTGGACTTCCTGCTCACCGTCGATGCGGAGGTCTGGCGCGAGGAGGCCGCGCTGGTGCCCGAGCACCTCAACACCTTCGGCGACCACACCCCGCAGGAACTCTGGGACGAGTACCGGGCCCTGGTACGGCGCCTGGGCTGACCCCCGAGGAAACAAGACTCCGCGGCCGGTCTGGGGAGTGCCCTGACCAGCGATCGTCACGGCCGGCCGCGGTGCCCGGACCGGCGAGGCCCCGTACAACGGCGTACGGGGCCCACGGCCTGCCGGCCCCCTCCCGTCCGCCCCGACGGAAGCAACCCGGCAGGCCTTCGCCCCCGGCCCCTGTCCACCCGGGGAGTCCGTCCCCGGCGGGAGGGGCCCGAGGTGAGGGGCGGCAGGGCTTTGACCCTGGCTGTCCCGTTCAGCTGGAGCGGTCTTCCAGGTAGCGGGTGTGGGATTCCTGGCGGCGGGATTCTGTCTCGCGGAGGGTGGACGCCAGGCGTTCGGCCTCGTCGTGGAGCAGGGTCAGCTGGCGTTCCAGGTGGCGCTCCGGCGGCTCGGTGCCCGGCGTCAGCCGCGTCCACCACCGGGTGCGTACGAAGGCGTCGACCGCCTCGGGGATGTCCTGCCGCACGGCCCGCGACAGCGTGTGCATGCCCTCCGGGTCCTGTGCCAGCACCTCGGTGACCCACCCCGGATCCAGCAGGGCGGTCAGCAGCTCGATGAGTTCGGTCAGCCGTCCGGCCGCCGCCGGCGGCAGGTCGACATCCGCGAGATAACCGCGCAGGGTCTCGAAGTCGCCGCGCAACTCGTCGAGTTGGGCGGTCGGGTCCGGGAAGTCCGGCAGCGCGGGCCGCTCCGGCGGGGCGATCAGCGCGCCCGCCCCGTACAGCCCGGCCACCACGACGGGCCAGTACGGCCCCGCCACCCCGGTGAAGGTCAGCGCGAGCCCCGCGAGGCCGCCCACACCGCCCGCGATGTTCTTGCGGGACTCCAGATAGCCGAGGAACCTACTGGTAGCCACGGATCTCCTCGAAGGCTCCGTCGAGCGAACCCTTGCGGGCGTCGAACAGACGGCCGCCGGTCAGGTCGGCGATGTGCTGCAACTCCGCCCGGTCGGAGTCGCCGAAGAGGATGGGGAAGACCGGGGTCTCGCGTTGGGCCTGGGTGAGACCGCGGTAGAACGCGTCGAACTCCGATGCCTTGGCACCCGTGGTGTTCTCGCCGTCCGTCATCAGCACGATCGAGGTGAAGGTCTCGCCGACGCCGCCCAGGTGCTCGTACGCCTTCTCCAGCGAGGTGTAGACGGCGGTGGCCCCCTGCGCGGACAGGGCGTCGGTGTCCTTGCGGATGGCGTCCAGACCGCTCTCGGGGTCGGACGGGCTGACGACATGGGTGCGCACGTTCTTCACGTCCGAACCGAACGGCATCAGGGTGACCTCCTCGCGCTGCCGGAAGTCCCCGGTGAGACCGGTGAGCGCCTTCTTCAGCCGGTCCAGCCGGTCACCCCGCATCGAGCCCGAGGTGTCGAGCACGTACACCGTGCGCGAGGGGCGGCGCAGTTCGTTCTCGTACGAGTCGAGCAGCCCGTCGGCGACCGACCGGCTGCCGGGGAACGGCAGTTCGCGCCGTCTGCTGGTGTCGAGGCCCGCGGCCGGCTTGACCGACGGGACGACCGGGCGGCGGTGGGTGCGCTCGGTGATCAGCCGCTGCGCGGAGTCGCCGCGCAGCGCTTCGGCGAGCCGGCGCACGTCCTGGCGGGCGTCGGAGCCGGCGGAGGCGAGCGAGGAGAGCGGGTAGTCGGCGGTGATCACGCCGTCGGTGGGCCGGATCACGGTGAGACCCGGGACGCCCTTGAGGACGGACTCGTAGTTGAGCAGGGCGTCGACGTTGCCGCGCCGCTCGTACGCCGACGCCAGCCAGCCCGAGGACCCGGAGGTCAGCTGCTGGCCCTTGAAGAACTCCTTGAGCCTCGGCGTCGCCTTCGCCACGTCCGCGTCGGTCAGCGCGGACTGGGCGCCGGACAGCGCGGAGGCGACCGAGACGAGCGTGGAGAAACCGGAGTTGGAGCGGGCCGGGTCGGTCATGCCGTAGGTCAACCGACCGTCCTGCACGGCCTGTTCGATCTGCCCCCAGGTGACCTGCGCCGGCTTCCAGTGCAGCCGGGTCAGTGCCTCCTGCCGGACGCCGATCGCGACCGGACTCGACATGATCGGTGTCTCGGAGACGACCTTCTTCGCGGCGTCCGGGCGCAGCCGCAGATAGTCGTTGGACGACAGCCACAGCGCGTCGTACGCCCCGTCGGCCCTGCCTTTCGCCACCAGGTCGATCGCGTCGAGGGTGCCCAGGTAGGTGGGGCGGACCGTGATGCCGGTGTCCTTGCGTATCCGCTCCAGCACCGGCGTCATGTCCGTGAGTTCGCTGGAGGCGAGGACGCGCAGGGTGCCGGGCCGGGGCGCGTTGCCGTCGTCCGAGGAGTCCTTGTGCTCCTGGGAGGTGCAGGCGGTCAGGAGGGCGGCGGCGGCCGCGAGGGCGGCGAGTCGTCGTCTCACGAGAGCCCTCCGTCCAGCGCGCCCTGCGTACGGCTGCGCTCCAAGTAGGTGCTCGCCTGCTGGAGTTCGGCGGTGAGGCTTTCGACGGTCGTCGCCATCGCCTCGGTGGCCTGCACCTTGTAGGTGTCGATCGCGTCCAGGGTGCGGTAGATCTGCTGGAAGGCGGAGCGCAGGGTCTCGGCGCCGACGGCCGGGTCGGCGGCGATGCGCTGGATCTCCCCGCTCTGTGTGCTCAGCATCTCGGCGTTGCCGCGGATCAGGTCCTCGGTCGTCCCGCGCAGGGCGTTGACCTGCTCGATGACCTTCTTCTGGTTGTCCAGCGCGGAGGCCAGCATCACGGAGATGCGCAGCGCCGAGACGGTCGTGGTGGCCGCGCGTTCGACGCCCTTGATCAGCTCCTCGTTGTTACGGCGTACGACGTCCATGGCGAGGTAGCCCTGCGCGCACACCGCGAGCTGGGTGAGCAGGTCCTGGTGCTTCTGCCGGACCGGGAAGAGCACGTCCGCGCGCAGGCCGTCGGCCCGCTCCGGGTCGCTCACCGCCACCCCGTCGATATGCCCCTCGACGGCGCCGTCGAGGGCCTCGGTGAGCACGACGTACTCCTGGAGCTTGCCCATGGTCTCCCACAGCCGCACCCGCTCGGTCTGCAACGCGGCGTTGTCGCGGCGCAGTTCGTCCTGGCCTCCGCGCAGCGAGCCGACGATCTTGTTCAGGGTGCCCTGCGCGGAGGCGTACTTGGCGACGTGGTCGCGCAGCTTGTTGCCGCCGGGCAGCCGGGACAGGAACTTGCGGCCCTTGCTCGCGGACAGATCGCGCGGGTCGAGGTCGTCGACGACCCGGCGGAGTTCCACGAGCGACCCGGCCACCTGGGCCTGGGCGTCGCCGCCCTTGCTGGGCAGGCTGCGGACGGCGCGTTCCAGCATGCGGTTGGACTGGGCGGCGGCGCTGCGCATCTCACCGGCGCCGAGGGCCGTGATCTCGCCGACCTTGCCCGCGAACTCGGGCGAGCGGGAGTCGAGGGCGGCCAGCCCCTCGATGTACGCGGCGGCCTTGCGGGACATGTCCTCGCGGACGCCCGCCTCGACGGGCACCAGACCGCCGGCCTTCTCCCGGGGCACGGGCGCCACGGCTTCGGGCGGGGTGAGCGTGAGGACGTCGTCGCCGCTGAGCGTCGGCTCATGGCCGCTCGGGCTGATGTGGTTGAAGCTGCTCATAGGTATCCCCCGGATCAGCCGCGTGCCCGGCGGGCCATCTCGTGCAGCACCTCGGAGGTGGGCACGGGCGCCTGCCGGACACCGGTCAGCTTCTGGTTGAGGTAGGCGGCACGGTCGGCCGTGGCCGCGATGAACTCGGCGGTGTCGCCCTGCGGGCGGAAGCCGTGCCGGACGGCGAGCTTGCGCAGCGTCGGGTCGGTGCTGAGGAGTTCCCCGAGCGCGCGGCCCTCGTCGGTGAGCGGCACGACGGTGTGGTCGCTGTTGACGGTGGTGTCGGGGTAGAGGACGACCAGGTCGTCGACCGACTTCTGCTCGCTGAGGAGCGTGGCGACCTGCGACTCGTACACCAGCACCAGTGGGTTGCCGGCGCCGCTGATGAAGTCCCGGAACGGACCGTCCGAGCTGGACTGCTGGGCGCCCTGGACGGAGATCAGCTTGCGCAGCAGCGGCGCGGTGCGGTCGACGTCGGCCGTGCTCGCGGCGACCTTGCCGCCGCCCGCGACATAGGAGGCGGCGGCCAGGTAGAGGGCGCCGGAGTTGGAGGACTCCGGGTCGGTGCTGGCGATGTAGAGGGTGCCGGTCAGTTCGCCGTGCCGGTCGGCGCCCTTGAGCTGCTGCCAGGTCCGGTCGTGGCGGGCGGCGTCGAGGTAGGCGGCCATCTTCAGGGTGCCGCGGCTCTTGCCGTCGAGCGTGGCCAGCCCGTTGGCGGCGAGCACATCGGCCGCGCTGCGGTGCGCCACCACGACGAGCGGTGAGTAGAAGGGGCGCGGCAGGGGCTCATGCACCCCGTACTTCTTGGCCAGTTGGTCGGCCGGTGCCTGGCTGGACGGGAAGGCGAAGTCGTACCCCTTGAGGTCGAGTCCTTCCATCGCCCAGGACCCCGATGACTCGGTCTTCACGGTGAAGCCCTTGTCGGCGAGGGCCTTCACCACGTCGGGATCGGCGAAGAACTCGGCCTTCTCCGATCCGATCACTCCTTGCACGGTCTTCGTTGCCGTGCCCTTGTCCTCGCCCTGTCGGCCTGCTATGACGGCGGCCACCACGCCGCCGATCAGCAGCACCGCGAGGACTATTCCCGCGATACGTCTCACGCGAGGCAGACTGCTCCCGGAATTCAACGTTCCGTAGGGGGTGTGGTGAACGGAGGGTGTCGGGCCGATCCCGTTATGCAACAGGAACAAGCCATTCCGCTCAGCGGGGTGAAGCGGAGTGAAGCAGCGTGAACGGGGTGGGGCGGGGCGAACGGGGTGGGGCAGGGTGAACGGGGTGGGGCAGGGTGAACGGGGCGGGACGGCGTGAAGAGGGCTGAGGGCGCCCGGTCTGCGCGTCGCTGCGGGTGCGCGCGGACCGGGGCCGTCCGGGGACCCGGGCCGCGGGGATCAGTGGGCCGCGCTGAGTTCCGGCAGGTCGCTCAGTGCGGCGGCGTGCGCGTCCATGCGCTCGGCGGACAGGATCGCCGCCGTGGTGTCGGCGCGGGACGCCGCGACGACCAGGGCGCGGCCGGCCAGCGCGTGCGCCCGGTGGTGCAGGGCGGCCGGGCGGGGGTCGGTCGCGGTGCCGGACGCGGGGGCCGGCGCGTGGCCGCCCCGCAGCCGGGTCACCTGGTCGGCGAGCCGTGCGGACGCCGCGTCCAGCTCGCCGGAGGGCGCGAGGGTGCGCAGTTCGTCGGTGACGGCGAGCAGCGCCGCGAGGTGTCCGGCGAGCTGGATGTCCAGCTCCTCCTCGCGCGACCGGTGGGGGAAGTCGGAGGGGGTGCCGGCCATCGGGTTGCCGTGCGGGGACCGGGGGGACGGTCCGGTGCGGGTCGGTTCGTACATGGGAGATGGCCTCCTGTGCTCTGACAGGAAGCTATCCTAGCTTAGAACTCGTCTAAAGTTGACCCTGATCGCGCAAGCGGGTCGGGCGGCTACCCGGGGTGAGGTGCGGTGGTCCGGCTACGGCTGTGCGTAGCCGTCCAGGAACGAGCCGATCCGGGTCACCGCGTCCCTCAGGTCCCCCGCCGACGGCAGCGTCACCACACGGAAGTGGTCCGGTTCCGGCCAGTTGAAGCCCGAGCCCTGGACCACCATGATCTTCTCGCGGCGCAGCAGATCGAGGACCATCTGCCGGTCGTCCTTGATCTTGAAGACATTCGGGTCCAGGCGCGGGAAGAGGTACAGCGCGCCCTTGGGGCGCACACAGGTGACCCCCGGGATCTGCGTCAGCAGCTCGTAGGCGACGTCCAGCTGCTCCTTCAGCCGCCCGCCCGGCAGCACCAGTTCGTTGATCGTCTGGCGCCCGCTCAGCGCGGCCACGACGCCGTGCTGGCCCGGCATGTTCGCGCACAGCCGCATGTTCGCCAGGATCGTCAGGCCCTCGATATAGGAGTCGGCGTGCGCCCGCGGGCCGGAGATCGACATCCAGCCCACCCGGTAGCCCGCCACCCGGTACGCCTTGGACATGCCGTTGAACGTCAGCGTCAGCAGGTCCGGGGCGACCGCGGCCGTCGGGGTGTGCGTGGCGCCGTCGTAGAGGATCTTGTCGTAGATCTCGTCCGAGCAGACCAGCAGATTGTGCCGGCGGGCGATGTCCGTCAGGCCCTTCAGCACCGCCGGGTCGTACACCGCGCCCGTCGGGTTGTTCGGGTTGATGATGACGAGCGCCTTGGTGCGGTCGGTGACCTTGCGCTCCACGTCGGCGAGGTCGGGCATCCAGTCGGACTGCTCGTCGCAGCGGTAGTGGACCGCGGTGCCGCCGGAGAGCGAGACGGCGGCCGTCCACAGCGGGTAGTCGGGGGCCGGCACCAGGACCTCGTCCCCGTCGTCGAGGAGCCCCTGCATCGCCATCACGATCAGCTCGGAGACGCCGTTGCCGATGTAGACGTGCTCGACGTCCGTCTCGATGCCGATGGTCTGGTTGTGCATCACGACCGCGCGGCGCGCCGCGAGCAGGCCCTTGGCGTCGCCGTAGCCGTGCGCCGACGACACATTGCGGAGGATGTCCTCCAGGATCTCGGGCGGGCACTCGAAGCCGAACGCCGCCGGGTTGCCGGTGTTCAGCTTGAGGATCCGGTGTCCGGCCGCCTCCAGCCGCATCGCCTCCTCAAGCACCGGGCCCCGGATCTCGTAACAGACGTTGGCGAGCTTGGTCGACTGGATCACCTGCATGTCCGCGAGCTTACGACCCGGTAACGGCCCGTGGATGGTGTTATCCGCCACGTGAGACACCCGACCGCCGACCGAGAGGCCCGCGGGACCCGCGAAACAGCCCACCCCCTCACACGGTCGGCCGACACCCCACATCCACCAGGACGAGTGACACCCCACGACCCGGGCCGACCGAAACGCCGGCGCGCCCCCGCCCCGCGACACGGGACCGCCCCCGCATCGCTGCGCGGCGGCCGTACGCGACCTCCGACGGGAACCCGGCGCCCCGCATCCGTCGGGACGGGTGCCCCGTGTGCCTCGTCGACGGCTGTGGGGTGAGGGCCGGGCGCGCGGAACTGATGTGGGTCGGGGTGCTCGGGCGGGTCGTCGGCTGGCTCGGCGCCGGGAGCGCTGTCCGGTGGGACGGGGCGGTGCGGAGTCGAGTTCGCTGGGTGAGGTACCTGGGGGTCGATGTGGGCGCGGAAGTCGTGGCGGGGGGCGAGTCGGTGGCTGGTCGGATGCCCGGCGTGGGGTCGCGCCTTTGGCCGCTGGGCGGTGGTGTGTGGACGTGGCCGTGGACGGCCTTCCGGCGGCCCTGCGACGGGAACCCGGCGCCCCGCATCCGTCGGGACGGGTGACGCCCCGCGGTCACCGTTGGTGACTCCCCGCCACCCGGACCGGAATGCACGACGGCACGGGGAGCGACCGGAATGCCGGGGCAGGGGGCGATTCGGTGGCCGGCCCGATGCCCGGTGTGGGGGTCGCGCCTGGGCCGCTGGGTGGTGGGCGTGTGGGTTTCGGCCGGTGGGGTGGGTGTGCGGATGTCGGCCTGTGTGGCCTTCGACGGTCCCGCGGAGCGAATCGGCTCCGCGTGGCTGCCGGGATGAGTGGCCTGTGCGTCTCGCCGCGTGCGGTGCGTGGGGGCGGGGCGGGCGGTAGCCCGGTGGTGCAGGGGGCCGTTCCCTCGTGTCTGTGCGCGGCCGGGTGCGGGGGCAACTGGGGGTGGGTTTGGGGGAGTCGGGGATCCGGGTGGGGTGTGTACCGCTTCTTGCTGTTGACCTTTGCCGGCTTCAGAATGTGCATGACAAGACTGCGGGCGGCCGGAAGATCTCCGGTCGCTTACGTCTGCAGAGGGGACCCCCCACATGAAGAAGCCTCTCCTTGCCGCGCTCGCGACCCTGGCGATCACCGGGGCCGGCACGGCGCCGGTGGCCGCGGCGACGGACACCACCGGCACGGCGGCGCAGGCCACGGCCACCCGGACCGCCGCCCCCGACGCCGCCCCCGCGAAGGCCGCCGCGCCCGCGATCCAGGCCGTCGACTTCGCCGGCACCGTCGCGCTCAGCAACTGCTCCGGCTCCGTCATCCGCTTCCCGGACTCCGCCGACACCGACCCGGCCCTCGTGCTCACCAACGGCCACTGCCTGGAGACCGGCTTCCCGGCCGCCGGCCAGGTCATCGTCGACCAGGCGTCCAGCCGCACCTTCGGCCTGCTCAACGCCTCGGCCACCCAGGTCGGCACGCTGCACGCCAGCAAGGTCGCGTACGCGACGATGACCGACACGGACGTCACGATCTACCAACTGACCACCACATACGCGCAGATCAGGAGCGCGTACGGGATCAACGCCCTGACCGTGCAGAACACACACCCGACCGCCGGCACCGCCATCACGGTCGTCTCCGGCTACTGGAAGCGGACCTACGCCTGTAGCGTCGACGGCTTCGTCCACCGCCTGAAGGAGGGCGACTGGACCTGGAAGGACTCCCTCCGCTACACCTCGGCCTGCGACACCATCGGCGGCACCTCGGGCTCCCCGGTGATCGACAACGCCACCGGCAAGGTCGTCGCCGTCAACAACACCGGCAACGAGGACGGCGCCCGCTGCACCGTGAACAACCCCTGTGAGGTCGACGAGGCCGGCACCGTCACCGTCCGCCAGGGCATCAACTACGCCCAGGAGACCTACCAGATCCCGGCCTGCTTCACGACCGGCAACAAGCTGAATCTGAGCGCGAGCGGCTGCGCCCTGCCCAAGCCGTAGCGCTCCGCTGGGAGGGCCGTGATGCGTCGTGTCGTTGGTCGGCTGCGGATGCGTTGTGGCTGATCGCGCCCGCGCGGCGGAGCCGCATGTCGACACGGCCCCGCGCCCCTTCGGGGCGCGTCAGGCCGGGGTTCGGCGGACCGATCGGCCGGGCAGGGCGTCCGTGCGGTGTGCGTCCTCGATCACGAACCGCCCGTCGACCAGGACGTACGGAACGCCCGTGGGCAGCGCGCGCGGCCGCTCGAAGGTGGACCCCGCCGCGACCGTCCGGGGATCGAACAGCACCAGGTCGGCGCGGTACCCCTCGCGGACCAGCCCGCGGTCCGGCAGACGCAGCCGGGCCGCGGGGCGCGAGGTGAGATGCGCGACGCACTCCTCCAGCGACAGCACCCCCAACTCCCGTACGTAATGGCCAAGATAGTGCGGAAAGGTGCCGTAGGCCCGCGGATGCGGCTTCGCGCCCCGCAGGATGCCGTCCGAACCACCGGTGTGCGCGCCGTGCCGCATGATCGCGCGGACGTTCTCCTCGTGGCCCACGTGCTGGAGGATCGTCGGCCCCAGCCGGTCCTCGACCAGCAGCCTGCGGGCCGTCGTCCAGGGCGGCTCGCCGCGCCGCCGCGCCGACTCCAGGACCGTACGGCCGACGTGGTCGGCGAGGGCCGGGGCGGTCACCCCGGAGATCTCGACGGTGTCCCACTCCACCGGCACGCCGTGGCAGCCGTCGGAGCCGACGACCTCCAGATGGTGCCGGATCCGCTCGGCGGTCGCCTCGTCGGTGAGCCGCCCCAGGATCGCCTCCGGGCCGCCCTCGCTGGCCCAGCCGGGCAGCAGCGCCGCGAGCGTCGTACAGCCCGGGGTGTAGGGGTAGGTGTCGAGGCTGATGTCGGCGCCGCCGGCGATCGCGTCGTCCAGGAGGGCCAACAGCTCGGCCGCACGGCCCTTGTTCACGCCGAAGTTCATGGTGGCGTGCGCGAGATGCAGGGCGCAGCCCGCCGCACCGGTCAGCTCCACCATCTCCGCGTACGCCGCCAGCGCGCCCGCGCCGTAGGAGCGGTGGTGCGGGCAGTAGTAGCCGCCGTACCGGGCCACCACCCGGCACAGCTCGGTGAGTTCCGCGTCCTCGGCGTACATGCCGGGTGTGTAGGTGAGCCCCGACGACATGCCGACCGCGCCCTGCTCCATGCCCTCGGCGACCAGCTGTCGCATCCGGTCCAGCTCGGCGGGCGTGGCCGGGCGGTCCTCCCAGCCGACGGCGAGCGCGCGCACCGTGCCCTGCGGGATCAGATAGGCGGCGTTGACGGCGATGCCCCCGTCCAGCCGGTCCAGGTACTCGCCGACGGACCGCCAGTCGAAGTCGATGTCGTCGCCGTACCCGTTCCAGCCGGTGATCGCGTGGCGCACCGCGTCGAGCGTGCGGTCGTCGACCGGGGCGTACGACAGCCCGTCCTGCCCGATGACCTCCAGGGTCACGCCCTGCGCGGCCTTCGCGCTGTGGTCGGGGTCGCGCAGCAGGGCGAGGTCGCTGTGGGCGTGCATGTCGATGAAACCGGGGGCGAGCACCAGCCCCTCGGCGTCCAGCTCCCGGCGGGCCCTGGGCCGTTGGCAGCCCGCCTGGGCGGCCTCCTGGACGATGGAGACGATCCGTCCGCCGTCCACCACCACATCGGCGCGGTACGACGGCGCCCCGCTGCCGTCCACGACGTCCGCGTCCCTGATGACCAGCTCCTCCACCGGCTGCCTCCTAGAAGAACGTGCGGATGTAGTCGACGACCGTGCCGTCCGCCTCGGCCAGCGGGATCAGCTGCCACTTGTCGAACGACGTGCACGGGTGGGACAGGCCGAGCCCGATCCAGTCGCCGACCTCCAGGTCCGCCTCCGGTTCGGTGCGCAGCCAGGCGTGCTGGTCGGACAGGCCGGTCACCGCGACGCCTCTCGCCGGCCGTGGTGTGCCGTTCCTGCGTACCACCTGGGCGAAGGGCAGGTCGAGGTCGTGGGCCGCGTCCCGCTTGCCCGCGTTGGCGAAGGCCTGCCCGGCGCTCGGGCGGGAGACGATCTGCGCCCACAACCGGAAGGCGGGCTCCAGGGCGCCCTCCTCGGGGACCCGGTTGAACGGGGTCACCGTGCGGTAGTGACCGTCGTCGTGCGAGACGTAGGCGCCGGAGCGGAGCAGCTTCAGGACGGGCCGGGACAGTGCGGGGACGTCGGCGAGCACGTCGGCCACCGCGTCGAACCAGGCGCTGCCGCCCGCGCTGACGACGATCTCCCCGGCGTCCGCGAACCGGCCCGCCCGGTCGAATTCCACGGCGAGTGCGACCAGTCGGCCAAGCCACGCGTGTACCCGCTCCGGGTCGGCCCGCGGCACCTCGCCCTCGTACCCGGCGACACCGACCAGCCGCAGCGTCCCCGCGGCGGCCACCGCGTCCGCGACCGCCGCGCACTCCGCCTCCGTCCGCACGCCGGTGCGGGCGTCCTCACCGGCGGCCAGCTCGACCACGACGTCCACGGGGCGGGCGGCCCCGCGCAGCGCCGCGTCCATCAGCTCCACGCCGCGCACCGAGTCGACGTAGCAGACGAAGCGGAAGGACGGGTCAGCGGCGAGTTCGGCGGCGATCCAGCGCAGGGCCGCCGCGTCCACCAGCTCGTTGGCGAGGAAGACCCGCTCGACGCCGAACGCCCGTGCCACCCGCACCTGGTGCGGCACCGCCAGCGTGATGCCCCAGGCGCCGTGCGCGAGCTGGCGGTTAAAGAGCTGCGGGGCCATGGAGGTCTTGCCGTGCGGGGCGAAGGCCAGGCCGTGCCGGGCCGCGTACGTCTCCATGAGCTTCAGGTTGTGTTCCAGGCGCTCGGCGGACAGCGTGAGCACGGGGGTGGTGAAGCCGTCGGTGAACAGGTTGCGGCGCTGTGCGGCCAGCTCGCCGACGGTCAGCCCCGCGGCGTCCGGCGGGAGCCCCTTGAAGCGGTGGTCGACGCGTTCCCCGGCCAGACGTGCCAGCGCCTCGGTGCTCATGGAACCTCCCTGATCAGGTGTGTTGCCCATGTTGCAACGACCGTTGCGTATATCGCTCACCGCTGTCTAACATCTCGGCCAACGCGGGGTCAACGGAGCCGCCATGACCCGCGTACGCACCGAGGAGCCGCGACGATCGTGACCGACACCGGAACCCGCACGAACCCCGACGTCGTGGACGTCGTCGCGCTCGGCGAGTCCATGGTCACGTTCCTGCCCACCCGCACCGGCCGCCTCGCCGACGTGCCCTCCTTCGACCGCGCCATCGGCGGCGCCGAGTCCAACGTGGCCTGCGTCCTCGCCGCGGCCGGACACTCCACGCGCTGGGTCAGCCGGGTCGGCGCCGACGGCTTCGGCGACCATCTCGTCCGGGCCATCGGGGCCTACGGCGTCGACGTCGACTCGGTGCGGCGGGATCCGGCGCGGCCCACCGGGATCTACTTCCGCACCGCCGGCGACCGGGCGGGCGACGACCACGAAGTCGCCTACTACCGGGCCGGTTCGGCGGCCTCCGCGATGTCCGTCGACACCGTGGACCCGGCGGCGCTGCGGGCCGCGCGCATCCTGCACCTGTCCGGGATCACGGCCGCGCTCTCCGCGGGCTGCCTCGACCTGCTGCGCGCACTGACCGCGCCCCGGCCCGGCCGCCGGCCCCTCGTCTCCTTCGACGTGAACTTCCGCCCGGGACTGTGGCGCGAGGCCGCCGCGCCCCGCGTGCTGCTGGACCTCGCCCGCGGCTGCGACCTGGTCTTCGTCGGCACCGACGAGGCGGAGGCGGCCTGGGGCGTCACACCGGACCCGGACGCGATCCGCGCCCTCCTCCCGGAGCCCAGGACCCTCGTGGTGAAACAGGGCGCACACGGGGCGACGGTCTTCGAGCGGGCGGACGTGGCCGACACGGACCGGGTGTACGGCGTGGGCGGTGCGGGTGGCGTCGCTCGTACGGACCCGCTCGACGCGGTTCGGGCGGCCGGCCCGAGCGGGGCGAACGACGCCGTCGACGTGGAGGTGCTGGGCAGTGCGGACGGCGTCGGCGGTGTGGGCGGCGCGCACGGTGCCGGGGGCACGCGCGGTGCCGACCCCGTGGGCGATCCGGGCCGCTCGGGCGACGTAGGCCGTGCCGGGAACACCCGGTCGGAGCGGACCGGTTCCGGCCCCGGCCCCGGCTCTGGTCCCGGCCGCACTGCCTCCGAGCCGGGCCGGGCCACACGGCCCGCGACCACTCCTGACTCGCCTGGCTCCGTCCCCGCCGCGGACACGCGTACCTTCGTGCCCGCGTTGTATGTCGATGTCGTCGCGCCCGTCGGGGCCGGGGACGCCTTCGCCGCCGGGTTTCTGTCGGCGACGCTGCGCGGACGGTCCGTGCGGGAGCGGATCAGGTCCGGGCATCTCATGGCCGCCGCCGCGCTCACCGTCCCCGGCGACCTAGCCGTGCCCCCCTCCAGGGACCACGCCGACCGGCTGATCGCCCTGGACGACGCGGCCTGGAGGAGACTTCGACTCGGCCCCGGCTGGACACACGCCGAGGGCCGGGCCGATCAGGAGGTACCCACGCCATGAGCCAGACCGTCGACCGCGCGCTGAGCATCCTGCCGCTGCTCGCCGAGGGCCCCGCCGACCTCGGCCAGGTCGCCGACCGGCTCGACGTGCACAAGTCCACCGCGCTGCGCCTGCTGCGCACCCTGCACGAACACGGCCTCGTCTACCGCCAGGCCGACCAGCGCTACCGGCTCGGCGCCCGCCTCTTCGCCCTCGCCCAGGAGGCGATGGAGAACCTGGACATCCGCGAGATCGCCCACCCCCACCTGGTCCGCCTCAACGAAGCCTGCGGACACACCGTGCACCTCGCCGTGTACGAGGAGCACGAGGTGCTGTACATCGACAAGGTGGAGAGCCGCTACCCGGTGCGCATGTACTCGCGGATCGGCAAGCCCGTCGCCATCACCGTCGCCGCCGTCGCCAAACTGCTCCTCGCCGACCTGCCCGACGCCGAGCGCCGCGCCCTCGCGGAACAGCTCGACTACCCCATGTACACGCCCCGTTCCACCCCCAACGCCCCCGCGTTCCTGCGGGAGTTGGACAAGGTCAGGGAACAGGGCTGGGCCACCGACCTCGGCGGCCACGAGGAGTCCATCAACTGCGTCGCCGCCCCCATCCGCGGCGCCGGCGGCCGGGTGGTCGCCGCGATGTCCGTCTCCGCGCCGAACGTCGTCGTCACCGCCGACGAACTCCTCACCCTGCTCCCGCAGGTGCGCCGCACCGCCGACGCCATCAGCGGCGAGTACTCCGGCAGAACTCCAGGGAAGGAAACCCCCGCATGACCGAGAAGACCGCGCTCACCCCCGCGACCCACACCACCCCGCCCGCGAAGTTCTCGCACGGGGTCAAGAAGGGCAACATCCTCCAGGTCGCCGGTCAGGTCGGATTCCTCCCCGCCGAGCCGGGCAAGCCGCCCACGCCGGCCGGCCCCACCCTGCGCGAGCAGACCCTCCAGACCCTCGCCAACGTCAAGGCGATCCTGGAGGAGGGCGGCGCGAGCTGGGACGACGTGATGATGATCCGCGTCTACCTCACCGACGTAGCGCACTTCGCCGAGATGAACGACATCTACAACGCCTACTTCGAGGAGCAGGGCCTCACCCAGCCGCCCGCCGCGCGCACCACCGTCTACGTCGGCCTGCCCGCGGGACTCCTCATCGAGATCGACGCGCTCGCCGTACTCGGCTGACCGCCCCCGCACCCCGCGTCCGTACCCCGTCGCACGGCGCCTCCCCACCGGGGCGCCGCGCCGCGATCCCCCCTGCCCGAAAGCACCGTGTACGCCCCCAGAGGACCCCCACATGCCCCCCATATCCCTGCCCCCAGCCGCCGCCGCGCCCGCCGCGCCACCCCACACCGGAGGGCTGCTCCTCCTGGTCGACGGCACCGCGGGACTGCTCGTCGTCGCCGCCATCGGCATCGCCCTGCTGCTCTTCCTGATCATCAAGGCGCGGCTGCAGCCCTTCGTCGCCCTCCTCGCCGTCTCCATCGCCGTCGGCCTGCTCGCAGGACTGTCGGTCACCGAACTCTTCGGCACCGTCCAGCGTTCCGACGCCGTCTCCACCATCGAATCCGGCATGGGCGGCATCCTCGGCCACGTCGCGATCATCATCGGCCTCGGTACGATGCTCGGCGCGATCCTCGAAGTCAGCGGCGGGGCCGAGGTGTTGGCGTCCCGGCTGCTGGGCCTGTTCGGCGAGCGGCGGGCACCCCTCGCGATGGGTCTGACGGGCCTGATCTTCGGCATCCCCGTCTTCTTCGACGTCGGCATCTTCGTGCTCGCGCCGATCGTGTACGCCGCCGCCAAGCGGTCCGGCAGGTCCATCCTGCTGTACTGCCTGCCGCTGCTCGCCGGCCTGTCCATGACCCATGCCTTCCTGCCGCCGCACCCCGGCCCGGTGGCCGCCGCCGGGCTGCTGCACGTCCAGCTCGGCTGGATCATCCTCATGGGCATCGTCTGCGGCATCCCCGCCGTGCTCGCCGCCTGGGCCTTCTCCGCCTGGATCGGCCGGCGGATCTTCGTGGCCGTATCGCAGGACATGGTCGAGGCCGCCGAGGAGGCACGGCGGGCGGTGGTCGAGGAACAGCGGGCGACCGGTACCCGGCCGCAGGAGAAGCCGGTCCCGCTGGGCACGGTCCTCACCATCATCGGCACCCCGCTGGTGCTGATCCTCGCCGCCACCTTCTCCTCGATCGCCCTTGATCCTTCCACCACCCGTTCGGTGATCGAGTTCTTCGGCAACCCGTTCGTGGCGCTGACCATCGCGCTGCTGCTCGCGTACTACCTGCTGGGTCTGCGCCGTGGCTGGTCCCGCAGGTCCCTGGAGACCGTGTCGACGTCCTCGCTGAAGCCGGTCGGCAACATCCTCCTGGTGGTCGGCGCGGGCGGTGTCTTCGGTGCCGTGCTCAAGGCGAGCGGTGTCGCGCAGGCCCTGTCGGACACCTTCCACGACGTCGGCCTGCCGGTGCTCGTGCTCGCCTACCTCATCTCGGTCGTGCTGCGGGTGGCCCAGGGTTCGGCGACCGTCGCGATCGTCACCACGGCCGGCATCGTCGCCCCCCTCCTCGCCGAGGGCGACCACTCCCAGGCGTTCGTCGCGCTCGTCATCATGGCGATCTCGGCAGGCTCCATCTTCGCCTCGCACGTCAACGACGGCGGCTTCTGGATGGTCGCCAAGTACTTCGGCATCAGTGAACGCGACACCCTGAAGACATGGACCGTTCTGGAGTCGGTCCTGTCGCTCGCGGGCTTCGCGGTCGCCGCCGTACTGAGCTTGTTCGTCAGGTGAGTTGAGCGGCCCCGAGCCTGGTCGCGTGACCAGGGTGAACCGGGGTGACGGGTGGGCTGACTGGTTCCGGCACAGGAACGTCGTCCATACTGCCCGCGTGGAGCAGCGCATAGGATCGAGCAGCCAGCCCCTCGAGGGCGCCGGATTCGACCCGGCCTTCATTCCCGGGATCACCGCACCCGTACCGGCGGACCGGAAGGACACCGAGGCGGAGGACGCCGTCGAGACCGAGGAGACGGCCTCGGCACGCGACACGGAAGCGCCCGCCGCCGAGGCCGAGGAGGGCGCCGAGGCCGCGCAGGACAAGGCGGAGGCCGAGGACGAGGACGCCAAGGCGGAGGCCGAGGACGGGCAGGCCGAGGGCGAGGACGCCAAGGCCGAGGGCGAGGACGCCAAGGCCGAGGGCGAGGACGAGCAGGACGGTGACGAGGGCGAGCCGGACGGCCCGGTCTTCGAGGCCGCCGACCGCCGTGCCCGGATAGTCGCCGACCGCAAGGGCGTCCGGCTCCGCCTCGACGAGGAGTCCTGCGAGTTCCGCTGGGACGAGATCGGCGCGGTCGAGACGGAGGCGCCCCGCTTCGGGAAGCGTTTCACCGTCACGGTGCACACCCCTGACCGACGCTGGTACCCGATCGAGATCGAGGCGACGGCCAGGGCGCGCTTCAAGGAGTGGGAGGAGCAACTGGACGCCGTACTCGACGCCTACTTCGAGGTCTAGGAGCGGCCCGCCGGGGGCCGCTCGGCCGCGGAGCGGTCCGGCTCGTCCGACGCGCGTCTCCCTCCGTGTCCACGGCGTGCCGGACCAGGTCGCCGCAGCGGTCCCGCCAGCACAGTGGGCCCGGCCTCTCTTCGCCCGCGGAGGCAGGGCCCGCTTCCGTATGCCGTTCTATACAGTCGTCAGGGCTGCCCGGAGGTAGGCGTCCAAGCGGACGGCGTGGTCCTCCATGGCCGCCTTCCAAGGCTGCGAGTCCGTGGCCGCGATCTCCCGCCAGGTACGTGTGTTGGCCACCGCGAACGCCAGGACCGCCGCTGGGTCAGCATCCCGCCACGAACGGAGCTGCCGCGCCCACTCCACCGCGTCCTCCACGGTGCAGCCCGCCTGCATCAGGCGCAGCGCCCACATGAAGGGGTCGATCCATGCAGCGCCCCGGGTCGGCCACGCCCAGTCGATGATGCGCGCCCGACCGCCGGAGATGAGCACGTTGTCCGGTGCCCAATCCGTATGGAGAAGGGCGTCCCCGGCGAACAGCTCGGCCGTGCCGGGGTCCGCGTACTGCCCCCACCGGTCCGGGGCCGTCTTCAACTCGGTCCCCTCCGGCGCGATGACGTCCTGCAGCTCCTCCCGAGAGCCCGCACACCGACGCCGGGCAGCCGTGCACAGCGTCCTTCCTCACCTGCCTGGATTGCGAGAACGCCCGAGCCCTGCCCCATCAACTCCCAGTACTGATCGCCGCGATCGAGGAAATGTGCGCTTTGCGACCACACCTGGACCCGGCCCTATGGGGCGCCCGCTACGAGCCCAGGGTGCAACAGCTCGAAGAAATCACCGGCAGCGAGCTGATCACCGAGTCCGGTCTGCGACGCGACGTCGTCTACGGCGACCACAAAGAGTTGGTCGAGGAGTTCCAGGCCCGCGTCAAAGCCCGGCACACGGTCCCCGCTGCCGCCGAGAAGATCGCCGAGCAGAACCGGGCGCTCAAGGAGGAGAACGCCGCCCTGAAAGCCCGACCTGGCCGCCGAGCGAGAGAGGAACAGAACCCTGACCAGGGGTGCCGTCGAACGGTCTCTGGAGTTGGAACAGGCGAAGGAGGAACTCACCTAGAATGCGGATGTGGTGCGACTGCCTGGCAGCCGCACCAACTCCCCATCCTGGCAGTGCTGATCAGCCCGCCGACCCCTGGCCCTTTCCTCGGTAGGTGCAGCGGCTCTACCAGTTGGTCAAGTCGGCGAGGAGGTCGCAGTGGGGGTCGTCGGGGGCCGGCTGCCGGTACTGCTCTTCGTCGATGAGCGTGGGCAGGGAGGCGATCAGTGCGGTGGACGTACCGGTCAGACGGATGTCCGCGCCGATGATGCCAGGCTGGTCGGGGCGCTGTACGTAGAGGCGCATCAGATCGCGGCCCAGCATCAGGAAGCCGATCAGAAAGGGGTGCTCGTTGTCGCCTGGGTCGGACAGGGCCCGCAGGACGGTGAGCGCCTGGCCCTGTTCGGGCTCCGGGTCAGGGGTGATCTCCTCCGGGCGGAGGCGGATGAGGGTCATTCCCATGGCTTCGCGGATGTCACTGCTGCCGTAAAGCTGGGTTCCGGTCAGGACGGTGCGCAGGATACCGGGGATGTAGTACGGGGCGACGGTGTCGTGGGGGATCTCGTAGAGGAAGGTGGCGCCTTCCTCGTCGTCTCCCGCGTGGATGGCGATCCGCACGGCGCCGGGAGTCGGCAGGACTCCGCGCAGACGGCAGCCTTCGACGATGGGCGCGTTGAGGTAGTACAGCAGCAAACGGCTGACGGCCGCCTGCTGCTGTCGGTCTTCGGGGTCTGTCACTGGTTCATCCATGTGGGGCACTTGTTGTTCGGCTGGTTACGGCAGAAAGCATTGACGACGCCGATCTTCTGCCCCCGGCCGGCGTCGTACTTCCCGTCCTTGGTCTTTCGCGTGTACTGGACGATCACGACGAACTTGACCTGCACAGGCCTGCCGCCGGTCCTGATGGCGACGCCGTCGTACTCAAGGCGCCCGTGACCGTCGTTACGGTCGACCTTATCCTTGAGAGCCGCGTTGAGGATTGAACACTTCTTGATGTTGTGGCGGTGTGTGAAGTGGTTCCAGCCGAAATCGGAGTTGCCGAACCTGGTGACGATCTTGCGCCCGTCGTCATCGGTCGACGTGCAGTGGACCCTGTGGTCCCATGGATTTGGTTGGGCCGGTCGCAGGGCCTGCGCGGGAGCTGCCGTACCGGACAGAAGGGCCGCGGTGGACAGGACAGTTGCCGCTAATGCGATGATCTTCCTCACGGCGTGATCGTGGCATATCTAGCATCGGACGCACACCATACTTTTGCGACATGTCCGCCGACGCATCAGACCTCAACCGTCCGACAACCTTGATTCCGCCAACCCACTTGCCTAATGAATGCACTCGTAGTCGCACCCGAGGTTGATCTCCCATCAGATATCTAGCGAGGGGACGCCCCGCTTTAGCGGGGTGGGGAATCGCTTCTCTGGCCTGCTCTGACATCAACTGTTTCCACGGGTCTGCA
>NZ_JBEPAP010000060.1:0-60206 GCF_040298665.1 Streptomyces sp. NPDC001508
CTGCTACGACCCTGTGATCCACCAGACCAACAGCAAGATCAACAATCCCGGGGACACACCGCTGGCGGCATAGAGGTTGACTCAGGGAACTCATGCTGCCTCAATCTCGAAAAGTGTTGCTTGGGTGGCCTCTGGCCGGGGAGGCCGGGCGCACTCTGCGCCCGGCGCCGTGGGGGCGACACTCAGGCCGCTGCCGCTTTTCCCTCCGACGCTTCCTTGTGGGCCATCTCGTAGGAGTGCCTCACGTTCATCGGAATCCGGCCCTTCGCAGGCACGGTGAAGCCGTTGGTTCGGGCCCACGATCGGATGACGGCATTGCGCTCACGCTCACTCATGCCGGAACGGTCGACCTTGGCAGGCTCCGGAAGCGGGTCGCCACCAATCAACTCGGCAGAAAGGATCGCCGACTTGAAACGTCCGGGCTTCCGCGCATCCATCACAGGAATGCCACGCTCGGAAGCGTCACGCAGTTTGGTTCCGTTCCGGTCGCCACCTTCGCCCAGGATCAGCAACACAGTGGATTCGTCGGCACGGCCGACCACCTCATAGCCAAGGTTGCGCACAGCTTCCCGCGCGTCTTCCCAGTCGTATCCGGGCACTTCACCGGCGATCATCACGGACGGCACAGGTTCAGGGTCGGTCGCCGCTTCCGGCTCCGGCTCCAAGACAGCCTCAACAATCGGAACGGACTCAGCCTGAGTCTCCGTGATCACCTCCCCAGAGGGGGCGCCCAGTGCGCCACAGAGGTAGCGGCCGAATGTAACGTCATGTTCCAAGCACAGGTGCCACGTGTCCTTTCCCAGTGTCAGTGACGACGTGGCCTCAACCTCCGACCCGTCACGAGCAATGTGCGCGTCGCAAAAGGTGTACTCAACCGGGACAAGAACCGTCTTGCGCATAACGCTGCGTTCCTTTGTTAGGGCGGAAGTCTCAGCGAGTGGTCGGAGCGCTGCTCTCACGACCTTCCCGCTTGACTACTATTCTCCCAAACCCCTATCACGGAATGATATATCTAACATTTCTAAACGATAACTCAAATACATTCCAGGCCTGGGGTAATGGGGATTAGATAAAGAATAGGACCCACCGGGGGTGCCTCCCTTCCATCGTTTGATTGCTAATCAATTTTCAGGCACTCGAAACACGAAGCCCGGCCATGCTTCTGACCGTCCGTCCATGGTTCTTCCATTCCGCTGGCGGACCAAGCGATGTGGAGTGCCCACAGGTTCCAGCACGTATGGCAACTGATGACGCTTTCCCCGTTCGGCCAGTCACTGAAGTTCGGGCACTCGACGCCGTCAACATGTGTGTAAGAAGTGCGGACAGTGGAAGCCTGGGCGACCTGAGCAGCCTTGCGGCGGGCGAGCTTCTTACTCATCGCCTATCACCCACCCAAGCGCGCGCATGCCCTCTGGAGTGAGCCCCAGGGCCCTTACCAAGTGCCGGTATTCCATGTGCTGAGTGCTGGTCGCAGTGCCCGCAAGAATCGCCGACCAGTAGACGACCACGGCGGCCACAACACCGGCCGTGGAGTCGTCCCACTGTGACGCCTGGGGAGTCTCCCAAAGTTCCTTCCAGTAGGCCCGTTCGTGATCTGACCATTCCCGGACCGTAGGAAGGTCGGGAACTGGCAAATCATGTTCCAGTGGAAGAACGGTGAGCTTCTGCGCTTCGCGATACCTACTGAATGGCGAAGCGGGGTTCCGTGGCTTGGGCAAGGTTCCTCCCGGAAAAACGTACAGTCACGGCCGGCGGGGCTGCCGGATCGACGGGTAGTGAAAAGAACGGGCCCCTGCCTGATTACAGGGGCCCGAACTAATCCATAATTCAGGAAGTGGGCCAGGTGACAGCGGCCTTGACGATTCCCTTGGTCGGCTTGGACTCATCAAAGGTACTGTCGGACTTCTTCGTGTCCAGTTCCGGGTAACGCACGATCTTTCCGCCGTACAGGTGCAGAGTGTCGATGTAATCAGCCCTGTACTTCTCCGACTGCCCCTCACGGAAGCCCGTGAACTGGCTTGCGTAGGTGGCGAACTCCGAATGCCCCCCCACGATGTCCACACCAGCAGGCATTGCCGTAGTCGTCAGAATAGTGAACCCGGCAAGCCGAGCAACGACACCATTGGCAGTCACGCCACCTTCACCGTACGCGGCGGCATTGGCCACGGCCGGATGCTCGATGAGATACCGCTTCACCTTCGGTGAGACGACCACGTAACGGCCTGCCGGAATGTCGTTGTCGTCCAAGGCAAGCATCATGTCCAGGATCGCACTGTAAAGGCTCTGGGGGATGTTGCCAGCGGTCGGCACGACGGCCGGAAGCGCCGTCGCCCCTGTGGCGATGATGCTGCCCATGAACGTGTCGGCGGCACGGTCCAGGGCCCGAAATCATCTGCTGATTGATGGGCGAGTCAAGGCCCCCGGCGAGCTGAACCCGTTCCGCATCTTCGATGAGAACCTGAAGGTACTTCGCCTCAGTAATGGTGAGCTTCTGGTCGACGGTTTCCGGCCGCTCGGCCGTCATTCCATCAGCGATCGTGTAATCGCCCACGGTAGGCCGAAGAATGCTGTTGATGTGGACGACATCGCCCTTCTTGCGAATCTCGCCCTCATATTTGTTGTTCGCCACGAACGGAGACGCCCAGACAAGAAGCGGGTCAAAGGCTACGAGAAGTTCCGCATCGAAAATCTCCGGAACAAAAGTGATTGTCCCGGGCTGCTGATAGGCAAGGCTCATAGATGTACTCCTAGTTATCGCTTACGAACGTCGAGAGAAACGCGGCGGCGCTCTGGAATTGGGCTGCCGTCGCGGTTATGTCCTGCCCCGACAAGGTGGGGAAACGCCGGGTCCTTGGGCTTGAAAGGCGCCAGGGCCTTATCCATGGCCTCAGCCGATGGCTTGCCGTCTTCACCAAGAAGTTTCGCGCCATCCAGGTATTCGGTGAATCCATCAGGGAGAGTGATTCCGGCCTGGGCGGCATGACTCTTGAGTTCAGCCCGCGCAAGCTTCCCCGCATACTCCCGCTCAACCTCAGCCCGAACAAAATGGGAGGGGTTGGCCGGCGTGGCCTCGGAAATCTGTTCTGCGTCGCTCATGGCGACACCTCCTAGAGAACTAATCAACGTGAAGGGAAGTTGGAGAGAAGGGCCGCTCATGGGCGGCCTTATAACTCACAACAGGACAACGAAAGGCCCCCTACCCCCAAACAATTGACTTCATAGGGGCAGAGGACCACTCCCCGGTTGTGCCGCTGTGTCTCACAGGCAGGTTTCCGCAGAGCCGCATTCGAGCACTTCAGCTCAGGACTTCGAACAGGTCCGGACTCTCGTCCGCGTCAGAGGCTCACCGCCCAGTGAGCTTGACTCCAAGGAGAAAACTCCCCTCACCTATAAGAAAAAACGGACGCACCCCGGATACGGGACCTGCCTCCCGTGTCAGATGCCCATGGTGAACGGCTCCAAGGGCTTCATAGAGCCTCGTGTACACGTGGCTTCGGAGTGCCACCAAGGCTGAGCCGATCCGATCACCCGCAGCCTGGGGGAAGTCCTTCCCGTTTCGGGACCTGTCTTCGGCTCGCGTGTCTCAGCGAACCACAAGGCAACTGTGCGCTTGTCCTCATCCGTCGAATATTCGATGTCCGGGTGTACCTTCTTCTCGGTTTCCTGTCGGGTGTCGTACTGCACGGGCGGTGCAGCGAGGCTCCGCACTTCTTCCACCAACGCCCCTGCCCGCCAAGCAATATCGAGCGCATCGGCCCTTTCTGATTGCTTCTTCGCCGCCAATCCCTGCCGGTTTCTGTTACGCGATATCGCACGGCTCTGGTTGTCGCGCTTTCGCTTACACTGCGGGTGTTCAGGATTCGTAGCAGGGTTGCGACCACTTCTGCCGTATGGCCTGCGGTAGGTCCACGGCTCACGGCAGGTCGCACAAATCAACTCAACCGGCTTCACGGCTGCTGTCGTCAATCACTTCTCCGGACACAGAAATGCCCCCGAGTCACCTCGGAGGCTTCACAAAGAAAAAATGGATTTTGGGAGACGTAGGGGCTTAGTCTGCCCCCTGCTCATCAAGCCACTTGTCGAGATCACTCGGTCGACAGCGCAGCGCCTGCCCCACCTTCCGGAATGGGATCCGCTCGGCCTTCCAGTTCCCATACACCCACGACCGGGGCTTGTTCAGGTATTCGGCCACTTCGTCCGCCGTCATCAGCTTGGTCAATGCGTCTCCCCTGCTGTCCGGTGGGCGGATGCTCCCGCCCGCTGCTGTCCCGCCCGTCTCCAGAGTGCCCATCTCCGAACTAGTTGCGTCAAGTTCAGAAGTGGTGACCATCGCCACATGCCCGAACATGTTGCATCTAGTTCGCCTATACGTATGGTGGATCTCGTGAACACCGAAGAGACAGACGCAGTCAACGAGTGGCGCCGCGAAGGCAGTGAGCTGGTGTGGCGCCGGTACTACGGCCCGTGGGAGGTCTCAGCACGCGCCGACACCAACGCCCCGTTCACCGGACCGATCGAACTAAAGATCCGGCTCAGCATCGGGGGGCCTGACGAGGACGAGATTGTCCGGCTCATGGATCAGGCTCTGGAGACCGACGGCATCCCGGCCAGCCTCCTGCGACAGGTCCCCTTCTCGCAGATCAAGGCAGAGTTCCGGGCGGCATTGGAGCCCGAACAGCACCAGGTCATGGGTGAACCGTGGCCGGTGCCGCAGCGGTGCCGGACAGAGCTGGACTACGCCCTCCTGGTGGCCGAGTTGGCCCGGCTGCGTGCCACGGACACCACCGCCCCTCAGGGTGCCTTGGCAGCCCGCTTGGGAGTCGGCAAGGCCACCTTGTCCGAGCGTGTCAAGCGTGCGAAAGAACTGGAGCTGTGGGACGGGAAGCGACTCACGGACAAGGCGACAGCGATCCTCAACGACTGGTTGAGCAGTGACAGGAAGGACCAGTAACACCAGTGGCAACCGTCTTCCAGAAGTGCAAGACAGACGAGACGAACAAGAACTACCCGTGCGAGGGAACCCGCTGCGGCCACCCTTGGACCGTCCGCTACCGCGAGCCGGGAGGCCGTTCCGGACGCCAGCGGGAGAAGAGCTTTCCGCTCAAGAAGCAGGCCGAGGCGCACGGCAACCAGATGGAGAACGACAAGCGGGCCGGGGTCTACCTCGACCCGGAGCGAGGCAAGATCACGGTTCAGGCGTGGTGGGACGAGTGGCTTGGCGCTCAGGTGCTGCGGCCCAACACCCTGCGGGACTACAAGGGGTTCGCGTCCAACTACCTCGTCCCGACCCTGGGCCGGAAGACCATCGCGGGAGTGACCCCGAACGACGCTCAGCGCGTCGTCGCCGCGATGGCGGAAGCGGGACTGATGGCCTCCACCATCGAAACCCGAGTGATCCCCATGAAGGCCATGTTCAAAGCCGCCGTGGACAACGACCGGATTGGCAAGGACCCCTGCCGGACTCTGAAGCTGCCCCGGGCGGCCTCCACAGCCGTGGACCCGGACGAGATACCGACCCTGGTGGAGGTCCGGCGGATCGCCGACGAGATACCCGACGCGTACCGGTTGAACGTGTGGCTCATGGCGGGGGCCGGGCTGCGCCCCTCGGAAGCGTTCGGAGCCTCTGACGACTGCCAGCGTGACGACGTGTACCGCGTTTATCGGCAGGCGACCGACAAGGGCGACGGGAAGGGCAACCGAAAGGCTCTCGTCCCCCTCAAGCACCGGGCAGAGGGCGACTACCGGGAAACCCCGCTCGCCGGATGGCTGGCCGACGAGATCACCCAGCACAAGGCCGAGCACGGCACGCGCACCGTGGGCGGAACCTCCGGGCTGCTCTTCGCCACCGTCACGGGAACGCTCTTCACCCATGAGAACTTCTTCCACCACTGGCAGAAGATCATGAAGAAGCTGGAACTCAGCTACAAGCCGCACCACCTACGCCACTTCTTCGCCTCCACCATGCTCGCCGCCGGATGCTCCCTGCTGGAGGTGAGCCGCTGGCTCGGCCACAGGTCCATCCGGATCACCGCCGACACGTACGGGCACCTCGTACCGGACTCGTGGAACCGTGGCCGCAAGGCCATGGAAGACGCCATGAAGCCCCAGCTCCGCGTCATCGAGGGCGGAGCCACGGACCAGCCGGAAGCCCCGGAGGAGTCCGCACAGGCCGTGTAGCGGCCCGCCTCACCCGCACATGAAGAAGACCCCCCAAGGGTTAGTTGGGGGGTCTTCGTGCTGACCAGGGTATCCCGTGCTGGTTCTGTGCTGACCCAGCACCACCCGGCAGCCTGGTTCACCAGGGCAGGGCCTGATTCTCAGACGTTGACGCCGAAGTCCTGGGCGATGCCGACCAGGCCGGACGCGTAGCCCTGGCCGACCGCGCGGAACTTCCACTCGGCGCCGTTGCGGTACAGCTCGCCGAAGACCATGGCCGTCTCCGTGGCGGCGTCCTCGGAGAGGTCGTAACGGGCGATCTCGGCGCCGCCGGCCTGGTTGATGATGCGGATGTAGGCGTTGCGGACCTGGCCGAAGTTCTGGCCGCGGTTCTCGGCGTCGTAGATGGAGACCGGGAAGACGATCTTGTCGATGTCGGCCGGGAGGGCCGCCAGGTTGACGTTGATCGCCTCGTCGTCGCCCTCGCCCTCGCCGGTGCGGTTGTCACCCGTGTGGACGATCGTGTTGTCCGGGGTCTGCTTGTTGTTGAAGAAGATGAAGTGGGCGTCCGAGTAGACCTTGCCCTGCGTGTTGACCGCGATCGCGGAGGCGTCCAGGTCGAAGTCCGTGCCGGTGGTGGTGCGGACGTCCCAGCCGAGGCCCACGGTGACGGCGGTCAGGCCCGGAGCCTCCTTGGTGAGCGAGACGTTGCCACCCTTGGACAGGCTTACAGCCATGGTTTGGGAGTCCCTTCCCTCGTTACATACGTACGGCTTCGTACTGGGGACGAAGCTACCGTCATCGGGAAGAACGCCGAGGGGGGCCCAAGAGGTTCCGCATGGCTTTACCTTTTTTACCCTTCCGCTAATTCGGGTGACGTGGAGTGGGCGGGGACGCGACCATGGGGGCATGTCCGGTCCTTACGTCATCCGTGGCTCCGTCTCCCTCCCCGAGGCCGAGCTGATGTGGCGTTTCTCACGCTCCTCGGGTCCCGGTGGACAGCATGTCAACACCAGTGACTCCCAGGTGGAGCTGCGCTTCGACCTGGCGCGGACCGAGGCGCTTCCCCAGGTGTGGAAGGACCGGGCGTTGCGGTGCCTCGCGGGGCGGCTGACCGATGGCGTCATCGCCGTCCGCGCCTCCGAGCACCGGTCCCAGTGGCGCAACCGGGAGGCCGCCGCGGTGCGCCTCGCGGCCCTGCTCGCGCAGGCGACGGCACCGCCGCCCAAGCCCCGCAAGCCGACCCGGATCCCACGCGGCATCAACGAGCGGCGCCTACGGGAGAAAAAGCAACGCTCAGAAACCAAACGAGGCAGATCATCCCGCGACTGGACCTGACCCCCGGCCCGTCAAGGTTCCCGCCCCGCCCGCCGTACGCCATCACCGCGAGGGGGGATCGCGGCGGGAGCCGCGTTGGGAGACTGCGGCGGGGCTGTGCCGGAGGCTGCGTTGCGTTGGGGAAGTGTGGCGGGGGAACCGCGTTGGGTGCCGCAGGACCTTCAGTACTCGCCCTACACCAGCTTCAATACCCCGACCGTCTGGCCGCCGCTGGTTTCCGTGGTGGTGTGGAAGCCCAGGCGTCGGTAGAAGTTTTCCGGGCCGGTCGGGCCGGGGTGCCAGCTGACATAGAGGTGGCTGTCGCCGCGGCGGCGGAGTTCGGCGGCGACGGACTCGACCGCGAAACGGCCGTATCCACGGCCCTGTTCGCCGGCCGCGATGTTCAGCCGCCACAGGCCCGAGCGGAACACGCTCCCGTCGCCGTGCCAGTCGATGCCGAGGAAGGCCATCAGAAAGCCGACCGGGCGGTCGTCGTCGCCGTCCACGATCAGTCGCGGCCAGGCGACGCCCGCGGGATGGGCGTACGCCTCGGCGAGGGAGTGGGCGACGGGCCGTACCGCGTGCTCCTGCTCGGGCCTGACCCGGATGCCGAGGGCGGCCTCGACGGTGTGCGGTGTGATCTCTTCCAGGCGGGGCGTCATCCCGGCGCGCCAGACCGGATGTCGATCACGGACCACCAAATTTCGCCCCCTCACCCTGCGAACTCTGCCGTGCCCCCGCTCTTACCCCAACTGCCGGTAGCGGCCCCGGAAATACAGCAGCGGCCTGCCGTCCGAGCTGGGCAGTTCGGCGGTCAGTACGCGGCCGATCACCAGCGTGTGGTCCCCGGCCGCGACCCGTTGTTCGGTCCGGCACTCCAGGGTCGCCAGGGCGCCGCGCACCAGGGGCGCGTGGCAGACCTCGCCGCGGGCGTAGGGGATGTCCTCGAACAGCAGCCGGTCGCTGAGGCGGCCCTTCATGGCGAAGCGGCCCGCGATGTGCCGCTGGCTCTCGGAGAGCACGGAGACCCCCCACAGGGGCTGCTCGGCGAGCAGATCGTCCATGCGGGCGCCCGCGCGCAGGCTGACCAGGACCAGCGGCGGGTCCAGGGAGACGGACAGGAAGGCCGTGGCCGTCATGCCGGCGTCCTCGCCGGCCGGCGCCCCGGGGTCGTCCGGGTCGAGCGGCGGCTCCTGCGCGGTCACCAGGACCACGCCCGCGGCCAGCCGGGACATGGCGGCCCGGAACTTGTCGTTGCTCACCCCCTCAGCATGCCCGGGAACGGCGGAGGCGGCGGGGGAGGGCAGCGGAGTTGGAGTGTTCAGCACGCCGGAAACGCTAATCTTCGCTGCGAGCGGGTCGCATCGGGCCTCCGCCTGAACCGGGTCCTAGGTCCATGGAACGAAGAAGAACGCAGAAGAACGCAGAAGGCGGGCACTCTTCTCAATTGTTCATGTCCTTCTGTGACTTGAGTCACAAGACCAATGAATTGTTGACCCTGTGTACCGAGTGAGCAGCGCACTGTGATTCAGTGACGGGGAAGCTGCTGCAAGGGCACCACCGAAGAGAAGCGCCGAAGAGCACCCTTGATTCGCTGCGAGGTCTCGGGGGGAGGGCGGGCATGGAAATGGAGTCGGAGCCCTACGTCCGGCTTGCGTCCCTCCGGCAACTGCACCAGGCCATGGCCGACATGAACACGGCACGCAGCCTGGCGGACACGCTGCAGACCGTCGCCGACGGCGTCGTCACCTCCCTCGGATACGAGATGGCCTGCGTCAACCTCGTACGCCCCGACGGCGACCTCGTGGTCGCCGCCTTCTCCGGGAACTCCGCCGCCGAGGCCCTCATCACCGGCCGGGTCGGCTCCCGCGAGTCCTGGGAGCGCCGGCTGACCATGGGCGAGGCCTGGGGCGACCTGCGGTTCATACCGCACACCGAGGGCTGGGTCCTCGACGACGACGACGTTCCGCAGTGGTACACCGACGGGCCCGCGCCCCGCTTCGAGGACGAGTGGCACCCCGCCGACCGGCTCTTCGCGCCCATGTACGCGCCCGGCGTGCAGGGCGGCGGCTCCGGCGAGCTGCTCGGCGTGATCTCCGTGGACCGGCCGCGCAACGGCCGGCATCCGGGCGCCTGGGGCCGCGAGGCCCTCCAGATGTACGCGTTCCAGGCCGCCATCGCGATCAGCAACGCCCGGCTCAGGTCCAATATGCAGCGCGCGCTGGTCCGCCTGGAGCGCGAGCAGCAGGCGCTGCGCGCGAGCGAGGAGAGCTTCCGGCAGGCGTTCGAGTACGCACCCTCCGGTATGGCGATCGCCGAGATGGGCGGGGACCAGCACGGCCGCATCCTGCGCACCAACGACGCGCTGTGCCGCCTGCTGGGCCGCCCGGCCTCCGCGATGCGCCGCTACTCCTTCTCCGACCTGGTGCACCCCGAGGACATCGGCACGCTGCTGCGCACCTCCGCCGAGGGCGGCCGCGCGGAGCTGCGCCTCGGCCGCCGCGACGGCTCCTACGTCTGGGTGTCGCTGCGCAACTCCGTCGTCGCCGACGCCGCCGACGGCCCGCGCTTCCTGCTCACCCATGTCGAGGACATAGAGGAGCGCAAGCGCCGCGAACTGCAGCTTGCCCACCGCGCCTCGCACGACTCCCTCACCGGCCTGCCGAACTCCGCCGAACTGCGCTCACGCCTGTCCGCCCGCCTGTGCCGGCGTCCCACGCACGCCGACGAGCTGGAGTCCCTGGACGCCGCGTACGGCCATCCCGCCTACGACGTCAACGGCCACGGCTTCGACTTCGCCTCCGGCACGGACGCCTACGACGGCTTCGACCACCATGTGCACACCGTCGCCCCCGAGGACGACCGTGACGACGGCACCAAGGGCCTCGCGGTCCTCTTCTGCGACCTGGACGGCTTCAAGTCGATCAACGACCGGTTCGGGCACAACGCGGGTGACGCGGTCCTCATCGAGGTGGCGCGCCGGCTGTCGCGGGGTGTGCGCGACGGGGACACGGTGGCCCGGCTCGGCGGCGACGAGTTCGTCATCCTGGCCGACGGACTCGGCAAGGCCGACGCCCAGGACCTGGCCGTACGCCTGCGCAACGAGATCATCCAGCCGATCCGGGCCGAGGGACGGGCCGTGCGGGTGGGCGCCAGCTTCGGTATCGGCTGGGCCCACTGCGGTATGACGGCGGACGAGGTGTTGAAGTCCGCTGACGAACGGATGTACGTCGAGAAACGATCTCGTCCCAAACAGCATCGTCGGGCCGGATGAACCCCAGGTCAGTGGGCTGAAGCACATCTCGCCACCCGATCGGGTCAGTGAGAGCGGGTAGGCTCGCTCTCCAATACCCGTCTTCACCCGTCTTCCGAATCCGTACCGCATCCGCCCGCACCTGTTGAGGAGTACCTAGGGATGACGCCCGGCGACAACGGCGCGAGCACGCCCGAGGACGACGACCCGTTCGGCTATCTGTACGCCGACGGGCAGGCCAGAGGGGCCCAGCCGCCGTCCGGCGGCTACGGCTACCCGAACTCGGTCAACAGGGTGCGTGCGGTCGGCGAGCGCCAGTACGGCCAGCAGGCCGCCGCCCCCTACGGACAGCAGACCGTGCCCCCGCAGCAGGGCGCCTACGGCCAGCCGAACGCCCACTACCAGGCCCCGGAGACCTTCCCGGGCGGCCCGCCGGCCGGCCGGCAGCCGCCGCAGGCCGGCGGGGGCGGCGGCCGGGGCGGCCGCGGCCCGAACACCAAGGGCCTGCTGATCGGCGCGATCGCGGTGGTCGCCGCGGTCGTCATAGGCATCGGCGTCGCCATGCTCAACGGCAACGGCGACGACAAGGCCGACGGCGGCCCCTCGGCTTCTGCGACGGGCAGCGCCGACTCCAAGGAGTCGGCTTCGCCCAGTGCCTCGGCGACCGCTGCCACAGAGCCGGGTGTCCAGGACGCGGCGGGCCTGCCGCGTGCCGGCGGTGCCAGGGTCAGCACCGAGTTCTCCGGGGCCAGGGCCGACGGCGGCAAGTACGTCGACCAGATGTCGCAGGTCGGGGCCTCGGTGACCTGGAAGGTCGACGTGCCCAAGGCCGGCACGTACGACCTGTGGATTCGGTACGCCAACGCCGAGAAGGACGCGGCGAGCGCGACGACCGTCGTCAACGGGAAGCCGCAGAGCTACAAGCCTGATCTGAAGAACTACGGCAAAGAGGGCGACTGGAACGCCTGGTACCGGTCCTACGTCTCCCTCCAGCTGGAGGAGGGGACCAACACCGTGGCGATCACCTGCGGCCAGGGAGACGCCTGCCATTTCAACCTGGACCAGTTGGCGCTGCTCGAAGAGGGACAGAAGCCTGACTGGTGACGTCTCAGGCGGCGTTGGTCTCGCTGGTCACCGTGACCCGCGGTCGTAGCTCTTCGTACGTCGCGTGGTCGAATTCGCCTGCTACTGGTGCTGCCACGGTCGCGGCGGACAGGGCGATCGCGTGGGTCAGGCGGTCCGGCCAGGGGAGGCGTTCCACCAGGCCCGACAGCAGGCCCGCCACCGCGGAGTCGCCGGCGCCGGTCGGGTTGCCGTGCACGGCGGCGGGCGGGGTGGCCCGCCAGTGGCCCTGCGGGGTGTGGGCGAGCAGCCCCCGCGGCCCGAGGGAGGCGACCACGGCGTGTGCGCCCCGCCTGCGGACGTCCCGGGCCGCCCGCAGCGGCTCGTGCGAGCCGGTGAGTTCGGCCAGCTCGTCCGCGTTGGGCTTGACGATGTCCGGGCGGGCCGCCACCCCGCGGCGCAGCGGCTCCCCGCTGGTGTCCAGCAGCACGGGGACACCGGCCGACCGGGCGGCCCGTATCAGGCCCGCGTACGCCCCCACCGGCACCCCGGGCGGCAGGCTGCCGCACAGCGCCACCGCCTCGGCCGGCCCCAGCAGACCCTCGTACGCCTCCTGGAACGCGGCCCACTCGGCGGGGGTCACCTGCGGTCCCGGCTCGTTCAACTGGGTGGTGTCGCCGGTGCGTTCGTCCACGACGGCGATCGTGCGCCGGGTCGCACCCGCGATCGGGACCAGCGCGTCCGCCACGCCCGGAATGCCGGTGAGCCGGTCGCGTACCTCCCGGCCCGTGCCGCCGCCCGCGAACCCGGTGACCGTCACCTCGTGCCCGAGGGCCGCCAGTACCCGGGCCACGTTCACACCCTTGCCGCCCGGCCGCTCGGCGACCGCGGACACCCGGTGCGAGGCGTGCGGCCGCAGCGACCGCACGCGGTAGGTGAGATCGAGAGCGGTGTTCAGCGTGACCGTGAGGATCACCCGCGCCGACCTCCCTCGCTGTCCGGGCTGAGCCGGGTGTTCTGGTCCCGATCATGTCAAACAGTTGGCGAGGGGCCCAGACCACGGGCGGTCACCGGCTTTCGCCGGCGCGCACGACCTGGGGGACGTATCAGGGCATTCGGGGATCGACCACCCAGGCGCCCTGCCGCATCACGCCCTTGACGTCGAAGTCCGCGTCGAGGAGCACCAGGTCGGCGTCCTTGCCGGGCTCCAGGGAGCCCACCCGGTCGGCCAGGCCAAGCAGCCGCGCCGGGTTGGCGGACAGGGCCGCCACCACGTCCGGCACCGGCAGCCGGTCGACCGTCACCGCCCGTTTGAAGGCGCGGTCCAGGGTCAGGGTGGAGCCCGCGATCGAGCCGCCCCGCACGAGCCGGGCCACGCCGTCGCTGACCTCGACCTCCAGCGGGCCGAGCAGGTAGCGGCCGTCGCCGCTCCCGGCCGCGTCCATCGCGTCGGTGATGAACGCGACCCGCCCGGCGCCCGCGTGCCGGAACGCCAGTTCCAGCGCGGCCGGATGGAGATGGGTGCCGTCGTTGATCAGCTCGACGGTGACCCGTTCGTCCGCCAGCAGGGCGGCGACCGGGCCGGGGGAGCGGTGGCCGAGCGGCGGCATCGCGTTGAACAGATGGGTGGCGACCGTGGCGCCCGCGTCGATCGCCTGCACCGTCTGCTCGTACGTCGCGTCGGTGTGCCCGACGGCGGCGATCACGCCGTGCTCCGTCAGGAGCCGTACGGAGTCGATGCCGCCCGGCAGTTCGGCGGCGAGGGTGACCATCCGGGTCCGGCCGCGCCCCGCGTCGATCAGCCGGCGCACCTCCTCCGGGTCCGGGTCGCGCAGCAGTTCCTCGGAGTGCGCGCCCTTGCGGCACGGCGAGATGAACGGGCCCTCGAAGTGGATCCCGGCGAGATCGCCCTGTTCGGCCAGCTCGGACAGCAGCCCGGCCTGCTTGACCAGGAAGTCCATGTCGTCGGTGACGGTGGAGGCGAGCAGCGTGGTGGTGCCGTGCAGCCGGTGGGTGCGGACGGCCGTCAGGATCTCGTCGGCCGTGCCCGAGAACGAGGCGCCCCCACCACCGTGGTTGTGCAGGTCGACGAAGCCGGGCACCAGCCAGTGGCCCCGTACGTCGATCACCTCGGCGTCCGCGGGGGCGGCGGCCGTGATCCTCGTGTCGGCGTCCGCGGGGGCGGCGGCCGTGATCCTCGTGCCCTCGACGATCACGCGTCCGTCGGTCACGATCCCGGTGGGCAGCACCACCCGGGCGCCGGCAAGAACCGTACTGGGGGCCATCAGGCGGTTACCTCCGAAGGGTCAGTGGTGACGAGGAGATCCCGGGCGAGGAGCCCCGCGCCCAGGCAGCCGGCGGTGTCCCCGAGGGCGGCGGGGACGATCGACGGGAGTTTCTGGAAGGTGACGCGGCGCCGGACGGCGTCCCGCAGCGGCCGCAACAGGGTCTGCCCCGCCTCGGCGAGCCCGCCGCCGATGATCAGCGTGCGCGGGTCCAGCAGGGTGAGCGCGGTGACCAGCCCGTCGGCCAGTGCGTCCACCGCCTCCTGCCAGACCCGGACGGCGTTCGGATCACCGGACGCGACGGCCCGCGCGCAGTCCGCGGCGTCCGCGTCGGGCTTTGCCGAGGCGGCCGCCCAGGCCGCGCTCACCGCCGACGCGGAGGCGTATCGCTCCAGGCAGCCGAGCTGCCCGCACGGACACGCGGTCCCGCCGGGCCGTACGACGATGTGGCCGATCTCGCCCGCGAAGCCGTGCGCGCCCGCCTCCACCCGGCCGTCGAGACCGATGGCGCCCGCGATGCCGGTGCCCAGGGGCACGAACAGGAAGCGGTCCGCGCCCCGGCCCGCGCCGATCCGGCCCTCGGCCAGCCCGCCGGTGCGCACGTCGTGGCCGAGCGCCACCGGGATGCCGAGCCGGTCGGCGAGCAGGGCGCGCAGCGGCACGTCGCGCCAGCCCAGGTTGGCCGCGTAGGCGGCGATACCGCGTTCCTCGTCGACGATGCCAGGCACCGCGATGCCGGCCGCGGCGGCGGGTTCGCCGAACCGCTCGGTGCCGTATGCGCGCAGTTCGGCGGCGAAGCCGAGGATGCCCTCGACCACCGCTTCGGGCCCGCGTTCGCGCCCGGTCGCGCGGCGGTCCTGGTACAGCAGCTCGCCGCCGTCCCCGACCAGGGCGGCCTTCATCCCGGTGCCGCCCACGTCGAGGGCGATGACATGTCTCACGGGGAACAGTGTGGACCGCGAACCCTTAAGAGGTCTAGTCCACTTACACGGTGCAGGTCCCACGGGGCCACATGACGAACGGCGACGGGACGCGGACCCCCCACCTCTTCAGGACCGCCACCTCTTCAGGACCGCCACCTCTTCAGGACCGCCACCTCTTCAGGACCGCCACCTCTTCAGGACCGCCACTCCTTCAGGACCGCCACCCCTTTACGGACCCCCTTTACGGCCCCACCGTTCACGGACCAGGACCCCGGGAGCGATCCGCCGTCGGTGCCCGGCGCTACCGTTCACCCATGGAACCGGACGACCGCCACGAGCTGGGCCGCCGCGAACAGACCATCCTCGCGCTGGAGCGCCGGGGCTTTCCGGGACCCGGCGCCAAGGAGCGCGCGATACGCGAGGAACTGGGCCTCGCCCCGGTCCGCTACTACCAGCTCCTGAACGCCCTGCTGGACGACGAGCGCGCACTGGCCCACGACCCGGTGACGGTCAACCGCCTGCGCCGGACCCGAGAGGCCCGCCGCACCGGGCGCTGACCCGCGCTGCCAGGCGTGCGGGGCGGTTCGCGTGGATAGGGTCGGGTCATGGGCACCCATATGACGGACTCGACCGATCCCCAGGACGCGCTTCCGACGCCCGTGACACAGGCCGGGCGGGACGGGCTCGCCGCACTGATCGCACGGCCCCGCACCGCGGTGATCGGCCTCGACTTCGACGGCACGCTCGCGCCGATCGTGGCCGACCCCGAGCAGGCACGCGCACACCCGGACGCCGTACCCGCGCTCGCCGCCCTCGCCCCGAAGGTGGCCTCGATCGCGGTGGTCACCGGACGCCCGGCCGGCGTCGCGGTCCGCCACGGCGGCTTCGCGGGCGTACCCGGTCTGGAGCACCTGGTCGTCCTCGGCCACTACGGCGCCGAACGCTGGGACGCGGTCAGCGGCACCGTCAGCGCCCCTGCCCCGCACCCCGGCGTCGCCGCCGTCCGCGCCGAACTGCCCGGCTTCCTCGACCGGATCGGTGCCTGGCGGGGCACCTGGATCGAGGAGAAGGGGCGGGCCGTGGCCGTGCACACCCGCCGCGCCGAGGATCCGCAGGCCGCGTTCGAGGCGCTGCGCGGTCCCCTCGCCGACCTGGCCACCCGGCACGGCCTGATCGTCGAGCCCGGCCGTCTGGTCCTCGAACTGCGCCCGCCCGGTATGGACAAGGGCGTTGCGTTGCTGGAGTACGTCCGGGAGATCGGTGCCGCATCCGTCGTGTACGGCGGCGACGACCTCGGTGACCTCCCCGCCTTCGCGGCCGTCGACAAGCTCCGCTCCGACGGCGTGCCCGGCCTGCTGGTGTGCAGCGGCAGCAGCGAGGTGACCGAACTCGCCGAGCGCGCCGACCTGGTCGTGGGCGGCCCGGCCGGGGTGGTGCGGCTGCTGCGGACGCTCGCCGGTCAGCTGGACCGGCCAGCCTGAAGGGCGTGCAGCTGGTCCAGGAACCACTGGGCCGGCGGCAGCGCCGTGGCCGCGGCGGCCAGCCGCTTGGTCCGCTCCGCCCGCTCGTCGTCCGGCAGGGTGAGCGCCCGGTGCAGGGCGTTCGCCGTGCCCCCGATGTCGTACGGGTTGACGGTGATCGCGTCCTCGCCCAGCTCCTCGTACGCCCCGGCCTCCCGGGACAGCACCAGCGCGCAGCCCCTGTCGGAGACGACCGGCACCTCCTTGGCGACCAGGTTCATGCCGTCCCTGATGGGGTTCACCAGGGCCACGTCGGCCAGCCGGTAGGCGGCGAGCGAGCGCGCGAAGTCGTCCTCGACATGCAGCAGCACCGGTGTCCAACCCGGCGTCCCGTACCGCGCGTTGATCTCCTCCGCGACGCGCCGCACCTCGGCCGTGTAGTCCCGGTACACGGCCAGGTCCTGGCGCGAGGGGTAGGCGAAGGCGATGTGCACGACCCGCTCGCGCCACTCGGGGCGGTCCGCCAGCAGCTGCCGGTACGCCAGCAGCCCGCGCACGATGTTCTTGGACAGCTCGGTGCGGTCCACCCGCACGATCGCCTTGCGGTCCGCGCCGATCTCCGTGCGCAGCGCCGTCATCCGTTCGGCCACGTCCGGCTCGTGCGCACGCGCGCGCAGGAAGTCCGCGTCGGCGCCCAGACCGTGTACGCCGATGCGGGTGCCGGACGGGATGCCGGGTCCGAGGACCAGGTGGCAGCAGTCGGTGAAGGCGTCCGCCCAGCGCCGGGTGAGGAACGCGGCGCGGTCCGCGCCCAGGATTCCGCCGAGCAGTTCGGCCGCGATGTCGTCGGGCAGCAGCCGGAAGTAGTCCGGCGGCGCCCACGGGGTGTGCGAGAAGTGGCCGATACGCAGGTCGGGGCGGAGCTGCCGCAGCAGCCGGGGGGCCAGCGCCAGGTGGTAGTCCTGTACGACGACCGCCGCGCCCTCGGCCGCCTCCTCGGCCAGCGCCTCGGCGAACGCCCGGTTGTAGGTCCGGTACGACGCCCACTGCCGCCGGAACTCCGCGTCGAAGACCGGCTCCAGGGGGGTCTGGTAGAGCATGTGGTGCACGAACCACAGCACGGAGTTGGCGATGCCGTTGTAGGCGTCGGCGTACACGTCGGCCGGAATGTCCAGCATCCGCACGCCGGGCTCGCCGACCCCGCGGCGCACCGCCTCGCGGTCGCCGTCGGACAGCGCCGAGCACACCCACAGCGCGTCCGCGTCGGGGCCGATCGCCGAGAGCCCGGAGACCAGCCCGCCGCCGCCCCGCCGGGCGACCAGCGAGCCGTCCTCCTGGACGGAGTACGAGACCGGGCCGCGGTTGGACGCGACCAGTACCTGGGCAGCACCGTGCGTGGAAGCCATACGCCTCAACCTAGCCACCCCCACAAACCCTCAAACGTACGACCCACCCCGGCCGACGCCGTACTCTGGCCGACGCCCCGCGCCGGCCGACGCCCCGCGCCGGCCGGCGCCGTGCTTCGACCCGTGCCCTCTTTCGGCTCCCGCCGTGTGTCGGCCCCCGCCCCGTTCCGGCCGACGCCGTGCTTTGGCTGGCGCCGCGTGTCGGCTGGCGCCGTGCTTCGGCAGGTGTCCTCAATCGGCTCGCGCTGCGTGTCGGCCTGCGCCGTGTTTCGGCTTGCGCCGCGTGTCGGCCTGCGCGTCCCGTGTCGGCCCGTGTCCTGCTTAGGTCCGTGTGGCGTTTCGGCCCGTGTCCTGCTTAAGTTCGCGTGGCGTTTCGGCCCGCGCTTTGCCTCGGCCTGCGCTCCTTCGGCTCGCGCCGTGTTTCGGCTTGCGCCTGCCACGACGAGCCCCAGCCGGAGCCCGCGCCCGCGCCGCGTCTCGGCTCGCGTTCTGCTTCGACCCGCGCCTTGCCTCGGCCCCTGCTCTGTTTCGGCTGGCGCCGTGCTGCGGCTCGCGCTTTGCCGCGGCCTGCGCCGCGTCTCGGTCGCGCCTTGCCTCAGCCGTGCCCCGTGTCGGCCCGTGTCCTGTGTCGGCCTGCGTGTCCGGTGTCGGCCCGTGTCCCGTTGTGGTTTGTGGGGTGTTTTCGGCTGTGTTTCGGGTCGGGGCGGTCGTGGGGTCAGGCCACCTGGCGGGTGGTGTATTCCGTGATCTGTGCCATCGGTGGTCGTTCCTCCGTGTCCACCGGGTAGGTGTGCGGCTCGAAGCCGTTCTCGCCCCGCTCGAACTGGGTGAGGGAGGGCCGTACGAGGTGCCCGCGGGCCAGCCGCAGCTGCGCGGTGCGGTAGATCGCGGCGGCCATCCGGCCCAGGGCCTGCCCGTCCTGGTGCCGGTGCTTGCGCACACCGACGTCGACCTGGGCGAGGGCGTCCAGGCCCACCAGGTGCAGGGCGTCGACCAGCATGCCCAGTTCGACGCCGTATCCGACGGGGAACGGCAGCCGCTCCAGCAGTGAGCGGCGGGCCGCGTACTCGCCGCCGAGCGGCTGCACGAAACCGGCCAGCTGCGGCCAGTGCAGGTTGAGCAGCGGTCGGGCCATCAGCTCGGTGACCCGGCCGCCCTGGCCGGCCGCATCGCCCAGCGGTCGGTCGTACATCGCCTTGACCAGGTCGACGTCCGGTTCGGTGAGCAGCGGGCCGACGATCCCGGTGACGAAGTCGGAGGAGAACTCCCGCAGGTCCGCGTCGACGAAGCAGACGATGTCCCCGCCGGTGACGAGCAGCGAGCGCCACAGGACCTCGCCCTTGCCGGGCGCGGCGGGCAGCCGCGGCAGGATGGCGTCGCGGTGCACCACCCGGGCACCCGCCGCGGCGGCCACCTCGGAGGTGCGGTCGGTGGACCCCGAGTCGACGACGACGATCTCGTCGACCAGCGCCGCCTGCCGTACGAGGTCGTGCCGGATGACGGCGACGATGTCGCCGACCGTCTCCTCCTCGTTGAGCGCGGGCAGCACGACGGAGACCGACTGGCCCGTACGCTGTTTCGCGGTGATGATCTTGTGCAGTGGCCGGTCGGTCACGGACCAGGAGCGGGTGGCCAGCCAGCGCTCGACTTCTTCCAGCACAGTCAGCTGCTCCTCACTGTCGTGATCACACCTGGTGCATGTGTGATCCATCTCGCGGTTCGGACGACTATCTCAACTGTCCTGGCCGTCGGTTACAGTCTTGAACAACGCGGATGACCATCGCATGGCGGGGGTCGTCGGCGTTCACAACCGCATACAGCTCATCCAGAGGGGCAGAGGGACACGGCCCGATGAAGCCCCGGCAACCCTCCAGCCGGTACTCGTACTGATCGCTGCGCAAGCCGATCGTTTCCGCGAGGCTCCCGGCTAGGGAAGGTGCCAAATCCGTCTCACGGCGAGATGCGTCGTGAGGAAGATGAGGAGAAAGGGCCTCGCCTCACATGGCTGTGCAGACCGTTGCAAGCACCACGAACCAGTCGGTGGACCTCGGTCCCGCCGCGGCCCTCAGCTGCCGCGAGTGCGGTCACCGGGTGCCGCTCGGCCCGGTGTTCGCCTGCGAGGAGTGTTTCGGCCCGCTGGAGATCGCCTACGACTTCTCGGCGTACGACACCGAGGAGCTGCGCCGGACGATCGAGGCGGGCCCCGCGAACATCTGGCGCTATGCGCCGCTGCTGCCCGTCCCCGCGGACGTGGCCGAAAAGCCCAACCTGAACCCCGGCTGGACCAAGCTGGTCCAGGCCGACAACCTGGCCCGCGAACTCGGCGTCACCGGCGGCCTGTACGTGAAGGACGACTCCGGCAACCCGACGCACTCCTTCAAGGACCGGGTGGTCGCCCAGGCGCTGGAGGCGGCGCGCGCCTTCGGCTTCACGACCCTGTCCTGCTCCTCCACAGGCAACCTCGCCGGAGCCGTCGGCGCCGCGGCGGCCCGGGCCGGCCTCCGCTCCTGTGTGTTCATCCCGCACGACCTGGAGCAGGGCAAGGTCGTCATGGCCGCGATCTACGGCGGTGACCTCGTCGGCATCGAGGGCAACTACGACGACGTGAACCGCTTCTGCTCCGAGCTGATCGGCGACCCGGCGGGCGAGGGCTGGGGCTTCGTCAACGTCAACCTGCGCCCGTACTACGCGGAGGGCTCCAAGACCCTGGCGTACGAGATCTGCGAACAGCTCGGCTGGCGGCTGCCCGACCAGATCGTCGTGCCGATCGCCTCCGGCTCCCAGCTCACCAAGATCGACAAGGGGCTGCGGGAGCTGATCGCGCTGGGTCTGGTCGAGGACCGGCCGTACAAGATCTTCGGCGCGCAGGCCGAGGGCTGCTCGCCGGTGTCGACCGCGTTCAAGGCCGGTCATGACGTGGTCCGCCCGCAGAAGCCGAACACGATCGCCAAGTCCCTGGCGATCGGCAACCCGGCCGACGGGCCGTACGTACTGGACATCGCGCGCCGTACGGGCGGCGCGGTGGAGGACGTGACGGACGAACAGGTCGTCGACGCGATCAAGCTGCTGGCGCGCACCGAGGGCATCTTCGCGGAGACGGCCGGCGGTGTCACCGTGGGCGTGACGAAGAAGCTCATCGACGACGGTGTGCTCGACCCAGCGCTCACCACGGTCGTCCTCAACACCGGCGACGGCCTCAAGACCCTCGACGCGGTGGCCGGCACCGGCCTGACCGCCACCATCCGTCCGAACCTGGACTCCTTCCGAGAGGCTGGCCTCGCATGAGCGTGACCGTTCGCATCCCCACCATCCTGCGTACCTACACGGGCGGCCTGGCGGAGGTGAGCGCCGAGGGCGCGAACCTCGCAGAGGTGATCGCCGACCTGGAGAAGAACCACACCGGCATCTCCGCACGCGTCCTGGACGACCAGGGCAAGCTGCGCCGCTTCGTGAACGTGTACGTCAACGACGACGACGTCCGCTTCGAGCAGGGCCTGCAGACGGCGACGCCGGACGGTGCGGGCGTGTCCATCATCCCGGCCGTGGCCGGCGGCTGACGATCCTTTACCTTCGGTAACTCCGATTACCGACTGTTCACCCGATGGCCCCCTCCGTGAGAGAAGCGGAGGGGGCTATTCAGTGGGGTTGAACGCGGTAGAGTTGGGGAACGCGTTCCCGGCCCGGCGGGTCGGAAGCCCCGGATTCAGTCCGCGCAGCCGCCAAGAAGTCGCCAAAGTCCATGCGTTCTTCGCGGCTTTTATTCCTTTTATAGGGCCCGACTTGCCCTGAATTCTGCCGAATTCTCGGCAGATTTCCGACCGAGTGCGTCCAGATTTCTCGTCCGATTGACCTGTTGCAGAGGGCAGTTGGACAGATACATTCAGCCGCGGTCGACGCGTTCCGGCGCACGCCCCCAACCTTGGGGGGTGAGGTCTGACCCGGGTCCGCGAAGTGTGGATCTGTGCAAGGGCCAGTAATAGGGGAGTTAGGCATGGCTCAGGGCACCGTCAAGTGGTTCAACGCGGAGAAGGGGTACGGCTTCATCGCGGTCGACGGTGGTGCGGACGTCTTCGTCCACTACAGCGCGATTCAGATGGACGGCTACCGCACCCTGGAAGAGGGCCAGCGGGTCGAGTTCGAGATCTCGCAGGGCCAGAAGGGCCCGCAGGCCGATATGGTTCGCGTCACCGCCTGAAACATTCTCAACGCGCAGGGCCCGTACCTCCTGGGGTGCGGGCCCTGCGTCGTGCCCAGGCCACAGGGCGCGTGTCGCAGGGTCCATGTCGCAGGGGCCATGCGCATGGCTCATGCCGTAGGGCTCAGGCGACAGCGCTCATGCGACAGGGCCCGTGCGACAGGGCCCGTGCCGCGGTGTCCGGGCCGCGGTGTCCGGGCCGCCGCGCCGGGGGGCGCGCGCCCGGTCGCCACCACCCGGCCGCACCCCCCGCGACGGGTCCGCGGCGTGGGCGCACCTTGCACTCGGGTGGGTCGAGTGCTAATCATTGGCGTTAGCACTCTGAAGGTGAGAGTGACAACGAAGGACCGGGTCGGTGAGGCCCGCAGGCCGGGTGGGGCAAGGAACCACAAGGCCGGCGAGCCGTCCGTCGCGGGCGCGGGCGCGGTCCGAAGGAATCACCCCCAGTCCTGGAGGGACCACTTCACATGGCCAAGATCATCGCGTTCGACGAGGAGGCACGGCGCGGCCTTGAGCGCGGTATGAACCAGCTCGCCGACGCCGTCAAGGTCACCCTCGGCCCCAAGGGCCGCAACGTCGTCCTTGAGAAGAAGTGGGGCGCCCCCACGATCACCAACGATGGTGTGTCCATCGCCAAGGAGATCGAGCTGGAGGACCCGTACGAGAAGATCGGCGCCGAGCTGGTCAAGGAAGTCGCCAAGAAGACCGACGACGTCGCCGGTGACGGTACGACCACCGCCACCGTCCTCGCTCAGGCCCTGGTCAAGGAGGGCCTGCGCAACGTCGCCGCCGGCGCCAACCCGATGGCTCTGAAGCGCGGTATCGAGAAGGCCGTCGAGGCCGTCTCCGCCGCCCTGCTGGAGCAGGCGAAGGACGTCGAGACCAAGGAGCAGATCGCCTCCACGGCCTCCATCTCCGCCGCCGACACCCAGATCGGCGAGCTGATCGCCGAGGCCATGGACAAGGTCGGCAAGGAAGGCGTCATCACCGTCGAGGAGTCGCAGACCTTCGGTCTGGAGCTTGAGCTCACCGAGGGCATGCGCTTCGACAAGGGCTACATCTCGGCGTACTTCGCCACCGACATGGAGCGTATGGAGGCGTCGCTCGACGACCCGTACATCCTGATCGCCAACTCCAAGATCAGCTCCGTCAAGGACCTGCTTCCGCTCCTGGAGAAGGTCATGCAGTCGGGCAAGCCGCTGCTGATCATCGCCGAGGACGTCGAGGGCGAGGCCCTGTCGACCCTGGTCGTCAACAAGATCCGCGGCACCTTCAAGTCCGTCGCCGTCAAGGCCCCGGGCTTCGGTGACCGCCGCAAGGCCATGCTCGGCGACATCGCCATCCTCACGGGCGGCGAGGTCATCTCCGAGGAGGTCGGCCTCAAGCTGGAGAACGCGACCCTGGACCTCCTGGGCCGCGCCCGCAAGGTCGTCATCACCAAGGACGAGACCACCATCGTCGACGGTGCCGGCTCCTCCGAGCAGGTCAACGGCCGGGTCAACCAGATCCGTGCCGAGATCGAGAACAGCGACTCGGACTACGACCGCGAGAAGCTCCAGGAGCGCCTGGCCAAGCTGGCCGGCGGCGTCGCCGTCATCAAGGCCGGTGCCGCCACCGAGGTGGAACTCAAGGAGCGCAAGCACCGCATCGAGGACGCCGTGCGCAACGCCAAGGCGGCCGTCGAGGAGGGCATCGTCGCCGGTGGTGGCGTGGCCCTGCTGCAGACCACCAACGTCTTCGAGAAGCTGGAGCTGGACGGTGACGAGGCGACCGGCGCGCAGGCCGTGAAGCTCGCCCTGGAGGCCCCGCTCAAGCAGATCGCGGTCAACGCCGGCCTTGAGGGCGGCGTCGTGGTCGAGAAGGTCCGCAACCTCACCCCGGGTCACGGTCTGAACGCCGCGACCGGCGAGTACGTCGACCTGGTCGCCGAGGGCATCATCGACCCGGCGAAGGTGACGCGTTCCGCTCTGCAGAACGCCGCGTCCATCGCCGCGCTGTTCCTCACCACCGAGGCCGTCATCGCCGACAAGCCGGAGAAGTCCGCGCCGGCCGCCCCGGGCGGCATGCCGGGCGGTGACATGGACTTCTGATCCTCCCCGAGGATCGGACCCGTCCGCCGCACACCGAGGGCGGCACTCCCTGACCCCAGGGAGTGCCGCCCTCGGGCATGTAACGCCCCGTCACCGCGGCCTCGGGGGCGGCGCCGGCGCCAGGAAACGCGGCCCAGGACCTTCTCCGCCACCCGGCTCCGGATCCCACGGCCACCCGGCTCCGGATCCCACGGCCACCCGGCTCCGGACCCCACCATCAGCCGCCTCCGGACTGGCCCGTCAGCCGCCTCCGGACTGGCCCGTCAGCCGTTCTCGGACTGGCCCGTCGGCCGTTCCCGACCTCGGCCGTCGACCGTTCTCGGACTGGGCCGTCGGCCGCCCCAGTACCCCACGGTCAGCCGCCCCAGTACCCCACCGTCGGCCGCCCCGGAACTCCGCCGCAGGCGTTCCCGGAGGCGCCGCTCGCGGGCACGGCGCCCCGGCGGTGAGCCGGTCGACGCACAACGGCTCGGCCGGCGGAGCACCCGGCGCTCAGCGGTGCCGGTGGGCCAGCGCCTCGTAGGAAGCGGCCAGCGCGGGCGCGGCGGTCTCGTACGTACGCTGCGCCACTCCGATGAACAGGCAGTCCACGACGAGGAGTTGACTGGTCCGGGAGGACATCGCGGCGGGCCGCAACTCGCTCTCCCGGGAGATGGAGGTGGTGAGCACATGGTCGGCGTACTGGGTGACCGGGCCACCCGGCCGTCCGGTGATGGCGATGGTGGTGGCCCCGTGCTCGAACGCGGCCCGCAGCGGCTCGATGACATCCCCCGTCGAGCCGGAGTGGGTGATCGCGATGGCCACGTCCCCGGAGCGCAGCTGCACCGCGTTCGTCACCGCGAGATGCGGATCGCTGTGGGCGTGGGCCATCAGCCCTATCCGCAGCAGCTTCTGGGTGAGGTCCTGGGCGACCAGCCCGGACGCGCCGACCCCGTACACATCGGTGCGCCGTGCGCCGACGAGCGCGGCGACCGCCGCGCCCAGTTGCACGGTGTCGAGTCCGGCGGCCGTGTCGGCGAGGGTCTGCTGCTCGTCGTAGGCGAGCTTGGCGACGACGTCGGCGATCGGGTCGTCGACCGCGATGTCGGTGGTGAGGGCGGGCGCGCGGCCGGACTGCTGCTGGGCGGCCAGGCCGGCGAGGGCGAGCCGCAGATCGCGGTAGCCCGGGTAGCCGAGCAGCCGGGCCGTCCGTACGACCGTGGCCTCGCTGGTGCCGGTGAGTTCGGCGAGCCCGGTGACCGTGAGGGCCGCGCAGCCGGCCGGATCGCCCGCCACGGCCTCGGCGACTCGTTGCATCGAACGGGTCATGGACGGGGCGAGCGTGCGCACCTTGGCGGTGAGGGCGGCGGGGGCCGGCGGCGCGTATCCGGGGCCGCCCCGGTTGCCGAAAATTTCCTTCACGTCCTGGGTCACAGGTGAAAGGTATTTTCGGCTGGTGTCGGGGTCAAGAGCACGCACAATGGGTCCATGGACCCCATCAGCCCGCTGGAACGTGCCCTGCACACGGCCCGCGCCCGCGTTCTCGCCGACCTTGTCGCCGGCGAGGTCGCCGAGGCGGACGTGGTCTCACTGGTCGAGGACTCGGTCGTGCAGCGCCGCTGGTGGGTCGAGCAGTGGCCGGACGGTGCGGCCTATGTGGCCGGGCTGGTCGCGCAGGACGTGCAGGACGCGCTGCTCGAGCGGTACGGACGCTGGCCGCTGTGCCCGGTCTGCGGCTCCGGCGACCCGCACGCGCTGGAAGTCGAGCCGGAACTCGGCCCCGATCCGCACTGGGTCTGCCACCAGGCGGGCGTGAAGGTCGCGGCGATCGGTTCCCTGGGACGGGCCACGGGCGAAGTACCGACCTCCTGAGACCCCCACGGCAACGGCCGCCCCGCCGAACCGGCCAACCCGAGGGGCCCGCGCCGCGGGGCTGGGCTGTCCGAGGGGGTTGCGCGCTGCGGGGGTTGCGTGCGGGGGTTGGGCTGTCTGCGGGGCTGGCTGCGGCGGTGGCTGTCTGAGGGGGCTGCGCGCTGCGGGGGTTGGCTGCCCGAAGGGGTTGCGGTGCGGGGCTCGGTCACCCGGAGGGGCCGTGTTGCGCGCCGCGAGGTTGGGTTGTCCGAGGGGGTGCGTGCTGCGGGGCCGGGTCACTCGGAGGGGCTGTGCCGTGAGGTTGGGCTGTCTGCGGGGGGCTCGCGCTGCTGGGCTGGGCTGCGGGGGTTGGCTGCCCGAAGGGGCCGCGGTGCGGGGCTCGGTCACCCGGAGGGGCCGCGCCGCGGGGCCGCGCGCCGCGAGGTGTTGGGCTGTCTGCGGGGCTGCGCGGCGCGGGGGTGGGCCGCCCGAAGGGCCCGCGCCGCGGGGCTGGGCTGTTTGCGGAAGTGTCAGGTGTGGCGGATGTGGAGGGTGAGTGAGCGGTCCGAGCCGTGCCGCTCGGCGTGCGCGGCCTCCTCCGCCGCCCCGGCCCGGTCGAACCCGGCCCGGACCAGCACGCCCTGCGACGGCAGATTGGTGTGCTCGACGCGCGCGAACAGCAGGCTCACCTCGTCCCGGGCCAGCGCCCACTTGGCCAGCGCGCCCAGCGCCTCCGTCGCGTACCCCCGGCCGCGGGCGGCCTCGGCGAGGTCGTAGCCGATCTCCACACGGCCGTCCTCGTCCGGAGCGGAATGGAAGCCCAGGCCGCCGACCGCCCGGCCGTCGTCCCGGCGTACCAGCACGAACAGCCCGAACTCGGGCCGGTGCGACCCGGATTCATACGCCTCGACCAGCATCCCCGCGGCATCCCTGGTGCCCTGGTACGGCCCGCCGTCGATCCAGTCGAAGCCGCCGTCGCCGCCCAGCCGCAGATCACGCGCGGCGGCGGGCCGTACGCCCTGGAGGGTGAGCCGCTCGGCCGGGATGACCAGGTTGTTGGACCAGCGCCAGCCGGTGACCGGGGCCCGGCCGGGCAACTCGCCGCGGCCGGTCGCCCACAGCAGGGTCGGCCAGGGCGCGGGGCCGGGCGGCACGTGCGGGAAGATGCAGGCCAGGACGGACTCGGCGAGTTCCGCCGACGGCTCATAGGGCAGCCCGAGCCCCGCGGCCATGTCGTGCGTGTGCAGCAGTACCTCGGCGATGCCCATCGCGGCGAAGCCCTCACGGTCCGCGCTCCCGAAGGGGAACGGGTGGAACGCGCGCGCCTCGGGCGGGGTGGTGCGGACGGTGGTGGCGAGCAGCACGCCGGTGGTCTCGATCACCTGGAGGACGCTGGCGTTGTCGGCCGCGTGCATGCCCTCGTCGCCCTGGCCGTCGAGGGTGATGTCGAAGGGGACGTACGCGTCCTGCGCCCGTCCCGCCAACTGCCCGGCGTACGCGATGAGATCGCTCGCGACATGTACGGCGGTCCGCCGGACGCTCCAGTCCAGCCGACCCGCCCGCACCGCCGTCCAGTCCCGGTCCACCGCCGTGCGCAGCGTCGCCACACAGCCCGCGACGGCCTCGTCCACCTGGTCCCCGCCCACTGCCTGCATATGGCGCAGACTAGGTCATCGGATCGGTGCGCGAACCTGGTTTTCCGGCTGACCGGCGTCGGCCCGGCGACGACGCGGGACGCGAACGCACGGCGGTGCAGCCGCAGCGAGACGCCGGCCGCGCCGATCGCCGTGAGGGTGAGGGCCGCACCGGCCCAGGCGGGCGACGCGTACCCGAGGGCGGCGTCGATGACGGTGCCGCCGAGCCAGGGGCCGCCGGTGTCGCCCAGATCGAACGCGGCCGTGGTGGTGGCGCCGGCCGGCGTCAAAGCGGCCGAGGCGACATTGAACAGACGGGCGCCGAGGGCGGGCGCGGTGACATTCCCCGCCCGTCGTCAGCCGGTGAGCAGCTCCAGCTCGGCGGAGAGGTTGTAGCGGGCCGTCGGCTCCCACTCACGCTGCCCGTACGGCGTGCGGAACAGCCGGGGCAGCTCCAGCAGTTGGCGCAGGATCGCGGCGCGGCCGTTCCGGAAGGCGTCGTTCGGGACGAAGTGGTACTCCGCGCGGACGGCCGCGGTGTAGGCGGCGTACGCGGACGGCGGTGCCGCGAGGATGGCCAGATCGGCGTCGCACAGCACCTGTCCGTCACGGTCGTCCGCGGCCGGGTCGTGGGTGACCGTGAGCCGTACCAGCCGGGCCACCTCGGCGGTCCTGTCCGCCGGGACGCCGGCCTCCGGCAGCGCCCGCTCGGCGAGGCGGGCCGAACGCTCCTCGTTCTCGGAGCGGTCGGGGAAGTAGACGGCGTCGTGGAACCAGGCGGCCAGGCGTACGACGTCGGGGTCGGCGGCGTACTCCGCGAGCGTGTCGACGTGGTCCAGGACGGCGGTGAGATGCGCGAGCGTGTGATACCGGCGCTGCGGCTCCTGCCAGCGGGCGAGCAGCCGGTCGGCATACGGCGACGGATCGGGCCCACCACCGGCCCCCCGAGCCCCTGCCAGAGCCCTGCTCCACCGCCTCCGCAACCCCTCGACATCAGCCATCTCCCTATTCTCCCGCGTCCTGAAGCGGCGCGGGACACGGTTCGGCTGCGCCCTGGGGCGCGGGGCTGTGTTGAATATGCGGCTCCGCCGCGTGGGCGCGACAAGCCACAACGCGTCCGCAGCCGAACACGACCCACCGGCCCCCCGTCGTCGTCGGCCAACCCACCGGCCCCCCGTCGTCGTCGGCCAACCCGGCGGCCCCCCGTCGTCGTCGGCCAACCCGGCGGCCCCCCGTCGTCGTCGGCCAACCCGGCGGCCCCCCGTCGCCGGCCGACCCTGCGGAGCCCTACCGTCGTCGGCCGACCCTGCGGAGCCCTACCGTGGGGGCCATGACCGACACACACGAACCACGGGACCCCGAACTGCCCGGCCGGCTGCTCGTCGTGGAACGCGACGCCCTGGTGCCCCTGCTCCGCTCCCTGCCCGACGCGGATTTCGCGCGGGCGGTCGAGGCGTGCCCCGGATGGACCGTACGGGATGTGCTCGCGCACTGTGCGACCGTGCTGACGCGGGTGCTGGAGCGCCGCTTCGAGCCGGGGGTGTTCTCACCCGAGTCGAACGAGCGGGACATCGCCGACCGCGCCGAGCGCACGCATGCGCAGATCATCGACGAACTGGAACGCGGGATGACCGAGGCCGGGCCGGTGATCGCACAGGCCGGCGGGGTGCTGGACATGATCGCGCTGGGCGAGTGGGTGCACGCCGGCGATCTGCGCGACACGTTCGGCGTGCCGGGTGCCTACGCCGGGCCGGGGACGCCGCACGCGCTCGCCCTGCTGGCCTGGGTGACCCGCGAGAAGGGGCATCTGCCGGTGCACGCCGACCTGGACGACGTGGACGAGCCGCTGCGGCTGGGCGCGGCCGACGGGGCGCGGCCCCCGGCCCGCTTCATCGGGGACAGCGCCACGCTGGTACGGCTGTACGCGGGCAGGTCGCTCGACGGGATGTCGTACGAACTGGTGGGCGCGGCGGCACCGGAGCTGAACATCTTCGGCTGACGGGGGCGATCTCGCGGGGCCGGGCGGGGCGGGCGTACCCTTTCGATTGGACTAGACCTGTAGTCGCTCCGGGGAACACCGTCGGAAAGGGGTCCTATGAGCACGCGTGCAGTCCTGGAGGTGATCGCCCTCGGTGTCGAGGACGCGGTCGCCGCGCAGGCCGGAGGCGCGGACCGCCTCGAACTGGTCACCGACATGGCGGCCGACGGGCTGACCCCGTCGGTGACGACCTTCACCGCGATCCGGGCCGCCGTCGACATCGACCTGCGCGTGATGCTGCGGCTCTCCGACGGGTTCGCGGCCGGCGGGCCGGAGGGCGTGGAGCGGCTGGTGCGGGCGGCCGGGGAGCTGCGGTGGGCGGGGGCCGACCAGTTCGTGCTCGGATTCCTGGACGCCGGCGGCGGGCCTGACCTGGTCGCGCTGGAGCGGGTCGTCGCCGAACTGGACGGCTGCCCGTGGACCTTCCACCGCGCGATCGACCGGGCCGCCGACCGCGACGCCCTGCGCAAGCAACTCGCCGACGTGCCCGGCCTCGACGCCTACCTGACCGCCGGATCGGCGGCCGGCGTCGACGAAGGGCTGCCCACGTTGCTCGCGGAGGCCCGGCGCGGACAGGAGCCGGGCTACGAGCCGACGGCCATGGTCGGCGGCGGCCTGCGCCTCGACCACGTCCCGACACTCCGCTCCGCGGGCGTCACCGCGTTCCACATCGGCGGCGCGGCCCGCCCCGACGGCTGGACGGGCCCGGTGTCCCCCCGCTCGGTGACCCAGTGGCGCCGAACCCTGGACGACACCGAAGGGCCCTGAGGCCCCCGGCCCCGGGCCCGGCCCGCAGGACGGCGACGGAACCGGTACGGCGGAACGGTACGCGGAGACGCCGGGGCGGGGCCGCCGGTCGCACGCATCCGCCCCGGGCATGAGCCGGCCACCGGAGTCCGCCGCTCAGGCGTCCTGCGCGGATCGGATCGGACGGGTTCGGGGGTGTGCCCCCGCCTCGGCCCACCGCGGCAGCCACGCGCCCACGCACCTGCGTACCCCCGCGTCGGCTGCGGCGGTCGCCGAGGCACGCGGCGCACCGGGAGTGCCCGGCGACTTCGCCCCGTCCGCCCCGAGCTACCCCACCGCGCGCACAGCCACGCTGCCGCCGCCGGCCACTTCCCACCCCGCGCTGCTGCCGACCGTTCCCCGCCCGAGTGGCGCTGCCGTCCCCCGTCCGAGTGGCGCTGCCGTTCCCCGTCTGCGTGCTGCTGCCGGCCGTTCCGCGCCCGAGCGTTGCTGCCGTTCCGCGCCCGAGCGTTGCTGCCGTGCCCCGTCCGCGTGGTGCTGTCACTCCCACCCGTGCGCTGCTGCCTGCAACTCCCCGCCCGCACCCTGCTGCCCTCCACCCGGGCGGTGCCGCCGGCCGCCGCCCGTGTGTTGCTGTCGGCCGTTCCCCGGTGGTGGGTGCACGTGTGGTGGGGGCCCGGGGTCAGGTCAGTTGGGGTGGGAGGGGGGTCTTGTGGGTGATGATCAGGCCCGATACCGCTCGGGTCAGGGCCACGTACAGGCGCCGCAGGCCGGTGCGTTCGTCCGGTTCGGCGTCGACCACCGCCCGCGGCTCGTCGAGGACCACGTAGTCGTACTCCAGGCCCTTGGCCAGCGACGCCGGGACCAGGGTGACGCGCGCCTCGCGCGTCGTCTCCTCGCCCGGTGCCAGATAGGTGATCTGGGCCGCCGTGAGCGCCTCGGCCAGCGCCGGGACCCGCGCGTCGGCCGCGATCAGACCGGTCGAGCCCTCGTTGCGCAGCAACTCCTCGCAAGCCGCGACCACATCACCGGTGCCGTCGACCGCGCGCAGGTCGAAGAAGCCCGGGTTCTCCCGGACCGACGCGACCGGCGTGAGGCCGGGGGCGATGTACGGCAGCAGCCGGGAGGCGTACGCGATGACGTCCGTCGGCACCCGGAAACCCGCGGTCAGTTCCTCGATCACGCCGTCCGCCTTGCCCAGGTGCGCCAGCGCCTCGTCCCAGCTGCGGGTCGCCCACGGGGTGGTGCCCTGCGCCAGGTCGCCGAGGACGGTCGCGCTGCCCGTCGTACAGCGCCGGCCCACCGCCCGGTACTGCATCGGGGACAGGTCCTGCGCCTCGTCCAGCACCACATGCCCCAGCGAGTGCGTGCGCTGCACGAGATCGGTGGCCTCGTCGATCAGCACGGCGTCCGCGGCCGACCACCTGGCCGACTTCACGCTGCGCACCGGCTTCGACCACAGCAGCGTCTTCTGCTCGTCCTGCGACAGCAGCCCCTCCGCGTGCGCCGCGAGGAAGTCCGCGTCCGTCAGCAGCCGCAGCACCAGCCTCGCCGGATCGACCGGCGGCCAGATCGCCTTGACCGCCGCCTTCACCGCGCTGTTGCGGGCCACCGCGTCCTGCACCCGGTCGTCCGGCGCCTCGCCCGCCCGCTCCATCTGCACCAGCACGGCATGCGCGATCCGCTGCGGCAGGGCCTCGCGTGCGGCCCCGTACCGGATGTCACGGGCCAGCAACTCGCGGACGATCTCCTCCAGTTCGTACGCCGGAACCCGCCAGCGCCGCGAGCCGCGCACCACCATGACCGGCTCGGTGGGCATCGTCACCTGCGCGTACAGGGCCCGTTTCAGCACCTCGGCGAGCCGCGCGTCGCCCTTGACGAGCGCGGTCGCCGCCTCGTCCGTGCCGCGCACCTCCACATGCCCGACCAGGTCGTCGACGGTGGCCTGCCGCACCGCCAACTCGCCGAGCGCGGGCAGCACCTGCTCGATGTAGTGCAGGAAGGACCGGTTCGGCCCGATGACCAGGGTGCCGGTGCGGGCCAGCCGCTCCCGGTGCGCGTACAGCAGATAGGCGACCCGGTGCAGTCCGACGGCGGTCTTCCCGGTGCCGGGGCCGCCCTGGACGCACACCGTGCCGCCCAGACCGGAGCGTACGATCTCGTCCTGCTCCGGCTGGATCGTGGCGACGATGTCCCGCATCGGGCCCACACGCGGCCGTTCGATCTCCTGCTGGAGCAGCTTGCTGGTGCGCGCCTCCTCCGCCGGGTCCGACAGATGCTCGTCCTCGTACGCCGTCAGATCCCCGCCGGTGTAGCCGAAGCGGCGGCGCAGCGCGACGTCCAGCGGGTCCTTCTTGGACGCCCGGTAGAACGGCTGGGACACCGGCGCACGCCAGTCGATGACCATCGGATCGCCCTCGGCGTCGTGCACATGCCGCCGCCCGATGTAGAACCGCTCGCCCGGCGCGCCCTCGGCCCCTTCCGCGCCCGGCGGGTGCAGATAGTCGAGCCGGCCGAAGAACAGGGGGGTGTCGCTGAGGTCGGCCAGCGCCTTGACGCGCTCGTCGATCTGCCGCGCCAGCACCTCGGCGTTGACCCAGTTCGCGGTGACGTCACTGATGTCGAGGGATTCGACGTCCTCGCGCATGGCGCGCAGGGCGGCACGGGACTGGGCGAGGTGGGAGCGTTCCCGGGCGAGCGGGTCGTCCAGCGGGTCGTGGGCGGGCGTGGACAAGGCGGTGCCTCCGGTCGGTGCTCAGGGCGGGTGCACGGACAGTGCGCGGACGGGCGCGCCTGCGTGACGGGAAGCCGTCCGGTTTCCGGCCGGACGGCGGCGCTCCGGGAGGGAGGCGGGCAAGAGCGGAGATTCTAATGACGAGCCCCGCACCGAAGCCAATGCTTTTCCGCCCCCCTGTCGCCGTCCTCCGTTTCCGCCCCTGTCGCCGTCCTCTTGTTTCCGCCCGTTTCCGTTCTCTGTTTCCGCCGGTGTCTCGGTTCTCCTCTTTCAGTCCCCTAGGGGATGCCTCCACCTCGCCCAGGGGGGCCGGGTCCCTCCCGAGGGGTATGTGCGGGGCCCGGGATCGGCCCCGGAGACCGATGACGCCTGGTGTCCGGCGTTCCACCATGGAGACATGAGCGCTGCAACCATCCACCCGGCCCCCTCCGGCCCGGCCGGCGCCACGGCCGTCGTCGGCAACCACCACCACCGCCTGGGCAACATCCTGCGTGCCGTCAAGGTGTTCGCAAAGGCGGCGTTCGGCGTCGTCATCCTCGGCGAGTACGGCGAGGAAGCGGGCGTTCGCCGTAAGTAACCCATAGGTTCACCTCCGTGGCACAACGGACGGTGACGCCTTATCTCCTCCTGGCCCTGTCCCTTCTCTCCTTCACCGCCCTGTGTGTCCTGCAACGCGCCCCGATGGCCGACGCGCTGGTCTACCGGGCCGAGGGCGCGGCCGTCGTCCACGGCGGCGACCTGTACGGCTTCACCGTCACCGAGTGGCGGCTGCCGGCGACCTACCCGCCGTTCGCGGCGGTCCTGTTCGTGCCGGCGACCTGGATCCCCGTCCCGGCCATGAAGGCGGCCTTCGTCGCGGGCAATGTGCTTCTGCTCGCCCATCTCGTCGTCCTCTCGGCCCGGCTCGCGGGCCGGACGGCCCGGGCGCCGCAGGTGTGTGCGGCCACCGCCCTGGCCCTGTGGCTCGAACCGGTCTTCCAGACGGTCCTGTTCGGCCAGATCAACCTGGCGCTCGCCTGCCTCGTCCTGTGGGACCTCACCCGCCCGCCGGGCGCCCGCGCCAAGGGACTTGCCCTGGGCGTGGCGGCCGGGATCAAACTGACCCCGGCCGTCTTCGTCGTCCATCTCCTGCTGACCGGGGGCCGACGGGAGGCGGCGACGGCCGCGGCCGGCTTCGCCGCGACCCTCGCGGTCGGCGCGGTCCTGCTCCCGGCGGCCAGCGTCGGTTTCTGGACCGGAGGGATCTTCGAGACCGGCCGGGTGGGCAAGGTCTGGATCGTCGACAACCAGTCGCTGCCGGGTCTGATCGCGCGGGCGGCGGGCGATCAGGCACCGGGTCCTGCGTGGGCGCTCCCGGTCGTCGGCGTGGCCGTCGCGGGCCTGTGGTCGGCGGCACGGGCGGGGCGGGAGCGGCACGGCATCCTGCTGGCGGCGGGCACCGCCCTGCTGGTCTCGCCGATCAGCTGGTCCCACCACTGGGTGTGGTGCGTCCCGCTGATCGCCGTGCTCCTCGCGGAGGGCCGCATCCGGCTCGCGGCGCTGACGGCGGCCGTGTTCACCGCCCGCACCATGTGGCTGCTGCCGCACGAGGGTGACCTGGACCTGCGGCTCGCGTGGTGGCAGCAGCCGCTCGCGTCCCCGTACCCACTGCTCGCTCTCGCCCTGCTGGCCCGGACCCTCGTCCCACAGCGCCGCGCAGTCCCCCGAGCACCCGAAGATCCCCAGCCCGGCCGGCAAACCGTCGGCGTACGACACGACACAGCTACCGGCCCACCCCATGACGCACTCGTCGATGACTGCCGGCTCACCGGGGTGTGGCTCAGGTCTCGGTCAGGATCTCGTCCGCGTCCATGATGCGGTAGGCGTACCCCTGCTCCGCCAGGAACCGCTGGCGGTGGGCGGCGAAGTCCTGGTCGATGGTGTCGCGGGCCACCACGGAGTAGAAGTGGGCCTGGTGGCCGTCGGCCTTGGGGCGCAGCACCCGGCCGAGCCGCTGGGCCTCCTCCTGCCGGGAGCCGAAGGTGCCCGACACCTGGATGGCGACCGTCGCCTCCGGCAGGTCGACGGAGAAGTTGGCGACCTTGGACACGACGAGCACGCTGATCTCGCCCTCACGGAACGCGTCGAACAGCTTCTCGCGCTGCGCGTTCGACGTCTCCCCCTTGATCACCGGCGCGTTCAAGTGCTCGCCCAGTTCGTCGAGTTGGTCGATGTACTGGCCGATGACGAGGATCTGCTGCCCGGCGAACCGGCGCACCAGGGCCTCGGCGACCCGGCGCTTGGTGTCGGTCGTCGCGCAGAAGCGGTACTTCTCCTCCGTCTCCGCGGTCGCGTACGCGAGCCGCTCGGCGTCGGTCAGGTTCACCCGGACCTCGACACAGTCGGCGGGCGCGATATAGCCCTGCGCCTCGATCTCCTTCCACGGGGCGTCGAACCGCTTGGGCCCGATGAGCGAGAACACGTCCGACTCGCGGCCGTCCTCACGCACCAGCGTCGCGGTCAGCCCGAGCCGGCGGCGGGCCTGGAGGTCGGCGGTGAACTTGAAGACGGGAGCCGGCAGCAGATGCACCTCGTCGTAGACGATGAGCCCCCAGTCACGGGAGTCGAACAGCTCCAGATGCGGGTAGACGCCCTTCCGCTTCGTGGTCAGCACCTGGTACGTGGCGATGGTGACCGGCCGGATCTCCTTCTTCGTACCGCTGTACTCCCCGATCTCGTCCTCGGTCAGCGAGGTCCGCCGCACCAGCTCGTGCTTCCACTGCCGGGCCGAGACCGTGTTGGTGACGAGGATCAGGGTGGTGGACTTGGCCTGAGCCATCGATCCGGCGCCGACCAGCGTCTTGCCCGCACCGCAGGGCAGCACCACGACCCCGCTCCCGCCGTGCCAGAAGTTCTCCACGGCCTGTTTCTGGTAGGCCCGCAGCGCCCAGCCGTCCTCGCGCAGCTCGATCGGGTGCGCCTCCCCGTCCACGTACCCGGCGAGGTCCTCGGCGGGCCAGCCCAGCTTCAGCAGCACCTGTTTGATCTGGCCGCGTTCGGAGGGGTGCACGGCGACGGTGTCGGGGTCGATCCGGGCCCCGACGAGCGGCGCGATCCGCTTGGACCTGAGCACCTCCTCCAGGACCGGCCGGTCGCTGCTGGTGAGCACGAGGCCGTGCGCCGGGTGCTTGCTCAGGCTGAGCCGACCGTAGCGGTCCATGGTCTCGGCGATGTCCACGAGCAGCGCGTGCGGCACGGGGTAGCGGCTGTACTGCACGAGCGCGTCGACGACCTGCTCCGCGTCATGCCCGGCCGCCCGCGCGTTCCACAGGCCGAGCGGCGTCACCCGGTAGGTGTGGATGTGCTCCGGCGCCCGCTCCAGCTCGGCGAACGGCGCGATGGCCCGACGGCAGTCATCGGCCCGCTCATGGTCGACCTCCAGGAGCAGGGTTTTGTCGGATTGGACGATCAGGCAGGACACGCATACCTCCACGAATAGGATCGTCAGCGTGACAGACACCGCACCTGCCACGGCTCGGGCCATGCCCCGTGCCCGGCGCCGAAAGGGCGTTCCGGCCAGCGCGCGGGGATGCGCGCCGCTATCTATGTTCGCCTATCGAGTGAAACGGACGAGGCGACTTCTCCTGAGCGCCAGAGAGCGGCTTGCGAGTCGTTGTGTGAGGCACGTGGCTGGAACGTCGTAGTCGTCGAGGAAGACATCGACGTCTCCGGCTTCTCGCGGGGCCTCGACCGGCCGGGTCTGCTACGCATTCTGACCAGGCTCGCGGAGCTGGACGTGATCGTGTTCTTCAGGAGCGACCGGCTCGCACGCTCGACGGTCGGCTTCGCGGAGATCATGCGACTCGCCGAGCACCAGAGCGTCGCGCTCGCGTCGGCGACGGAGCCGCTCGACCTCACGTCGTCGATGGGCCGGGCCGTGGCGAAAGTGATCGCGGTCTTCGCTGAGCTGGAGTCCGACACCATCGGGATGCCAGTGTCAAGCGCGCACGAGCACCTGCGCCGCGAGGGCCGCTACACCGGTGGGCGGGTTCCGTACGGGTACATGGTCGTCCCCGATCCCAACGGGGCGGGCAAGGTGCTCGCGGTCAATGAGGACGAGGCCAAGACGATCAGGAAGATCGTGGAGGGGGTCCTGGCCAAGGACTCGCTCATGCAGATCATCAACGACCTCAACAAGGAGGGTGCCCCATCTCCTGGCCATACCTCCCGCAGACCACGGGCAAGCGCAGCGACTCCAAACTGTGGTACACGACGACGCTGCGCAGCCTGCTGGGCAATCCCCAGTTGCTCGGCCAGGTCATCGAGGACGGAAAGCCGATCCTGCGAACGGACGGTCTGCCCCTGGTCAACCGCCCGCCGATCCTGGCTTCCGCGACCGGATCACCCGGAATGCTGTCCAGGCTGAGGCGTGGTCCAGTTTTTGGTTGTCGGCTTCGGTCTTGTGCGGCGTCGGTGAACCGGCGCCTCAGAGGCAGCTCAGGGCCTTACCCACCTCGTAGATGGTTGGCCGATCCTCGGAAGAGTGGCTGAGCATTGCGTCGATCAGCTCGCCCAGCTCACCTGGCGCCTTCACGGATCGGCGCCTGCCGTTGGCCACGGCCTCTCGCTGGACAGGGCGCGGAGCGTCGTCCGGGTACTCGACAGCCCGCCAGCCTGTGGCCGAGATGAGCAAGGAGGCGCCGAGAGCGTAGATGTCGGCTTCCTGTGTCGGCTTGGCTTCCCCCGTGGCGAGGACGCTGCGCGCGATCTCGGGTGCCTCGTAGTGAACGAGGCACCCGCGGAACGGGAAGTCGAACCCCTCGGGGACGTGTCCGCCTCGGGCTAGTGCCAGGTCGATGAGGTGTGTCCGGTCCGGCCCGATGATGAAGTGGGCGGGTTGTACGTCACCGTGGGCCCAGCCCTTGGCGTGAAGTTCGGCCAGGGCCTCCACGCAGCCCAGCGCCACGCCAGCGTGCGGTTCGAGGGGTGAGTCTTTCCTACGGCATGGCTCCCACAGTTGGTACAAGTCCGGTCCCTGGTGCCACGGCTGAAAGTTCCACGTTCCGCGTTCCCACTCGCCGTATGCGAAGTCATCGAAGCCGAGGCGATGCAGCACGGCTCCCTCGCGCGCGGGTGCGAGGGCGGTCCAAGGCTGGGCAGACCAGTCGGCCGTGGCCTCGATCGGGTAGCCGAGTTTCACGGCGTAGTGGCCCCGATGGCTTTCGACCTCCCAGACCATGGAGCCCCGGCGGTCCAGGACCAGGCGCTGAGACATGGGCATCAGCGCGTCGAGCACCACGATCGGCAGTTCAGGGGGTGACCCGGACAACGTCTCTTCTCCTTCCGGGCGAGCACGGCCGACCACGAGTCGAGGTCGGCCGCCTCGCTGCTGTCGTGTGCTACGCCTGACCGTACGGTCGGCCGCAGTCCGAGTCGCACTGCGCGAGGTTCGTGCCGTTCACGGTCCACAGGTCGTCGAAGATCATGAACCCGGCCGCCTTCATGGCGTGCGCAGAGGCAGCGACCTTCTTCGGGTCACGGGCCCCTCCGCCCGGCATCGGATTGTGGTGCAGGAAGCGGCCCGCGTACCGCTCGCACAGCGCGGCGTACTCCTTCGTAGGAGCCCGTAGCCCTGGCCTTTGAGGCGCAGCTACGGGAGTTCCTCTCACCGGTCAGCGGATCGCTTCATCCATGAGCAGGTACAGCAGGCCGACGAGTGATCCGCTGCTCACGATCTCGCGGCGGTCGATCATGCCCCGCACCGCCGAGAGGGGAATCCACTCAATGCGGTCGGACTCGTTCTTCTCCGTAGGCGGCCCGGCGTAGGTCGCGCCATCCACGCGGAAGACGTGGTGCTGCGAGTCGGTGATGCCGTTGGCCGGCTCGGCGTAGATCAGGGGCTTGATGGGGCCGGGGCGCCAGCCCGTCTCTTCCAGAACCTCGCGGGCTGCCGCTTCCTCCGGGGTCTCGCCTTCCTCGACCAGGCCCATGGGCAGCTCCCAGGCCCAGGAGTCGGTGATAAAGCGGTGGCGCCACATCATCAGGACCTCTTGACGATCATTGACCACGGCGGCCACGGCCAGGTGCCGGAGGCGCACGACGTGGTACTCCCACCTGCGCCCGTCCGGCTGCTGCACGTCGACCAGACACAGATTCACCCAGTTGTTCGTGTAGATCTGTCGCTCACCGTGGGTCTTCCACTCCATGCCTGCGGCCCCTCTCGATCGGTCTCCAGGATCTCAGACCGATCCCGAGGCGGGCGCAGGTTCGGCTCTTTTCGCGTCATCTTGACGAGATGGCCTTGATTCGCCCTACTTGGCACTGGGCATCGAGACCTGCCGCAACGGGTCTGCGTAACCACACTGGCCAGTCAGTGTGCCCTACGGGCAGCTGATCCCGGGGGTCCCCGTTCAGTCGGCGGCCAGCTCCGCGACCCCCGTGACCCGGTGCAGCGGGTAGGTCCGTACCTCGTCCGCCGTGTGGTCGTACGCCGTCACGAAGCCGCCCTCGACCCGGATGGGCGCGATGACGCGCTGGCTCGCGGCGCCCTCGGCGTTCACGTACCCGATCCACAGCGCCTCGCCCGTCAGGACGGCGGCCTGCATGGTGGCCAGGGTCTCGGCGGAGCTGGTGCGCGGCAGGTCGCCGCCCGTCGTCGCCGCGCCCGCGGGCCTGCGCGGGGTCGTGGCCGCCAGGTCGCCGGCGCGGATCGCGCGGATCGCGGCGGACAGCAGGGTCGCGTCGGGGACGGGCGGGCCGTCCGGGACCGGCTCGGGGGCCGTGCGGGGCGGGGTGCGGTGGGCGTGGGCGCGGGCGATCAGCACATCGCCCTCGGCGGACTCGGCGGCGGGCGCGTACCCCATGGCGCGCAGGCCCTCGAGCAGCGCCGCCGGGTCGGCCTGCGCCGCCAGCACGGTCGGCGCCAGCCTGCGCAGCCGCAGGGCGGCCGACCGCCGGTCGGCGAGGATCTCGTTCAGCAGCGCGTCGTCGTCGCAGCGTACGTACGCGGAGGCCGCGCCCACCCGTAGCCGGCCGTGCTTGCGGGCCACGTCGTCGATCAGATAGGTCAGCGGCTGCGGGATCGGGGTGCGGGAGTGTGCGGCGAGGAAGGCGTGCAGGTCGGCGGCGGTCCGGCCGGCGTCAAGGGCGCGGCGCACGGAGGCGGGCGTGAAGCGGTAGACCGTCGCGCCGCCCTTTGACTCCACGTCCGCGAGCACGCCCAGCGTGTCGGCCAGCGGTCGCTCCAGCGGCCCCGGCGCCACCGCCGTCAGATCCGCCTGGAGCAGGACGTGGTCCAACGGCTCGGGCAGCAGCGGCGCGAGCAGCCCGGCGGCCACGGCGGCGGCCGCCGCCCGCTCGGCCGGGGAAAGGGGCTCGCGGGGCACGGGCGGGCGCCGGCGGTGGTGCGCGGGCAGTTTGTCCCCGGGCCCGGTCTCCGGACCACCTGCCCCCGGACCGCCGGCCCCCGGACCACCTGCCCCCGGACCGCCGATCTCCGGACCACCGCTCCCCGGGCCACCGGTACGGATTCCCGGGCCACCGGTACCGGTCCCCGGGCCGCCGTCGGAGCGGCGACGGCCGCTCGGACCGCGCGCCGAGGCGGCCGTGCCCGCAGGACCGGATACGCCGAGCAGCGCGCGGCCGTGGGCGGAGAGGGCGCCGCGGCCGGTGATGCCCAGCAACTCCGCCTCCGCCGATGTCCAGCGCGCGATCCGGGAACGCAGTTCCTCCTCGCCGCCCCGCGGCCGGCCGCCCTCGCGCTCCGGGGCGCCCACCGGACCGCGCAGCGGACGCTCCCAGCGCAGCCGGGCCGGCACGGAGTCGGGGTCCGGCGCCGCGCCCTCCGGCAGCGCGGCCAGCAGCCCCAGCACCCGGTGCCGCACCTCGGGCGCCACAGAGCGGTCAAGGCCCGGCCCCAACGCCGCCAACGTACGGTCCTTGGCGTCCCGCCCGCCGACCAGACCCGGCGTCCGGGTCGCCGTCAGCCATGCCTCGGCGAGCCGCGTCCAGCGCTCGGCCGGGGGCAGCTCCAGCCACTCGTCGTAGGCCGGGGTCGCCGCATACCGCTCATCTGCCTCGCCGTCCGAGGACAGCAGGCCCGCCGCATAGGCCAGTTCGACCCAGAAGGCGGCGACCGGTTCGGACACGTCGAGGGCGACGGCCGTCCGCTTCAGGTCGCGGACGCTGAGCCCGCCGGCCCGCAGCACCGTCGGGCCGCCCTCGTCCCAGTCCTTCAGCAGTTCCTCCACGGTCGCCAGCGCGGTGTACGCCTGCCCGGCCGCCGTCGCGTCCACGACCTGCGCGGGATGCGTCGCGGCCGTCTCGACCGGCGGCGGTACGGCCTCGGCCGCGCGGTGGGCGCGCCCCTCGCGCAGATGCAGGGCGACCTCGCGCGGCAGTACGACGGTGCCCGGCGCCGTCGGCAGCAGCAGACCGCGGTCCAGCAGCCAGCGCAGATGGGCGGCCGGCTCGGCGGTGACCTGGCCGTACGGCGGCCCCCAGACGAGCCGGGCCAGCACCTCGCGGGACTCCGCCGGGGCGCCGGACAGCAGCGCGGCCATCCGGGCGCGGTCGGTGAACAGGGCGCTGAGCGCGGCCACCGCGGAGACCGAGTCATGGGTCGAGGGCAGGCCCGCGGCCGTGACGATCTCCTGGATCCGGCCCGGCGACATGCCCGCGGTGGCCTCCCGCACGGTCGGGCCGAGGCCGGTCGGGGACGGGTGCTGCGGGGTCGGTGCCAGCACCTCACGGGCCGTGCGGACCAGGCGCAGCCGGTCGTCATCGCCCCACACCAGGGCCTGTTCGCGCAGGGTGGCGAGGGCGTCGGGCAGGGCGGCGGCGACGGCCCGGTCGCCGGCGTCACCCGCCATCAGGCCCAGCAACTCGTCGTAGGACGCCGGGTCCGTCGCCACGGCCAGGGCCTGGGCCGTCTGCAGGACGAACAGGTCGAGGCGCTCCAGGGCGCGCAGCACCGAGGCCCGGGTGCCCGCCCGGGTGGCGAGCTGGGTGAGGTCGCCGGGCACGGGGGTGACGAGGTCGGGTCGGCTGCGCAGCAGCGCGGCCAGGGCGGTGTCGTCCCTGGCGCGGAGCGCCTCCGCGAGGGAACGCGGCGGTGGTGCCGGGTTGCTCATCCGACCCACGGTAGCGGGTACGGGACGGACGCCGGGAGCGCATGCCCCCGGCGATGGCATCCGCCCCGCCGATGCAACGCCCCCGCTCGAAGGCGCGCGCCGTTCTTGCTCGGAGATGCGGGCTGTCCCTGCTCGGAGACGCGGGCCGCCCCTGCTCGAAGACGCGCTGCCCGCGGGCGTGCGCGCCGACGCGAGCGGCGGCCTGCGCTACCGTCGTCCCGACGGGGTATCCAACGCACCGGCCCCGGAGGGGACTTCGTGGGTATCGAGAGCGACCAGGTCGTCTACGAGTATCTGAGCCGCGTCGGCGACATCGCGCAGCAGCGCCAGTTGCCGTCGGCCGACCGCATGCGCCTGGTGTCCGAGCTGCGCAACGAGATCGACCGGCACCGGGCCAGGACCACCGTGGACAGTCCCGCCGCCGTGCGCCGCATCCTCGCCCGGCTGGGCACGCCGGACGAGGTGGTGACGGCGGCCGGCGGGAGCAGCGGGGTGCCGCAGCCGCCGCCCGCCGCCGTGCCCGTGCAGCCCGTACCGCGCGAGCCCGAGCCGAAGGGGTTGCTGAGCCCGAAGGGACTGCGTCGGGTCGTACCCCGGCCGCGGCCCGCGGAGCCGGAGGCCCCCGCCCGTCCGGACGGCCCCGCACCGCCCCACCTCGCCGGCGAGGACGAACTCGGCGACACCGCACTGCAGCCCGACTGGTGGCGGGTGGACGACAGCCCGTTCGGGGCCGGGGACAGCGTGCCCGGGTTCGTCGGGGGAGTGGAGATCCCCGAACTCCTCAAGCCGCCACCGAAGGAACCGGAGGCCGCGCAGAAACAGGCCACGGCGACGGAGCCGACGACGGAGCCGGCAGCGGCCCCCGAACCCACCGCGCCCGAGACGGCCGAGCCACCTCCGCGCCGCCGGCTGCCGCTGCCCCGCCCCGCCGCGGGCTGGACCAACCCGCTGCTCCTGCTCGCCGCCGCGGCCCTGGTCGCAGGGGCGGTGCTCGGCAACTGGTTCGCGCTGATCCTCGGCTGGCTCATCGCCTACGGCTCCCGTCGTCTCACCGCTGCGGAGAGCAAATGGGCCGTCATGGGCCTGCCCGGCCTGGCGCTCGTCGGCGGCCTGGTCTGGCTGTGGGGCAGGAACGAGGGCCGCTGGGGCGACCCCATCGCCCAGGGCCACATGCGAGACGCCCTGTCCGAAACCTGGCCCTGGACGGTCCGCGCCGCGGCCCTGACCTCAGCCGCCTACCTCCTGTGGCGCTCCCAACGCCCCCGCTGACCGCGTCCCCGGCATCGGCCAGACCGTCCAGCGCCGTCGGCTGACCTGGCTGACCTGGCTCCGCCGGGTCGGCCGCGTTACGGGGCTGCTGACGTGCAGGCGTCCGCCGGGTTGCCCCCGGCCACCGCCCGCCCGAACACACCCATCCGACCCACGCCCCCCGGCCGACGGCCCAGTGCAGCTCGCCCTACGCCTCGCGCCCCCTGCCCGGAGGCTTGGGCGTAGGGGCGTAGGGGGGCCGGCTGGGGGCTTGTGGGCGGCTGTCCGCTTGGGGCGGGTGGTGGCGGCCGCGCAGGCCCGTTCCGTCGGGGTGGCCCTCATGCCGGTGGTGCCCTGCCCTCGCTATGCCGTGGCGCCGGTTTCGGAGGGGCGGGTCGGTCGGGGGCCGGAGGCGATCGGCACAATGGCGGAATGAGTTCTCGCGTGCTGACCGTCGGGTTCGACCTCGACATGACCCTGATCGACTCCCGGCCCGGCATCCACGCCTGTTACACGGCGCTGGCGGAGCGGACGGGAACCCACATCGACGCCGATCTGGCCATCACCCGGCTAGGGCCTCCGCTCGCCGACGAGTTGGTCAACTGGTTCCCGGCCGAGCAGGTCGCCCCCATGGCGGACCTGTACCGCGAGATGTACCCGGCGATCGCCATCGCCGCGACCCCCGCGATGCCCGGCGCCCGCGAGGCGATCGCGGCGGTGCGCGCGTCCGGCGGCCGGGCGATCGTGGTCACCGCGAAGTACGAGCCGAACGCCAAGCTGCACCTCAGCCACCTCGGTATGGAGCCCGACGCGGTGGTCGGCGACCTCTGGGCGGAGCGCAAGGCGGAGGCGCTGCGCGAGCACGGCGCGAGCGTCTACGTCGGCGACCACGTCGGAGACGTACGCGGTGCCCGTACCGCAGGCGCCCTCTCCGTGGCCGTGGCCACCGGCCCGTGCGACGCGGAGGAACTGCGCGGCGCGGGCGCGGACGTCGTCCTCGACGATCTGTCCGCCTTCCCGCGCTGGCTGACCGGCTATCGCGAGACGCCCCGCGCCTGACGCCGTCCGGCCGCGATCGACCGCAGGACCCCCGCGCCGGCCACGAGGAATCCGACCCCCATGAGCATGCTCAGGCCGAACATGTACGTCGGAAAGGGCTTCGCGCCGAGGAACAGCGGGGCCACGGTGACGAGCGTGGCCACGGCGCCGAGGAAGAAGACGACGGCACCGGCGCGGATCAGCCCGTCACCGGGCGCGGCGGAATTCGCTTGGTTTTTGTCACGCACCGCACCAGGGTAGTTCCCGGCCCGAAGGGACAACCGGGCGACGTCTTGTCCCCGTCTGCCGGCCGGCCACGATCCCACACCACGTCAGCTCTCCTCGCCTTGGCTTACAGGAATACTTTGGGAAATGGCTCTCCTGGCGGGGCGGGCGGAGGAAAGGGCGGCCCGACGTGACGGAGGGGTAACCCGTCACCCGGTCAGCGGCCGTTCGGCCGTCCGCTGCTCGAAGCCTGCCGTGTCCGAAAACGCGCCCGGGAACGCGTCCGGAAACGCGCCCGGCGCATCGGGTAATCGTCACACCTCCCTCACCCCGCTGCGCCTGTGTTCCGCCACTCACGGCGCATAGCGGCCCGGCGCCGTTTTAAGGCATGTTCCGCTGGAGAGACCCCCGGTAAGGTGTCATGACGGCAGTTCAACCGGCGTCCGGGGCGTCCGGGACCGGTCGAGGGAGCGCGTTCTTTGCCGACTGGCAAGGTCAAGTAAGTCGCTTAGGCACAGAGACGCGCTACAGTCCTCCCCATGGAACCCAACCTGCGCTACCTCGCCTGTCTCCGCCTGTCTGCCGACTCGGACGGCTCTACGTCCATCGAGTGGCAGCGCCGAGTGGCCAGCCACTATCTGACGGCCCCTCACATCTCCGGCCACCTGGTGGGAGAGGCAGAGGACACGGACGTCTCAGGCTCCCTCTCCCCCTTCAAGCGTCCGAAGCTGGGGAAGTGGCTCAATGACAGGGCAGACCAATTTGATGTCTTGATTGCAGCCAAGATGGACAGGCTTACCCGCCGATCAATGCACTTCAATGAACTCTTGGAGTGGGCGCAGCAAAACGGCAAGTTCATTGTCTGTGTAGAGGAAGGGTTCGACCTCTCGACTCCTCAAGGCAAGATGATGGCGCGCATGACTGCCGTCTTTGCTGAGGCTGAGTGGGACGTTATCCAGGCACGCATCCTGAACGGCGTACAAAGCCGACTGGAGAACCGTTCATGGCTGGTAGGTGCTCCGCCTACCGGCTACCGCATCAAGGCCGTTGAGGGCGGGAAGCGAAAGATCCTGGAGATTGACCAGGACTTCTACCCTTACGTAGAAGAGATCTTCCGGCGCATTGGTGAGGGACAGTCGACGTACCGGATTGCCCGTGACTTCAACTCCCGAGGAATCCTCACGTGGGGGGATCATCTCCGGAAGCTCAAGGGCGAGGAAACCAAGGGAACACAGTGGCAGTCCACCATCCTTAACCGGTTCATCCGCTCCTCTTGGGTTCCCGGTATCTACACCTACAGGGGGGAAGCCGTTCTAGACGATAACGGAGACCCCGTAATCCTCCCTGAGAAGCCTCTAGCGTCCATGGATGAGTGGACGGACCTAGTAGACAAGATCAAGCCCGCAGAGAAGCCAGAGGGAGCCCCTACGGGTAGCCGGAACATCGCTAAGACTCTCCTGTCCGGTGTCGCCCACTGTGGAGAGTGCGAAGCGCCGTTCACCTCTTTCCTGGGTACGGGCTATAAGCGGAAGGACGGAACAAGGACCCCCGGTTATCGCTATTACCGGTGCTCCAACAAGTTCAAGGGCGGGAACTGTCAGAGCGGCCCGACTATCCGGGCAGACGTTCTTGATTCCTGGGTTGACCAGGTGATCCGGGACAGTATTGGTCAGTGGGACATGTACGAGAGGGCAGGAGTAGGCCCCTCTCAGGCAAGGGAACTCCAGATGACTAGGGCACGCCTGGAAAACCTGGAAGCTAAGTACATCGCAGGAGAGTACGACGGAGAGGGACAGGAAGAGTCCTATCAGCGTATGCATAAGTCGCTCTCCGGAAAGGTCGCTCTCCTGGCAAAGCAGGAAGCGGAGAGGGCTAACCCGACTTTCAAGGCAACGGGTAAGAAGTACGGGGAAGTCTGGGAAACAAAAGACCAGGAAGACCGTCGGGACTTTCTTCGGACCTATGGCGTAAAGGTCTTTGTCTGGGGCGAGGGTGCCGACAAGAAGGATCGGGGATACGTCATGAACCTAGGAGATATCAAGACCATGGCCGAAGAGCTCTTCCCTCAACGTGTTGGGATTACCGAGTACCCAAATGTGTTCCACCACAACACGCCGGTAGGCTACCTGCGCAAGATCGTGATGACGCGACAGCGTAAGTTGCACGGGCCCTGGTGAAGCGCTGAGAGCCCCTGGATACCTTCCCGAGCCTGGGAGGGCGTCACAGGGGCTCTCTGCTGTCTCTGTTCACTTGTACAGCTCGAACCAAACAGTCTTGCCCTGGAGGTAGTTGCCGTGCCCGTCATTGAACACCCTGTGATTTGAACCCCACTTGCCCGCAAGGAGACTGACCAGGATGAGGCCCCTGCCGCTTTCAGCCTCATCATCGAGAACGGTCACAACCGGCTCTTCGGTGGACGCGTCATCCACTTCAATCCTGAGCCTGTCCTCATAGAGCATCCACCGAGTTGGAATGAGCCTGTCCGGCGGGCAGTAGCGGAAAGCATTTGAGAGGAGTTCCATGAACAGAAGGCTTGCATCCTCCTCATAGTCTGAAGCGTCCCTACCGGCCAGCCACTTTCTGAGAATCTTCCGGGACAGTGGCGCGCTGCCCTTCACGCACGACCAACGCCATTCCTTGATATCCGGCTTTTCCGTATCCTCCGGCACTGTGGTTTTCACGTGCGCTCCCTGGGGCCTCTGTTGCTTCCCCAGAAGGTTAGAGACCCCGTGCAGAGCGACCTACCCAGTTTCCTGTTCGCGCAAGAAGTCGTCTTGCACACTTCCCAGCATCGAACGCATGTCGTTGCCGGTCAGTGCCACTGAGGCGAACCCCTCGAACTTTTTCACGTACTGGGAAACGTCTCTCGGGTCTGTCACCACTAGCTCAGCGTGAACAGTCTCGACTGTGACTGTCCTGTCATCCCGGATGACGAACGCATGATTGGCGATGTCTCTCTGTTCCGCAGCAAAGGGGACTACCCGCATGTCAATGTTGGGCAGACGAGATAGCGCAATGAGCCTGCCTATCTGCTCAGCCATCCTCGGGGCCGACACTATGCGCCAACGCAAGACATTCTCAGTGATGATGAAATGCAGTTCCTTGGTTGAGTCGTAGAGCACCTGTTGCCGTTCAAGCCGGGCGGTTGTGGTGCGAGTGAGGACGTCCTCAGTTAGGTCATGCCGAGACAGAATTGCCCGGATGTACTCAGGGGTTTGCAGGAGTCCGGGAATCAGAGCCGGTTGGAACAGACGCGGCAGCGTCATTTGAGATTCAAGAGCCCTGGTCTGCTGCTGAGCCTTATGGACTCCCATGCGCCGGACAAGTCGCCAAGCCGTTGTTTCCGTCGTAGAAGCCCGGACGACTCCGAGGTATTCGGCCTTGACCTCATCAGAGACACCAATTGCCGTAAGGATGCTCTCTACATCAGCAACCGTTGGGGCAGTCTTGCCAGTCTCAATCTTGCTCAGCTTGCTTGTGGACATGAGCGCACTGCGGGCCACGGCCTTAGCTTCCTTCCCGGATGCTTGCCGTAGTGCCCGCAGTGCGGCCCCCAGCTCTCCTCTGTTCACTCCTCGTACTTCGCCCACCATTCGAGGAACGGGACAGCCTGAGAGAGTGCCCTGTCCCGGTATTCGATGAACTCCTGTGCCCGGCTTTCGGGAAGAACCTCAGACCCCGTGAATGCGCGGTTCTCGTCGTAGTTCATGACAGCAGCGCTCACGGAATCGAAGAGCCAGAAGTCTCCTACTCCTTCAAGCGGGTTTGGCTTTTCGGTCGTGTCGAGAATGAAGAACTCCTCACCACCCGTCGCGTTCTTTCGGTATCCCCACCCAAGCTCAAACCTGAGATACGGAGTGAGAGGGCGAGAAAGGATGTGCACGCGATAGATGCGCTTGCCCTTGCTAGTGTGAGAGATGAGTTCCGACACCCAACCGTCGTTGTAGTCATCCGGCTGAGGCTCCCCGGCAAGGAACGCCCTATAGGCGTCTGTGTTCCCCGAGTTGCTGTAGTCGTCCAGAGTCTCAAGCCGGAACGCTTCCCGCTCGAACGTGTCGAAGAGTTCTGCGAGGCTCTTAGATGAGCCCATCTGCAATGGCCTTCCTGATGAGTTCCACGGGGAGTTCAACGACCGTTTCGTGAGCGGGAATCGCTAGACCGTGGTCGGTGGGAGTCTCCCCCTGGAAAAGGAGTGTGCCCCTGTCCGTGGCGTAGATGGTGGGGCAATCCTTGATGTCAAGGTACTCGCAAGCTTGGTCACCTTCATGGGTTCCCTCCCCGGTCTGCTGCGGTCGTGTCCTGCCCGATGCTGGCCAGCACCAACCCCCGGGCACAAGGGAGTTGCGTTGCCACAACAGGAAACCGGGTCGACAGGGGCTCTGAGGGGTGCTTGTCGGCTCCTCGGGGCCAGGACGGCATCCAACGGCCCTCAGATTGCCGCACAGGCCTGTGCTCAGCCGACAGGGGCGAGACAGGCTCTCAGGGGCTCTCAGCAGGGCTGCGGCTCGGTGCCGACCCACTCCGCGAGCGTCGCTAGCTCGGCCGCGCGCTGCACCTGGGCGACCCTCCGGCGCGCAGCCTTCCACTCCCGCGAGTAGCAGCGCTGACACAGACCGCGCCACCTCGGCAGCCGGGAACAGTCGGCCGTGCCGCACTCTGTCGGCCGGTCAACGTCGACCACGGGGACGACTTCCACACGCTCAGACACTGACGGCCTCCCGTCGGGCAGCAGGACGGCGCTCCGGCATCACCAGGGCTTCCCGGACGGCTGCCCCAGGGTCAACGTCCGTCACGACGACAGCCGACCGCGCAGCGCGCCGAGAACGGGCCGGAGCCGTCGGCCTGGTGGCCGTCGTCGGCTGCTGCTGCTCGCGCCGCTTCCTGGCCTGGTGCTGCTTCCCGGCCGTCGTGGCCGTCGTCGAGATCCGGGGGAGGGGGAGACCCTTCCTGCGCCGGTAGTCGTCCAGCGATATGACGATTCCCATGGGAACCCTTCCTGAATTACTAACTGACTTTCCCTGTCCTTGTTCAGGCTCCCAGGGTCGGAGCCGCCGTTTATAACCGGTAAGGGCTGCAAGCCAATTCGGCCATTACGTGAGTTGATACTTACTGCCGGGAAGTTGCTACCGATTCCCGGTATTACCAGGTGGGGCGACTTCCTGGAGACACTTCCTGGAGAAAAGAAAGAGGCTCGACCCCCGATAGCCGTGGAAGCGAAGGGGTCGAGCCAGAGACAGGAAGAGCCTCACATGTATTCAACCACGAACGACGCAGCGGCTTACAGCATGGTTCCCCGCGCGATGCTGGGCACGTTGAAGCCTGCCCCCTTCCGGCAGTGGGTGCAATTGGAGCGCCACTCAGGGAAGCGGGATTACGTCGACCTGTCGGCCGTCGACCTCGGCCAGGTCTGGAACGGCATGTCTCGGCAGAAAGCGCTGAAAGCCTCGTACGCCCTCGCGGAATGGGTAGTGATGGAAGAGACCGGCACCAGGGGAGTTACGCGCTACTGGCCGTCTCCAGCCCGTCTCACGACCGATGAAAAGGTCGACCAGTGGCTAGCGGTAATGCGTGACACTGTCGAGAAGCGGGCCGACGGCGCAAAGTGGAAGGACGGCCGGGCGCGGTCCTTCCGGGAAGTCATGATGACCAGGAAGGGCACGGCATGCCCGTACGTCCACGTTCCCCTGGCCGTCCTGGAGCAGGCCGACACAGACGGCGACTTCCTGGCATGGGTGGCCATGCGGTCGTTTCTCGGGCCGGAGGGAATCTCCGCAGCAGCCGGAACGATCGGCGAGCGAGCAGGAATGACCAGGGAGGCCGTCACCAGGTCGGCTAAGCGCCTGGTGGAATCCGGCCTGCTGCTCCCCACCGGAGAGACCGGCTGGAAGGGAACCAGGGGCGGCGCGCGGGGGAGGTTCGACGCTCCGCCGGGCGTTCGCCGCAGCGCTTACACCAGGGAGCGGCATCATGTCAAGGCTCTGGCCCGGTATCCGGCTACGGGTTATCTCTGGTGATCTGTGGCTGATAACTCGTCAGATTCCACAGGTGGCCTCTGTGGCGCTTTCGGCACTCTCCGCTGTTTCCGCCCGTGCCTACGTGGGGAAAGGGCCGGTAGGCTGGTTCGACGGCTGTAGATGGCAGCACCAGGGCGGACCTGGGGTGAATGAGGGAGTCTGTGCCTTGGCGAAGGGCTCGGTCAAGTGGTTCAACAGTGAGAAGGGCTTCGGCTTTCTCTCCCGTGACGACGGCGGTGACGTCTTCGTCCATTCCTCGGTTCTCCCCGCCGGAGTCGATGTGCTCAAGCCGGGACAGCGCGTGGAGTTCGGCGTGGTCGCCGGACAGCGGGGCGACCAGGCCCTGTCGGTGGTCGTCCTCGACCCGACCCCGTCGGTCGCGGCGGCCCAGCGCAAGAAGCCGGACGAACTGGCCTCCATCGTGCAGGACCTGACGACCCTCCTGGAGAACATCACCCCGATGCTGGAGAAGGGCCGTTACCCCGACAAGGCCTCCGGAAAGAAGATCGCCGGTCTGCTGCGCGCGGTCGCCGACCAACTGGACGTGTAGCCCGCGGCCCGTGGATCATCCCGCCGGGCCGCGCCCGGTCAGGGGAAGTCGAGTGCGGTCGGGCGGAGGGCCGGCACCAGCCCTTCGGCCGCCGCGCGGGTGAGCAGGCCCCGGATCGCCGCGTACCCGTCCTCGCCGAGGTCCGACGTGAACTCGTTGACGTACAGCCCGATGTGCTGGTCGGCGACGGCGGGGTCCATCTCCTGGGCGTGTTCCATGACGTAGGGCCGGGACGCCTCGGGATCGTCCCAGGCGGCGTGCACGGACGTACGGACCGACTCGGCGAGCAGCCGCAGCGTGTCCGCGCCCAGCGACCGTTTGGCGACGATCGCGCCCAGCGGGATCGGCAGCCCGGTCGTGGCCTCCCAGTGTTCGCCCATGTCGGCGAGTTTGTGCAGCCCGTAGTTCTGGTAGGTGAACCGCGCCTCGTGGATCACCAGTCCCGCGTCGATCTTCCCGTCCCGCACGGCCGGCATGATCTCGTGGAACGGCATGACGACGATCTCGCCGACGCCCTCCGGCAGGGTGTCCGCGGCCCACAGCCGGAACAGCAGATAGGCGGTCGACCTCTCGCTCGGCACGGCCACGGTCCGGCCGGTGAGATCCGCCTCCGGCTCCCGGGTGAGCACGAGCGGCCCGCAGCCCCGGCCCAGCGCGCCGCCACAGGGCAGCAGCGCGTACTCGTCGAGGACGTACGGCAGCACCGCGTACGACACCTTCAGCACGTCGAACTCGCCGCGCTCGGCCATGCCGTTGGTGATGTCGATGTCCGCGAAGGTGACGTCGAGCGCGGGCGCGCCGGGGACGCGGCCGTGGGCGAGGGCGTCGAAGACGAAGGTGTCGTTCGGGCAGGGGGAGTAGGCGATCTGCAGCGGTCGGCTCTCAGGGCTCATGCGGGTTCCAACTCTCCAGTGCGGGCGTGAGCTTCCCGAAGCCCTCGGTGAGGGCCGCGAGGGCGTCGCCGATGCGCCAGGCGGCGCGGTCGCGCGGGCCGACGGGGTTGGACACCGCGCGTACTTCGAGGACGGGCACCCGGTGCGCGGTGGCCGCTTCGGCCACCCCGAAGCCCTCCATGGCCTCCGCGAGCGCCCGGGGGTGGCGGACGCGCAGCGCGTCGGCGCGGGCCGCGGTCCCGGTCACGGTCGAGACGGTGAGCACGGTCCCGGAGCGCGCCCCGGTCGCCGCGGTCACCTCCCGTACGAGTGTTTCCGGCGGACGGTGACTGACGGTGCCGAACCCGAGTCCGGTGACCGGGAGGAAGCCGTCGGCGGTCTCGGCGCCCAGATCGGCCACGGTGATCTCGTCGGCGACGACGAGCGATCCGACGGGCGCCGCGGGCCGGAATCCGCCGGCGATCCCGGCGCTGACCACGAGCGCGTACGGGGAGCCGTGCAGGGCCGCGGCAGTCAGGGCGGCGGCGGTGGAGGCGGCGGCGAGGGCGGGGCCGACGCCGGCGGCGAGCAGGTCGTAGGTGTGCGCGCCGGTGATCCGGTGGAGTGTGCCGCCGGGCAGGCGCACCTCGCGCGCCGTGCCGGGAAACGCCTGCGCCACCGCGTCCCGCTCGGCGGGGACCGCGGTGGCCACGAGGAAACGCTTGCCGGACGTGGTCAGGATGCCTTCTTCAGCTTGAAGGACCACAGTCCCTTGACGGTCTTGTCGCCTTCCTTGACCGACACCAGGGTCGAGTTGCCCTGCGCGCCGTACTGGGCGTTGAAGAAGACGCTGCCGGGGATGGTGCGGTACGTCTTGGTGCTGGAGTCGGTGAGCGGCTGACCGTTCATCAGGATCGTCCAGCCGCTGTCGGCGATCTTCGGGTCGACACCGAAGCGGACGGTCTCCTCCGGGTCCACCGTGATGGACTTGATGTCGGTGTCCTTGAGGCAGTTCCCGAGGGCGGCCGTGTCCAGGGCCTTGTCGTCGTTGTAGCAGGTGGCTTCGGAGTTGACCGAGTTGGTGCCGACGGTGACCGTTGCGATCGGGGTCGGCTTTTCGCAGGCCGTGAGGACGAGCAGTCCGGCGGAAACGGCGCCGGCGGCGGCGACGGCGCGGCGGCGTCGCGAAGCGGATTGCATGGTCATGGCCGAAGGCTATCGGGCACCCCTGGGGCGGCCCCCACGTGGGGGGCGGCGTGCCCGGTTCGTTACGCCACTCGCGGCCGGGCCGCCCCGCCGTGCCGGGCCGAGGCCAGCAGCCCGCGCACGGTCGTCAGCCAGCCGACGGCCACGAATACGGCGGCCACGGCCAGGCCCAGGGCGCCGTTGAGCGGCATCACGATGCCCACGGCGCCGCCGAACACCCACGCCATCTGCAGCAGCGTCTCCGCACGTGCGAACGCCGATGTGCGGACCGGTTCCGGCACGTCCCGCTGGATCAGCGCGTCCAGGGACAGCTTGGCCAGCGCCTGCGCGAACCCGGCGACCGCGGCCAGGCACGCCACCAGGAACGCGCCGAAGAACACCGCGGCGACGACCGCTGTGCCCAGCGCCACCGCGACCACGGTCACGATGATGATCTCCGGTGCCCGGGACCGCAACCAGGCCCCGACCGCCGTGCCGAGCGCGTTGCCCGCGCCGGCCGCGACGCCCACTATCCCCAGCGAGACGGCCGCGCTCTCGCCGGTCAGCGGGTGCTCGCGCAGCAGGAAGGCGAGGAAGAAGATCAGGAAGCCGGAGAGGCAGCGCAGGGCGGCGTTCGCGCCCAGCGCGTGCGTGACGGCCGGGCCGACCGTGCGCAGCCCCGGGCGTCTGGCGCCGGTGCGGCGCGGGCCGCGCAGATGCTCCGCGTCCGCGGCGAGCAGGGCGACATCCTCGCCCTTGGCGGAGTCGACCTTGCGCGGCAGCGAGAACGACAGGAACGTACCCGCCGCGAAGATCACGAAGGCGCCGTACAGCGGCCAGGGGTCGCCGATGGCGTGCAGGCCCGCCCCGATCGGGGCGGCCACCCCGGTGGCCAGCAGCCCGGCGAGGGTCACCCGGGAGTTCGCCTTCACCAGGGAGAAGCGGGGCGGCAGCAGCCGGGGCACGACCGCGCTGCGGACCACGCCGTACGCCTTCGATGCCACGAGCACCCCGAGCGCGGCGGGATACAGCTCCAGGCTGCCGCTCGCGACCGCCCCGGAGATGATCAGCGCCAGCAGGGCACGGGCCAGCATCGCGGCGGCCATCGCGGCGCGCCTGCCGTGCGGCAGCCGGTCGAGCAGTGGGCCGATCACCGGCGCGAGGATCGTGAACGGGGCCATGGTGATCGCGAGATAGAGGGCGACCCGGCCGCGGGCCTCGTCCGTCGGCACCGAGAAGAACACGGTGGAGGCGAGCGCCACGGTGATCATCACATCGCCGGCGCCGTTGACGGCGTGCAGTTCGATCAGCTTGCCGAGCCCGGACTCGCCGGCGCCGTGCGCGTGCGTGGCCCTCCTGATGCCGCGGGCCGCGCCGGCGACCGGAAGGTGCAGGGCACGGCCGACCGCGCGGACGGCACCGCCCATACGGCCCGCACCGCCACCTCGACTGCTCCCCTTGCCGCCGCCGACGCGGGCGGTGCCCTGGGGCGACCTCGCGGCTGCCACGACGTTCATAGTGCCCTGAGAATCCTTTTCCTAGAGCACTTGTCGCCGAGCGAGTCGGTGGCATCAGCACCGGGGGTGGGGGAGGATCGGCCCAAAAGCAGGGGACGTTGCTGGTGAGGCGGGTGGCGGGGCCCGGCCCAGGCGCCGGGTCAGAGCGTGGCAACCGGCGGCGGCACGGCCGGACGGCCGGTGGTGTACCGGCCCGTCGAGGATCTCGGGGCGGACCGGAAACGGCACCCGGCGGGAGTGAAGCGGCCGTCGGTGTAGGCCGAGCGCACACGAACAGGTAGCGTGCGTATCTCAGCCATCCCGCAGAATGGATGGCAGAGGTGCGCCCGAGTGCGATCGGACGCGGACGTCGATGCGGCCCACAGGTCCGCTCCGTCCGCCCCACCGCCTTCAGGCAGGCGCACCCGTGAGACGGCGTAGGAGAGAAGCGATACCTGTGAGCGCAGCGACAACGCGAAGCCGTACCCCCGACCGCCTGTGCGCCGAGGCCGTCGACCTCGCCCGCGCCGCAGCCGAGGAGGCGGCGGCGCCCGGCGTGGTCGGCGAGCACACCGGGCTGGTGTCCGAGGGCGACCGTGTTGTCACGCACTTCTTCGAGTGCAAGGAACTGGGCTACCGGGGCTGGCGCTGGGCGGTGACGGTGGCCCGCGCCTCGCGCGCCAAGGTGGTCACCCTCGACGAGGCGGTCCTGCTGCCCGGACCCGACGCGCTGCTCGCGCCCGAGTGGGTGCCCTGGAGCGAGCGGCTGCGGCCCGGCGACCTGGGCCCCGGCGATCTGCTGCCCACCGAGTCCGAGGACCTGCGGCTGGAACCGGGCTACTCCGGCGAGGACGAGCCGCCCGTGCACTCCGCGGTCTCCGAGGAGATGGCGGAACTGGCCGAGGCGGAGGACGCGGAAGTCACCGCGGGCGCCCCCGCGACACTCCCGGTGGCGCCGTCCCGGGGCTCGATCTCGGCGGTGGCGGAAGAACTCGGCATGCGCCGCGCCCGGGTCCTGTCCCGTTACGGCCTGCACCTGGCCGCCGACCGCTGGGAGGAGGCGTTCGGCCCCGGGACGCCGATGGCGCAGGCGGCGCCCGCGCCCTGCGTCAGCTGCGGCTTCCTGCTGCCCCTCGGCGGCTCACTCGGCCAGGCCTTCGGTGTCTGCGCGAACGAGTTCGCCCCGGCGGACGGCCGCGTGGTCTCGCTCGCGTACGGCTGCGGCGGCCACTCCGAAGCGGCCGTCATGCCCAAGCCGCCCCAGCCGGCGGCGCCGGTGATCGACGAGACCCGGGTGGACCCCTTCCCCCTGCGCCCGGCACCGGACTCCGGCTCGGTACCGACGATCACCGACGAGTCGACAGCGGAACTCGGCCACTCGTAACCCCGGACCCCGCCTGCCACCCGCTCCGGCCGCGCTCCCGGTCCCCGGGCCACGCCGCTCGGTGATGGGTCGGTGGGGGAACTTGGCTGTTTCCAGGGGGGTTTCCAGGTCTGTCCCGCGCCCGGGGCCGGCAGTGAGGCGCACTTGAGGTGCCGGGCGTTCACTGGCTCGGCGCGCACCCGGGGCGCCGAGGAGCGGCCGGCGCGTTGGAGCGCGCTCGTGGCCGTCGCCGAGGCGTGGGCGGCGCCGGAGCGCGCTCGCGGTGTCCGGGGCGCGGGACGGTCGGCCGTGGTGTCGGGGCCGCTCCCGGCGCCCGCTGGGGGGCCGTGCGCGGGCGTGCGGGGCTACGTTGGCAGCACACCGTGGCACGGGTCCTCCGTTCGCCCGGCCCGACCCGGCACCCCGGTGCCGCAGGAGCGGTACCTTCATCGTCACCGCCCCGACGAGGAGAGTGAACGTGAGCAAGTTCGTGCGGCCCGCGGCCGAGGGTGCCGACCCCTTCCGCACGGCCCGTCTGCGCCGCGGTGTCCTCGACGCCTGGGCCACCAGCCCCGCCCGCTTCCGCGAGGACGCCAACGCGGAGGAGGACCTCGTCCTCGGCGGCTACCGCGACCGGCTCGTGATCGAGCTGGCGCAGAACGCCGCCGACGCCGCGGCCCGCGCCCACGCGCCCGGCCGATTCCGGCTCACCCTCCGCGACGGCGTCCTGTTCGCCGCCAACACCGGCGCCCCCCTGGACGCCGCCGGCGTCGAATCGCTCGCCACCCTCCGCGCCTCCGCCAAACGCGACGCCGACGACGCCAACGCCGCAGCCGCCGACGACGCCAACGCCGCCGACGCCGAGGGCCCCGGCGCCACCGGCGCGCTACACGGTGCCGTCGGCCGGTTCGGCGTCGGCTTCTCCGCCGTGCTCGCCGTCACCGACGAGCCCGCCGTCGTCGGCCGGCACGGCGGCGTCCGCTGGTCGCTCGCCGAGGCCCGGGAACTCGCCGCCGACACCGCCCGGCGCAGCCCCGGCCTCGGCGACGAGATCCGGCGCCGCGACGGACACGTACCGCTGCTGCGGCTGCCGTTCGCCGCCGAGGGCACCGCCCCGGACCCGTACGACACGGTCGTCATCCTGCCGCTGCGCGACGCGGCCGCCGCCGACCTCGCCGAACGCCTCCTGCACGCCGTGGACGACGCCCTGCTGCTCGCCCTGCCCGGCCTCGCGGAGGTCGTCGTCGAGATCAACGGCGACGCCCCGCGCACCCTGCGCCGCAGCACGGACGGCACCGGCACGGTCGTCGCGGACTCGCGCGACGGCACCACCCGCTGGCGTACCGTCGCCGCGCACGGCCCGCTCACCCCCGACCTGCTCGCCGACCGCCCGGTCGAGGAACGCCTGCGCCCGCACTGGTCGGTGACCTGGGCCGTGCCGGTGGGCCCCGACGGCGCCCCGGCCCGCCCCCGTACCGCGCCCGTCGTGCACGCCCCGACCCCCAGCGACGAGCCCCTGGGTGTCCCCGCGCTGCTGATCGCCTCCTTCCCGTTGGACACCACCCGCCGGCACGCCGCGCCGGGTCCGCTGACCGACTTCCTGGTACGGCGGGCGGCGGACGCGTACACCGAACTCCTCGCCGGCTGGCGGCCGGTGACCGAGGGCATCATCGACCTGGTGCCCGGGCCGCTCGGCAAGGGCGAACTCGACGGTGCGCTGCGCCAGGCGATCCTGGAGCGCCTTGCGCGGACCGCGTTCCTGCCCCCGGCCGCCGAGGCCAAGGAGGACGACGCCGAGGACCTTCCCGAGACGCTGCGCCCCCGGGACGCCGAGATCGTCGAGGGCGCGGGCGCCGACACCGTGCACGTACTCGCCGAGGTGCTGCCCACACTGCTGCCCGGCGGCCTCGAACGCCGCGTGGAACTGCGCACGCTGGGCGTCGCCCGGCTGCCGCTCGCCGACGCGATCGACCGGCTGGCCGGGTTGGAGAAGGAGCCCGGCTGGTGGCGGCGGCTGTACGACAGCCTGGCCGGGGTGGACCCGGACCGGCTGTCCGGACTGCCCGTCCCGCTCGCCGGGGACACCGGACAGCGTCTTGGCCCGGGGGCCGTGCGTACCACCATCGGCCCCCGGCAGGTGCTGCTGCCCACCGCGGACGCCGCCCGTATCGATACGGGGACGCTCGCCCGGCTCGGCCTGAAGGTCGCGCACCCCGACGCCGCGCATCCGATCCTGGAGAAGCTGGGCGCGCTGCCCGCGACCCCGCGTGCCGTGCTGACCACGCCCCAGGTGCGCGCCGCGGTCGCCGCCTCCCTCGACGAGGAGGGCGCCGGCGGGTGGGAGGAGGACGCGCCGGACGCCGAGGAACTGGCGGACACCGTCCTCGCCCTGGTCCGGGACGCGGGCCTGGAACCCGGCGACGAGCCCTGGCTGGGCGCCCTGGCGCTGCCCGACGAGGACGGCGAACTCGCCCCCGCCGGTGAACTGGTGCTGCCCGGCAGCCCGTTCGCCCGGGTCATCCGCGAGGGAGAACTGGCCGCCGTGGACGTCGAGTTGGCGCAGAGGTGGGGCGAACAGCCGCTGGCCGCCTGCGGGGTGCTGGCCGACTTCGCGCTGGTGCGGGCCACCGATGTGGTGCTCGACCCGGATGAACTGGAGCCCCGCGAAGGGGACTTCGCCGAACCGGACGACGCGGGACTGCTGGACGCCGTGGACGTGTGGTGCGAGGACGTCCTTGACCGCTTCCCGGACACACCGGTGCCCCCGGTCGCCACCGAACTGATCGCCGTGCGCGACCTCGACCTCGTCGACGACGACCACTGGCCCGAGGCGCTTGCCCTGCTCGCCCGCCCGCCGCTGCGCGACGCGCTCACCCAGCCGGTACGCGTCCTGCTGCCGGACGGCACCCACGAGGTGGTACGGCCGTACACGGCGTGGTGGCTGCGCGGGCACCCGGTGCTGGACGGCCGGCGGCCCGCCGGGCTGCTCGCGGCGGGCGGCGATCCACTGCTGCGCGGGCTGTACGACGAGGCCGACGCGACCGGCTTCGCCGACGAGCAGGTGCTGCGGGCCCTCGGTGTGCGCACGTCGCTCGCCGCGCTGCTCGACGAACCGGGCGGGGCCGCCGAGCTGTTGGACCGGCTCGCCGACCCGGACCGGCCCGTCACCCCCGCCCAACTGCACGGACTGTACGGTGCGCTGGCCGAGCTGGAACCGGAGCAGGTGACCCTGCCGGACGAGCTGCGGGCCGTCGTGGACGGGCGGGTCGAGGTGGTGGACGCGGCCGACGCCGTCGTCGTCGACTCGCCCGATCTGCTGCCCTTCACCGCGGGCGTCCCGCTGCTGCCGGTGCGGCCCGCCCGGGCCGCGGAGCTGGCGGAACTCTTCCAGGTACGGCGGCTGAGCGAGTCCGTCACCGGGCAGGTGGACTCGGCCGGAACGGAGCACGAGGTGCCGGAGGCGGTGCGGGTGCTGCTCGGGCCGCGCACCCCCGGCAGCTATGTCGAGCACGAGGAACTGGTCGTCGACGGCGTCGACATCGACTGGCGGCTGACCGCCGACGGCGTACTGCACGCCGCGACCCTGGAGGGCGTCGCCGCCGGACTCGCCTGGGCGGCGGGCCAGTGGCCACGCCGCTTCGAGGTGGCAGCCCTCCTGGAAGACCCGACCCGCACAGAGGAACTATCCCGCAACCGCTGGTTCGACTGACCGTTCCTAGAGACTGAGCGGGAGTGAGTCCTGTTGCCAGGACTCGTGCTCAGCCGGGCGCCCCGAACGGTGTTGGGCGTCCTGGTTCCGCGCGTTCGCTCCGCGTCCGGCGGGTACGGATCGTGTCCGTGGTCCGGGGATGCGGGGGCGGGGTCCCTCACGCCCCGGGGCCACCGGTTCGGCCTGGACGGTCCGATGCCCCTGCTCATCACTCCGGTGAGCAGGGGGCGGTGCCGTCCGTCGCCGGACCGGGTGTCCCAGGGCGC